>JAGOSC010000001.1 GCA_018062515.1 Candidatus Omnitrophota bacterium
CCCATAGAATATCCGGCCGCCGAAGCAATCGTTCCATCAATTCCGCTGGCTCCGCGGTTTGCACCCACGGGAACTGCTGAACCGTTATGATCGGCAAACATATCTAATTCGCGTATCGGAAGACTGCTCGCCGAATATAATGCATCAGTGGGTGGTATTGTTCGAGTCACCCATCGACAAACTCCTGGTTCGCTTATACCTTCGATTTCTACTAAATTTTTATCCAGGAACTCAGATATTTTAATATCATATTTTTTTAACTTTGTGAGACTGGCCTGGGCCGGTTTATTTTTAATACCTGCTAAAACCGTCTGACAAAAATCACCCGTGTGACACTGAACACGATGAGTCAAATGATGCTGGGGATCATTACGCAATGGATGATTCAGCACCATAATATAATTTTTTGGCTTGTTCTTTTCGATCAGCGCAGAGAATCTTTTCGAGGTTATGCGCCCACCCAAATGCAAAACCGTGTCAAATTCGACGGGAACATGATCGATTAATTGATCAAAATGAAAAATAATATGCTCAGACTTTTGTCCTAACCTTAACCCCGACGTGATATCAGGAAAAATCGGCCAATTTAATTTCTCAGCTAACTGTAATACATTTAACTGTGACCCATCTGACAATTTTCCAACGACAATAATACCCTTTTTCGAATTATTTAAGATATCAATACATTGCGAGGCTTGATCTTTCGATACTGTCGATGATGCTCGTTCGTACTTCGTAAATGGTTTGTCTGATTGTGACCAAATGTCAAGATCTTGTTTATACGCATTCAGTATCCCTGTTTTTTTATTTGCAAACAATGGTTCACGAAACATACAATTTAAATGAATCGGTCCTGGCCATTCGCCTTTGGAACGATGAATAGCCTGATCGATCGTCGTCAACACAAATGATGGTTTAATATTCTCGTCGGGAACACAAAGATCAGAATGCCAACGGACATATGACCCAAAAATATTCACTTGTTCAATGGTTTGATTCGCGCCGGTATGTCTCAATTCCGGTGGACGATCGGCGGTAAGAATAATTAATGGAAGTTTTTTCTTGGATGCTTCGACGACGGCCGGCAAGAGATTTGCAACCGCGGTTCCCGACGTGGTTATGATAGCACTTCCCCCACGTTTAGCAGCCGCATAACCCATTGCGTGATAAGCTACAGCTCGTTCATCAAAATGAACAAAACTTTTCGCTTTCTTATTTCCAGCTACGGCGAGGACTAATGGTGTTGAGCGTGATCCGGGCGAACAGCAGAAATAATTAACACCCAAACGTATTAATTCTTCCACCATCAAGTCAGCCCAATATTGTTGTAAGGACGCGCTGTTAATTTTACTCATTGATCAAAGACCTTCATGAATCGACTAATTTTATTTTCAATTTCATCCCATTCATCTTGGGCGGAAGAACCTTTAACAATACCCGCGCCGGCAAAAAGCGACAATCGATTTTTATCGATTAACCCGGACCGAATGGCAACGACAAATTCAGATTCATTATAACCAATATATCCGACGGGACCAGCATACCAGCCTCGAGCAAAAGGTTCATTCTGTATGACGGCCTTCATCGCTTCTTCTCGCGGATAACCTGCTACCGCCGGCGTCGGATGCAATTCATTTAAAACATCATCCGCACAATAATTCCCTTTTACTGTTCCTTCGAACCGGGTAATTAAATGTTGTCCGTTTTCTAATTTTAATAAAGCCGGCCTGGAATCGCCTTGAAACTGGCTGCAAAATTTTTGTAAACTACTTTTAATCGAATCGACGACAACATTATGTTCACGTTGAATCTTTTCATCTAATAATAATTTTTCTTCTTGTTGTCGAATTTCATCCACAGAATCACCCTTCGGTGTCGTTCCCGCCACAGCTTCTGTATATAATTTATCATCCACCATCTTTAATAACCGCTCCGGAGTGGCACCCAGAAATCCATGATCAGCGTCGATCTGAAAACAAAAATGATAACAATTAGGCGTTTGCACTTTTAAAAATTTTATTAAAGCGCTCGGTCTTATATGAACATTAAAATCAAAATCTGTTTTCCTAGCTAATACTATCTTTTCGCACGAGCCATTAACAATTTTTGGAAAAATTTTATTCCACTCATTAAAAGAGGGCTTATCCTCTCGAGACAAAATCTTTGGCACCGCTCGATATTGAGTATTTAAAGAAAAATCAATTTGTTCCAATTCCTGCAGTATTTTCCCTATTTTTTCTGGATTAATGTCACGAATATGAATATTCACCGCAAATATATATGCCTGGTCTTTCCGGTTGATTTCAAATCGCGGGACGACTAGACGATAACTTCCGTATAAATTCCAATCCTCATTCATCGAATTTATATCAAAACAAAATCCGCCGTAATAGCGTAAATTTTTATCGTCCGCCGATAACTTTTGCTGAGCCTGTTCAAATACATTTTGAAATTCATACGGTCCATGACCATTGATTGTATCGGCCGATAATATTCCCGCCATTTCGAATGAACCATCGCGATCCGACCAATACATTTTTTCTTCGAACCGTTGATTGTGTAACCACGCCAATAAATCAATTTGCTCACAATCATACTCAAAACGATAAATGATTTCTGATTGACCAATGGCGGCGATCATTCTCGGTAATGGCTCTAATTGTCGACGAGCTTGTATTTTTAAATCCGAAATGGCGTGAAGTTGATTGCTGCGGAAAACCGTAATCATGAACGATCACCTTGATAAATCGTAGCCGCCCCAAACAAGAGCGGATTCGCTTTGACGTGAACAAATCCCGTTTCCTCCATTAATAAACAAAATGCGGGTCCATACGGAAAACGTTCAATGGTTTGGTTGAGATATTTATAAGCTTTATACTCTCCGCTCAACAACCATCCGATGATTGGAACAACTGTTCGTAAATAGAATACATGCCCGATCCGAATGATTTTATTTTGGGGTAATGAAAATTCCAGCACAAGACTTCGGCCATTTGGTTTTAAAACGCGATACATTTCTTTAAGAACCGTAATGGGATTTTCCATATTTCGTATACCAAAAGCAATCGTTGCGCAATCAAAGGAATATTCAGGAAATGGTAAGTGATTCGCGTCAGCGATTCGGAGTTGAATTTTCCCTTGAAGCCCTTTTTGAGCAACTTTGTTACGGCCGATTTCCAGCATTTGTTCAGCCATATCCACACCAACACCTTCGCCGACATTTGCTTTGTCTTGAACAAGAGTAATAAGAACATCCGCGGTTCCGGTGGCTAAATCTAGAATTTTAACATTCGGTTGGGAAGGCAAAAATGCAGAAAGTTTTTTTCGCCAAGATATATCTAACCCTAGCGATAATATGCGGTTAAGGAGATCATATTTTTTGGAAATGCGATTAAACATTTTCCAAGAATCTGATTTTGCTTGAGTCAATTGCCGTTCATCGCCCTTATTCACGTTGAATCCTTTACATTACTTCTTCTAATAATATCTAATAGGAAAGATGCATAGTAACATAAATCAAAATTTTTTTCAAAAGCTTTTAATCGTTGAATTTATGAAGGAAGGTTATTAATGACCAGAGAGGAATTTTTCTGCTTCGAGGGCGGCCATACAGCCGGTGCCGGCTGCGGTAATGGCCTGGCGGAAAACTTTATCTTGAACATCACCGCAGGCAAAAACGCCTTTTACATTCGTTAACGTTGTTCCAGGCTGCGTGGTGATATAACCGGTATCATCACACGTGATTTGACCATTAAGAAATACAGTATTGGGAATGTGACCAATGGCGTAAAAAAGTCCGCCGGCGGGTACAACTGATTCCTGATTGGATTGACTATTTAATAATTTAACTTGCGATAAAGCCTTGTCGCCCAAAACCTCAACAAGAGTCGTATTCCACATGATCTCAATTTTCGGATTGGACAAAACACGGTTTTGCATAGCTTTAGACGCCCGCATTTGATCTCGACGGACACATATCACAACTTTACTGCCAAATTTTGTTAAATATGTTGCCTCTTCACAGGCTGTGTCCCCTCCACCTATAACAAACAAAACTTTATTTCGAAAAAATGGTAAAGCGCCATCACAAACGGCACATGCCGATATTCCCTTTTGCCACAATTTTTCTTCTCCGGGAACATTCATGCGTTTAGCGGTCGCACCCGTTGCAATAATGACTGCCTTCGTTTCAATTTCTTTTCCATCTGCAAATACTGTGAATGGATTTTTTTGTAAGTCGACTTTATCAACCGTGACGGTTTCAATTCGAGCACCGCATTTGATCGACTGTTCACGAAAACGGACCATAAGTTCAGGGCCGGAAATTCCATCCGGAAATCCTGGAAAATTCTCCACTTCTGTCGTCGTGGTTAATTGACCGCCCGCGGCAACGCCGGCCGCAAACAGACCTTCAAATAATAACGGATTTAATTTGGCCCGGCCCAAATAAATTGCCGCCGTATGAGCGGCAGGCCCAGAACCGATGATGATGACATTTTCCATTTTAAATTTTATAACTGTCTAATATTTTGAAACGATCTTTTTGGGGGGCATTTTTTGTCTGCTCTTGAAGAATCGTATCATAACATGGTTTGCTAGGATCATGATAAAGTAAACCATAATAGGTTCGCGTTTCACTGGCTAATTTAAACGCATTCACCAAATCACTCGGATCATGTGTGATGCATTCTGTCTTGTCAGCGATACGTTTATCCGGAGCAATACCTTTTTCATGCTTCAAAAATGAAAACCACGTCGTCGATTTATGATCAAAATTTAATGGATCAAAATGCGGACATCTTTGTGAAACGTGAACAAATGAAAATCCTTTGTGGGCATACGCCGCTTCCATCGTACTGACGAAATGATCCGGCATCCAATCTGCAGTATTAGCAACAAATGATGCACCGATACCCAAGACCAATCTTAAAGCTTTGATCGGCTCCAAATAAGAACCGGCCGGTTGCGTATTGGTTTTATGACCTTTTCTCGTCGTGGGTGAAGTTTGACTTTTCGTTAAAGCATAAAGTTCATTATCATATAACACAAAAACACAATTAAAATTTTTGTTAATCCCATGAAGTAAATGATTACCGCCGATACTAATCGCGTCCCCATCTCCTGAGTGAATAAATAAATTTAATTCCGGCCTGGTCAATGATAAACCAAGCGCCACTGGTATAGCCCGTCCATGAATCGAATGCACACCATAAGCGTTAATATAAAATGGCGCGCGTCCAGAACAGCCAATACCCGACACATTCACTGTATTATGCGGCTCCATTTGTTCATTGACCATGAACCGTTTAATTCCCATGATAATACTAAAATCTCCACAGCCTGCGCACCAACGAGGATTTTCTGTATTTAAATCCTTGACGGTCAGCGGATTACCGGGAGTTTGTTCCGTTACGGTTGTCATATAATTAATCCTTTATTGGGCATTGATTATGTCTTTAATGGCATTACTAATTGTCTTAGGAGCAATGGGTCGTCCCGTCGCTCGGGAAATCATGGCTTTGACGTCGACCAATGTTTTCGATCGTAAAAACATCGCCAAAGGTGTTGCCTTGTATTCATCCCCGTAAGCCTGCTCGACGGTGACTACTCTTTTAAAACGACTAAAAATTTCTTTTAACATGAGCGGTAATGGATAAACAATTTTAAAACAGATTCCACCCACCTTTAAACCTTCACGCTGACAAGTTAAGACAGATTCCTTAATGCTTCCCATGGTGCTACCCCAGCCAATGACGAGAACATCACCTTCTGTACATCCTATAATCGGCGGTTCTTTTAAAGCTCGCTGAACTGTATGAATTTTTTCATTTCTAACGGCATGAGAACGTTGATTGGTTTTGGCAAAATAATTAACCTTACCGCTTTGATCAGTATTTAATCCGGTGACACGTCGCATATGACCAGGAACGCCTGGATTAGATTGGTCAGAACGAACCATTTCAATATTATCGGGAAGTCGTTCAATAGAAAACAGCTGAAGTATATCGTCTGAAATATCCTCAATTTTATCCAAACCATAAGGTTTAGGTTTAGGAATGACTTTATAGCAGTTGGCCATTTGAAAGTCGCTCATAATGAATACAGGCAACCGCAATTTTTCGGTCAAATAACGGGCCAATTGAGGGGCATAAAAACAATCATTGATATTTCCGACGCTGATAAGAATTTTTGTATTATCACCGTGTGGACCATAAATGGCTGACAACAAATCGGATTGTTCTGTTTTAGTCGGCATACCTGTCGACGGTCCGGAACGTTGAACGTCCACAATGATAATGGGAATTTCAGCGGCGGCTGCATAGCCAATGAATTCTTGTTTCAAAGATAGCCCTGGGCCGGACGTGGCTGTGATCGACGGTGTTCCACCAAAATAAGATCCTATGGCCGTTCCAATCGCGGAAATTTCATCTTCCGCTTGATGAACCATGCCACCGTAGGACGGAAAAACTTTCGCTAATGTATGCATGATGGACGACGCAGGCGTAATCGGATACCCGGACATCAATTTTATACCGGCGTCAATAATTCCCATACTCAAAGCAGTGTTCCCGTCGATTAAAATTCGGTCTTCACTTCCATGCGAAACAGAATTAATTTCAAATGAGAAAGGCACATTCGCTTGAGCGAATTTATGCCCTTCTTGGAATAGTAAAATATTTTTGGCTAAAGCCTCTTCTTTTAATTTCTTTCCGAAGGTAAGATTAATCTCTTCGATCATTTTATCTTCAGGGACATTATACAGGGCGCTAAGCATGCCCAGATAAAACATATTTTTACCTTTTCCGGCGAGTTCTTTTAAAATATTTTTTGCCGTATCAGTCACTTCAAAAGGATAAATAGTCAAACCTAACTTACTTGCTCTTTTACAAACCATTTCATATGATTCTTCATTGGCCGTTTTATCACCCATATCTAATAAAACTCGGCAGCTCGGATTATGTTCTTCGTCGTCGAGACGGCGGTCTAAAACGATTTCATGCTGGGCGATAATAACGTCGGTATTGTTTCCGATATTTTCCATGTCAAAATCAGCGACACGGATGATAATTCCAGATAAAGCTGGGCGAGATCGAGCAGGTGGTGAAATTTCGGCAGGAATCATAGGTTCAATAAAAACATGTTTCCCTGAATGTGCGAAGGCGCTGACGAGAATATCACCGGCTTTTTGAGCTCCGAAGCCAGCGTCCATAAGTAATTCAAAACGTTGAATATGATAAGTTTCTTTAGGCATTTTCCCTCGAAAAATTTTTAATTGTTAATGAAATAGATATAGATTTCACTATATCATTTTAACGGAGCGATTCAATAAGATTTTAACAATATTATGAACAGGATTTGATCTTAAGCTGAGGTCTTAATTCAGCTAAACCCTTTAACATGTTCTGGTTAGCTAAATCTTGCGGGCTGAGTCTGGGATAATCATTTTCTGTTTCTAAAACGTCATCGATGGAAAAATCTGATTTGATTATGAACCCTGCATCTTTGATCATTTGTAATGTTCGTCTACGTTCACTACCCTTCATATTTAAATATCCATCCAAAAATAATGAATCCGCGGCATATAATCCCATCACTTCCATTCCGCGTAGATGAATTTCTCGACCAGCGGCCATTCGTAATTCCACTTTTGGATTAATAAAACGATATAAACATAAAACTCTTAAACAATAGTCCGGAGTTAACATAGGTTGTTTGTCCAATTTTGCTCCCGGAATCGGCATAAGAAAATTCACCGGAATGGATTCTACATTTAATTTTCGAAGCGAGCATGCCACTTCAATAATGTCTTGATGAAATTCATTCATTCCGACAATAACTCCCGAACACAATTGAATCCCTGCCCGGCGCGCCGCATCCAAAGTATTAAGCCGATCTTGATATGTGTGCGTTGTACAAATGTTCCCATAATGTTTTTCCGATGTATTCAAATTATGATTCAATCGATCCAGTCCAGCCGCCTTCAACCGATTTGCTTTTTCATAATCTAAAAGTCCGGTCGAAACACATATTTCCAAAGACGGATATTCAGACTTTATTGTTTTGATTAAATTCGATAAACGATCAACACGACCTGTTGACGGCCCACGTCCAGCAAACACCATACAATAGCGAAAGGCCCCTTTTTCGTAAGCATGTTTGGCTTCCGCCATAAATTCATCATCTGACTTAAGCGGATATTCTTCAATATCAGCTTTTGAAGATTTGGCTTGGGCACAGTAATGACAATCCTCCGGACAATGTCCGTTTTGGCCATTATTAATGATATGAATCGTGACTGATTTTCCGCGAAATGTTTGCCTAACTTGGTACGCAGCATTTAACAGAGGTAAAATCTCAATATCTGGTGAGGTTAAAATCTGTAATGCCAAAGGGTTGGAGATTAGCTCGCCAGCTATACTTTTTTGGGCGAGCTCAAGATATTCGTTTTGATTCATGAAATTATTTCCTTTCAAAATAAAAAATTATTTTAATACAAAAGTATGCAGTTACCAAAATTCGTACGGATTTAGAACAAAACACAAAGTGCATAAAAATGTGGCATTTAGGCAAATATTAGGTATAATTGTATTACAAATTAGGAGATCTTTTTAATGTCTACACCGCACACATTTCACGTTCCCGTCATGGGAACAGCCTTTTCAATCGACACACCTATCAAAGTTGCGCATTACGGAATATCATCCGTCATTTCACTGGTTGATGATACCTTAATTGAACAAATGCGTCAATTTTATTGTCAAAAATACGGCGAACAATACGAGCCAATAACAAAATATGATGAAGATTTTAGGGCCCGCCGAATCACCGCTTATCTGAACTTAATCGACAAGATTGTCAATCAGAAATTTGAAGCAGTCCGTAACTCTTGTTTTGAGATGGGAAGTGAAATCACCAAATATTTCGAAATGCTTGGTAATAATTCTCCTTTGAAAAAACTTTACAAGGAAATGTTAGCCACAGAAAATGCCTCCCTTAAAATGGAGCTCCAAGCCCGCTTACGGCAATTGATGAAACCGGGCAGCATTGATGTTAATATCATGACAAAATTGGATCGCGCCAATTTTTCGCAAAAACGCGAAGAACTTTCTATTGAATTTTCCGATGCTCTCTCCGCTCTTCGGGGATATGCGCTAAGCACTGTAAGCTCAGCCATTGTGTTTTCCGCTGGTATCAATCGGCGATTATATAGTTATGTCGAAAAATTTGAAGGTTTTTTTGCCGACACTAAAGGTAAAATTAAGAAAAAAATCATTTTAAAAGTCAGCGATTATCGATCATCCATCATTCAGGGAAAATTTTTTGCAAAAAAAGGTTTATGGATTTCCGAATTTAGAATTGAATCTGGTTTGAACTGCGGCGGCCATGCTTTTGCCTCCGATGGTTTTCTCATGGGCCCCATCTTAGAAGAATTTAAAAAGAAAAAAGATGAGCTCGTTCAAATCCTTCATCAAACCTGTAATGAAGCTTTGCAAGCCAATCAAAAACCACTCTTTTCATCACCTCACGAAATGCGTATTACGGCTCAGGGCGGTATTGGAACAGCACTTGAAGATAGCTTTTTACTCAATTATTACGATCTTGATGGCACAGGCTGGGCATCACCTTTTCTTCTATGTCCTGAGGTAACGAATGTCGACCTAGAAACATTGGATAAACTCGCAAAAGCCGGTGAAGCTGACCTTTATTTAAGTAATGTTTCTCCTCTTGGTGTACCTTTTAATAATCTTAGAGACAGCCAAAGTGATGCTGAACGGAACCGCAAGATTGCAAGTGGAAAACCAGGCAGCGCTTGTCCGAAAGGCCACTTGGTTTCCAATACTGAATTCACGGAAAAGCCAATTTGTACCGCGTCCCGTCAGTATCAAAAATTAAAGATTGAACAATTGGAGAAGTCCAATTTACCCGAACATGAATTCAAGAGGCAATTTAATACGGTCACCGATAAAGCCTGCATATGCCATGATCTAGGTTCCTCGGTGTTAGTAAAAAATGATATTCTTAAGCAAGGCGTGTCCTTCTTTACAGCAGTATGCCCGGGCCCGAATATTGCGTATTTTTCTAAAATTGTAACTTTGGAAGAAATGATTGGCCATATTTACGGACGATTGAACCTGCTAAACTCGACGTATCGTTCGAATATGTTTATCAATGAATTAAAAATGTATGTGGATTATTTTATCAAGGAAGTCCATAAAACATTCCCGCAACCTACGGAAAAACAGACTGCTTATTTAAATGAATTTAAAAACAATATGTTAGATGGAGTTGAGTATTACAGAGGATTATTTCCAAAAATGGTTGAGGAAACCAAAAGTTACCGCGATCGGACATTAAAAGAATTGGAAGAGTTTAATCAGAAGATTCTTATTTTTGTCGGTCAGTACCCTACCATATTTAACACGGCACAGAACACGATTCCTGCCTAAAATTACTGATATAAATTTGCGCCTTGCTGCCTAAATTCTTCAGCTTTTTCGGCTAACCCTTCGTCGATAGCGTTTTCTTCAGAAAGCCCTTTTTTCTCGGCATAATCACGAACATCCTGCGTGATTTTCATCGAACAAAAATTTGGTCCGCACATGGAGCAGAAATGAGCCAGTTTGGCGCCGTCAGCAGGCAATGTTTCATCATGATATTCTTGAGCTGTTTCGGGATCAAGACTTAAAGCAAATTGATCTTTCCAACGAAATTCAAAACGCGCTTTGGATAAAGCGTCATCCCATTCCCTTACATGCGGATGGCCTTTTGCCAAATCAGCCGCGTGAGCCGCAATTTTATAAGCGATAATTCCGTCCTTCACATCTTTCTTATTAGGTAAACCTAAGTGTTCCTTCGGCGTGACATAACACAACATCGCTGTACCAAACCAGCCAATCATGGCCGCGCCGATACCCGACGTAATATGATCGTATCCAGGCGCAATATCCGTCGTTAATGGGCCAAGTGTATAAAATGGCGCCTCATGACAAATCGCTAACTGCTTATCCATATTTTCTTTAATCAAATGCATAGGAACATGACCAGGGCCTTCAATCATGACCTGAATATCGTGTCTCCAAGCAACCTTCGTCAGTTCACCTAATGTTTCGAGCTCACCGAATTGAGCCGCGTCATTGGCATCGGCAATACTTCCCGGGCGCAATCCATCACCTAAAGAAAAACTGACATCATACTGTTTCATGATGTCACAAATGTCTTCAAAATGCGTATAGAGAAAATTCTCTTTGTGATGAGCCAAACACCATTTGGCTAAAATCGCACCTCCGCGAGAAACAATACCCGTTAATCGTTTCGCGGTCAAAGGAACGTAACGTAAAAGAACTCCGGCATGAACAGTGAAATAATCAACGCCTTGTTCGGCTTGTTCAATTAATGTGTCGCGATAAATTCCCCAGGTAAGGTCTTCGGCTTTTCCTTTTACTTTTTCCAGGGCCTGATAAATCGGTACTGTACCTATTGGTACAGGTGAATTACGTAAAATCCACTCTCTGGTTTCATGAATATTTTGTCCGGTCGACAAATCCATCACCGTATCTCCGCCCCAACGAATAGCCCAACTCATCTTCTCCACTTCTTCGGCAATGCTTGAACTGACGGCTGAATTCCCTATATTCGCATTGATTTTAACGAGAAAATTACGTCCGATAATCATCGGTTCTGATTCAGGATGATTAATGTTGGCTGGAATAATCGCCCGGCCGCGGGCAACTTCATCACGGACAAATTCCGGTTTACAGCGCTCGCGAATCGCAATGTACTCCATCTCTGGAGTAATGATTCCCTTTCGCGCATAGTGCATCTGCGTGACATTTTGATTGGCTTTTGCTCTGAATGGCTTTCGGATTCTAGGAAAACGAACAACATCTAAACTATAATCGGTTTCTCTTTGATGCCGATAAACAGAAGATGAACTCTTTAATTCTTCGACGTCTCCGCGGTCTAATATCCATGATTTTCTTAATTCAGTTAATCCGTGGTTAATATTAATCGCCACCTCAGGATCTGTATATGGCCCGGATGTATCGTATAACTCGATCGGTTTATTTTTACTCACCTTTTTGTCCGTCGCTACCGTATCAGACAATTGAACTTCACGGAAAGGAACATTTAGTACGGGAAAAATATTCCCTTTCTTATATATTTTTCTTGATCCTGGAAGCGCGCTGTAATTAAAATCAATTTCGGTGGGTGTATTTTTTTTAATCGGTTCTCTAGGCGAGATCATGAACATTCCTTTTTCTGGATGGATTAGAAATTTGATAACAGGAATAAATAATTTTTTTCACAATGATGAAGATAAATACGGCAAGTAAAAGAAGAATCACGCATTAACTAAAAGAAGTTCCGCAGCCGCAACTATTCGTCGCATTAGGATTCTTATATTGAAATCCGCTTTCTTTCAAAGTATCGATATAATCGATTTGTATCCCTGTTAAGAAAGGCACGCTTTCAGGATTGACGATAATTTTGAGATTTCCTTGATCGATGACGACGTCATTATCATACGGTTGCTTCTGAAATCGCATATCATAAGATAACCCTGCGCATCCGCCTGTGACAACACCGACCCGCAGATAACTGCCTTCCTTATTTTCCTTCTTAGCCATACTCAATATTTTTTGCACGGCTGATTCGGTCAAATTTAAAATTTGTGTTTCCATATTTTTCACCTATAAATTGTTATCTAATAAAAGAATATACCATAAGCAGAATATAAGTCAATTTGTACCTTAATTCTTAATGAAAATTTTATTGTTTAGAAAGGGAATTTTTAGCTTTTTCTCGCCCAAGCGGAGTTAAACTAAGTTTATCCCCTTGTTTTTTGATCAAACCATCCTGGATGGATTGGGCAATTACTTCTGAAGTATATTGATTATCCCAAAGCATATGTTCATTCATATGACTAACAATTTGTTCGGTTTCTTCCGCATGTGTCAATTCTGATTGCAATAAATGCACCGCCAATGTATCGGAAGCAAAATTCCATTTAGTCCATTTTTTTACAATAAATTTTGCCAACAAACCTCTTTCCGGCGAGAAAATAAAAACTAAGAAGAAAATAATTCCGCTAAAGGTAGCCATGGATCCGGCAATACTGGCATCGAGCCAATAGGCCATTAAATATCCACCAATGGCCGACATAATCCCCAGGACACCACTAATAACAATCATCCAACTCAATCGATCGGTAAGCAAGTAAGCCGCGGCCGGCGGGGCAATCATTAAAGCTACCACCAAAATTGACCCCACACTTTCAAAAGAACCGACGGCGGTGATGCTGACCATAGTCATTAACGCATAATTTAGAATTACCGGGATAAAACCTAATGTAGCGGCAAGTCCGGGATCAAATGTTGCAATTTTTAACTCTTTATAAAAGCACAAAATAAAAATGATATTAAGCACAAGAATTGTTCCTGTCACCCATATTGCCTGCGGCCCGAGATCAATTTCATTAATATACAAACGATTAAACGGTGTGAATGCAATTTCCCCGAATAAAATACATTCGGCATCTAAATGGATATCAGTAGCAAAACGATTTAATAATATGACGCCAACCGAGAATAAAAAAGGGAATACCAAACCAATCGCCGCATCTTCTTTTAATTTTCGTGTTTGTATAATTAACTCAGTTAAGGCTACTGTAACAATTCCCATCACAGCTGCTCCAAGGATTAAGAAAGGTGACGCTAAATTTTTTGTGATAAAAAAAGCGACCACGATTCCTAGCAAAATCGCATGGCTAATGGCATCACTCATTAATGCAACTCGTCGTAAAACAAGAAAAACTCCCGGTAGCGCACAAGTTACGGCCGTCAGAGATGCCAAAATTATTATTTCAAATTGATGTGTCGACAATGATTCGCTCCTCAAATTCGGTGGTTAACCGTTTTGCTTCATTTAAACCTTGACGGGTTAAGGCCCATTTTTTGTCTGGAAACTGTTTAGCCCAACCCTTTTTTCCAATTTCGTTCATCGTCTGTTCAATAGCACCACGTCCAATCGCCTTTAAGGCGGTAATATCATGCGGATGAAACGGGTTGGTATTGATTTCCGAGAATAAAAGTAAATTTTTTAACATCGTTGTTGTGTGAATTTGTTTTCTATTTTTCTCGGCGCGGAACCAATCCCAAACCAATCCTCGATTAGGAGCTAAGGCCAAAGAAAATAAAACAAATATACTCAAAAATACGACGATCATTGGCCCCGTTGGTAAATTGAGAAAAATACTGCTGGCCAGCGCACCACTCACTCCTGAAATAGCACCAAACATAGCGGAAATAATAACCATGCCACTAAGGCGATCAGTCCATTGTCGGGCCGCTGCCGCTGGAGCCACAAGCATCGCACTCATCAGAACAACACCAACTGTTTGCAAGCCAATGACAATCGACGCTACTATTAAAGTCGTTAATAAGATATCAAGAAATCGTACATTAATACCCATGCTTCTGGCAAAATCAGCGTCGAAGATGACCAATTTAAATTCTTTCCAATAAAGTATTAACGCTGAAAAAATTATCAGGCTTAAAACTAACATCGTGATCACGTCGGATTTTAAAAGTGTAGCCGCATTGCCAAAAAGAAATTTGTCTAACCCTGCTTTAGTCGAGGTTGGAAGTTTTTGAACAATCGTAAGAAGAACTAAACCAAATCCAAAAAAAACCGATAACACTATTCCTAAAGCTGAATCTTTCTTGATGCGGGATGTGTTGGTGATGAGCATAATCAACAAAGTTCCAATCCAACCGGATAATCCAGCGCCGATTAATAAAACGAGTGGATTTTTACTTTCGGTAATTAAAAACGCCAAACACACACCGGGTAAAGTCGCATGACTGATCGCATCGCCCAAAAGACTTTGCCGTCTTAAAACAGCAAAGGCACCTAAACTTCCCGCCGTGATTCCTAAGACTAAAGAGCCCAGCAAAACGATTTGCACTGTATAATTCGAAAATAAATCAATCATGTTGATCTTCCTTAACTTCATCCACACCAGCTAAAAATGCCGCCCGACCACCGTATGTTCGTCGCAGGTTTTCCTTAGTCAAAACATCGGTTACTTTTCCTAACGCCACCGCCCTCACGTTCAATAGTAAAACATGATCAAAATATTCTCTTAATGTTTGTAAATCATGATGCACACAAATAACTGTTTTCCCCTTTTTTCGTAAATCACGTAAAAGAGTGATAATACTTTTCTCCGTCGTGGCATCCACCCCGGCAAAAGGTTCATCCATCAGGTAAATCGGCGCATCCTGGATAAAAGCACGAGCAATAAATACCCTTTGTTGCTGTCCACCTGAAAGCTGACTAATTTGTCGATTGATAAAGTCCTTCATTCCTACCTTCTCTAAACATTCCATCGCCAAATTTCTATCCGCCTGCGTCGGCCTTTTAAACCAGCCTAAATGTCCATATCGTCCCATCAAAACAACGTCTAGAACATTCGTCGGAAAATCCCAATCGACACTTCCTCTTTGCGGCACATACCCAACCAACTTAGCTTGAGCACGATAATTTTGTCCTAAAACCAATACACGGCCCGCCGCTGGTTTGATCAAACCGAGAATGGCTTTGATTAAGGTTGATTTTCCGGCGCCATTCGGACCGACAATGGCCAACATACTTTCTTTCGGAGCCTGAAAATCCACGTCCCATAAAACCGGTTTTTCCTGATAGGCCACAGTTAAGTCCGTGACATCAATTGCATATGTTTCCTGAATTGTTGGATTCATAAAGCCCTATTCCTTTAAATTGTCGACGATCGTATTAATATTATGAGTTACCATGCCTATATATGTTCCTTCAAATGTTTTTTGATCACCCATGGCATCAGAAAATAATTCACCGCCGATCTTTACATCCCACCCATTGGATTTAACCGCTTCAACCACCGCTTGAATATTTCGGATAGGAACAGATGATTCCACAAAAATAGACTTAATTTTTTTATCAGCAATGAATTTGGCTAGACGAATTACATCGGCGGCACCAGCTTGAGACTCCGTAGAAACACCCTGCAGTCCGACTACTTCAAATCCATATCGTCGACCAAAATAACGAAAAGCATCATGAGCGGTCACGAGAATGCGCTGTTCTCGAGGAAGTTCCGCAGCTTTAGTCGACACATACCTATCCAATTGATCAAGTTCAGACAAGTATTTATTGGCCCGTTGCTGATATTGCGCAGTATTCTTTGGATCAGCCTTTATAAGTGTGTCGCGTACTTGCTCAGCCACCATTTTCCAAAACGTGACATCAAACCACACATGCGGGTCATAATGATTTTTAAAAGTCTCACTTTCTAATAAATTTTCCTTTGGAAGTGTGTCTGCCAAACCGACGACAATTTTCTGACGCTGTAATTTTTCAAATATGTGTTCCATTTTGGCTTCAAGGAAAAGACCACTGAAAAAAATAATATCTGCTTCGGTTAATTTTCTCACATCACTCTCGGTTGCCTTATAAAGATGTGGATCTACTCCCGGCCCCATTAATCCAATAGCCGTGATATCTTCTCCGCCGATATTAATGACAATGTCATTAATTTGTCCTATTGTGGAAACAACCGTCAATTTTGATGTTTTCGCCTGGACAGATGATATAAGACTGAAGCTTGCAAATACGATGATTAAAAAACATTTTTTAAAAAAACTAAAATTTAAATTCATTTTTCCCTTCCTTATTATTCCTGACATTTTTTGCAAAAACCGTAAAAATGTAGCTCATGACCAATAATTTTAAAACCATGAGATTTTAATTGTGAAATATACCGATGTTCTTCGCCTAGATCATTTAACTCAATAAACTCTCCGCAGCGAATACAACGAGCATGATGATGTAACTTTTCATCATAAACATGTTCATAGTGAATATGTTTTTCACCAAAGGCCGTTTCCCGAATAACCCCAGCCTCCCGCAGTTCTTTCAAACTACGATAAATCGTTGCCCGCGACACTTTTCTGTGATGTTTAGCGCAGTATCGAACCAGCTCTTCAGCCGCGAAATGGCCATGTGTTTGCATAATTTCTTCAAACACTTCTTCCCGGCCCTTTGTCATCCTTAGATTCGAGTCTTCTAAATAACGGACAAATTTATTCTTTTCCTTTTTTATACGCTCATCCATAATATTTTCCAATTATGAGATAGTGTATCATTTTAAAATGTAAAATCAAGCTCATTTTTATTCTATTTTTTATTCTTGAATGATTATAACCACTTAATGGAACAGCCCATGGCGGGTTTTTGATCGGGATTAATGTTGCGGCCCATTGAATAATCATCGATGGCGGATTTTAATTCTTGTCTTTTAACTTTTGATTCATCCTGCCAATTGTCATCAAAGCGTCCATGATAAATTAATCGACGACGATCATCATAAAAATAAATATCCGGTGTGCAGCGGGCATCTAATAATTTCGCCACCTTTTGTGCCGAATCAACAAGATATGGAAACGGAATACCCCACTCTTCAGTCTTCAACTTCATCTGAATGGGGCTATCTAAAGGGTAATCCGGATGAATATTGGGATTAATCGCGACAATAGAAATTCCAAATCGGCTGGCATACCGATGCAGCTGAATTAATCTTGGCCAAACTGCCTTTGCATAGGGACAATGATTGCACATAAACGCAACGATTAATCCCTTAGTATAATTTTGTTGAAAAAAACTGTCAGAATTAAAAACTTTCTTTTTCGCATCTTTTAACTCAAACGCTGGAAGGTTGGTACCGAGTGGTATAGGAATGGAATTAACAAGGGCCATAAGATTCTCTCCGATGAATTATTATAAAATGACGACATTAATTGTCAAGGAATAGAATCCTTTAGACGAGATTTAAAATCGCAAAGGCATTGATGAATCAGTACAATATTGTATAATGATAAAAAAATTGTGAATACCAATGATTACAGTGAGTGGAAAATGACCTTACCAGAACATCTTATCCTTCATCAAATGCAACTCGGCCCCATGGCGAATTTCCTTTATTTCTTAGGCGATCTAAGAACAAAGGAAATAGCTGTTATTGATCCTGCTTGGGATGTCGATTACCTCTGTGAAAAAGCTAAAAAACACGGCTATACGATTAAAAGTATTTTTCTCACGCACGGTCATGGTGACCATGTGAACGGTTTAAAAGAAATATTGTCCCGGCACAATGTACCAGCATACATTTCAAAGCATGAAGCCCCCTTTCTTAAACCTAAACATAAAAATATTGTGGAAGTTGAAAGTAATCAAGTTTTAAAATTAGGCGGGCTTGAGTTTAAATGTCTTTTAACACCAGGCCATACACCAGGCTGTCAAAGTTTTCTACATCAAAATGTGATGATTTCCGGTGATGCTATGTTCATTGATGGCTGCGGACGCTGCGATCTTCCCGGTGGAGATCCAAAGATTATGTACAACACTTTATACAACGTTATTATGAAACTTCCGGATGATACAATGATTTTTCCCGGCCATGATTACGGTCCCACTCCGTTTGCCACCCTGAAACAACAAAAAGAAACTAATCCCTATCTCACTTGCCGTTCTGAAGAAGAGTTTTTAGTTCACCGCATGGGCTTTAGCTACTAAATGGCATGATTAATTTTTTTAAAAAACACCCCTTCCTACTTTCCTTCGGCATTTCACAATTGTTTTTCTCAGCGCCTGGACAGACCTTTCTCATTTCTTTATTTATCGGCGCAATCTTTAGGGATTTAGAAATTTCCCTGAGCTCCTTTGCCGGCGTTTATTCAACCGCTACATTATTAGCGGCTCTTTTATTAAATCCGGCAGGACGATTGATCGACCGGTATCCGATTCAAACCATCGTTAAATACTTGACAATACTTATGGCTCTGGGATGTTTTATCCTCGCAGGTTCAAAAAATATTTATGGATTGTTCCTGGGATTTTTCCTACTTCGTCTCATCGGTCAAGGTGTATTTAGCCTGGCGTCGTCGACATTAATGGTCAAAAACTTTCATAAGAATCGCGGCAAGGCGATGGGAATTATTACGCTGGGTTTTCCGTTTTCTGAAATGATATATCCTTTTATTTCGCTTTATCTTTTACAGCATTTTGGATGGCGTACCGGCTTTATTATTTTTGGACTTTCAAATATTTTTATCATGTTGCCATTACAATTATTCCTTCTTAAAAAATCAAACATTAATCATGGTGAATTTCAGGCTGGTGAAACGAACTTCAATCCGCAAAATCTTCCGGGAAATCCACCGCAACAAATTTCTCGCACCGAACGTGATTGCACCGTGAGTGAAGCCCTCAAAGATGTTAAATTTTATTTAATTCTAATCGCGTCGTGCCTTCCGCCGATGGTAGTAACCGGATTACTTTTTTATCAAGAAGCATTATTCGTCGCCAATGGATGGGAAATTACGTTTGCAGTGACGGGATTATTTGTTTATGCCTTATCTAAAGCAGTTAGTTCCCTATGGATTGGAGGCATTGTTGATCGCTATGGCCCATTAATACCATTTATTTTTTTGATCATATTATTGGGGGTTGGTACCCTGTTACCGGCGATGGGCGGTTCAAAATTAATTATATTGTTATATTATTCTTTGATCGGCGCTGCCCTTGGGTTTAGCAGCCCTGTCACCAATGTAATCTATCCATATTTTTATGGAACAAAACATATGGGCAGCATTAAAGGATTAATCGCCATGTTCCGAAATGGTATCACCGCTTTTGGACCCCTCCCCATTGCCTTCGCTCTCGACGCTGGTTATTCAATTAATACAATTTTATTTTGGATATCCATACTCATTTTTGTGTTGAGCGCATTACCAATCATTATATACAAGCTAGATCGGAACGAAAATATTAAGGCTGAAATCCGTTAAAAACGGTGCGTTTGACAATCCAGGAATAAACGCGGAATGGAAGGAATTTACGGCAGTAATAGTGGATTTGACTGTTCAAATCCGGTATGTTACGGAATTTAGGATATTTTTGGCGAATAAGTTTTTCGATTAAAGCCGCTACCTGCTCGGGATCTTTTTGAGAAGCTCCGACGTGCGCATTAACTCTATTTTTCAGATGTTGAGATAAGGCAAAATAAGGACTGTGTTCATTATCAAAATTTTTGGCATAACGGCAATTTTCAAAAAATATTTTTGTTTTATAACTTCCCGGCTGAACTAATAAAACATCTATACCAAAAAGACTCAATTCATATTTTAAGCTTTCACTAAACGCCTCGAGCGCCCACTTACTGCTGCTATACGCACCAAAACCCGGCGACGGAGAAAAACCGGAAACACTCGAAATATTGATAATCTTCGCGCCTTTTCTCTGACGCATTAAGGGAATAGCCGCGCGCGTAACATTTTGAACGCCAAAGAAATTTGTATCCATTTGTCGACGGATATCATCTTCGGATAAGTCTTCAAAGGCCCCGCCTATTCCATAACCCGCATTGTTAATGAGCACGTCCAAATAACCTTCGTTCTGCCCGATTTTTTGTACAGCTTTTTGTATACTATGATGGTCGATCACATCGAGCTCAATAACATTGAGTGATCCTTCCCGCTTATTAACCTCACTGAGCAGGGCAGACTTCTTTTTTATATCGCGCATACTCGCATAAACAATATGTCCGCTTGAGGCAAGACGAGCCGCAGTTAATAAACCAAAGCCGCTTGAACAACCGGTGATTAAAACAACTTTTTTAGTGGGGGGCAGATTCGACATCTGTTAAGAAATTGTCTTTTGGAGAAACAAACTGTCGACGATACAGATTGCGATCATGGCCTCAACGACGGGAACAACGCGTGGGCATATACATGGATCATGCCGCCCTTTGATTTCAATAGAAACACTCTTTCCGTCACGATTAACCGTGCTTTGCGATTGAGCAATCGACGAAGGCGGTTTAACGGCAACACGTAGAACAATATTCTCACCCGTAGAAATTCCACCTAAGGTGCCGCCAGCGTGATTCGTCGTCGTGCGGATGCGGTCACCGTCCATAAAAAATTTATCATTATGCTGGCTTCCCTTTAATTTCGTCGCGGCAAAACCATCGCCAAATTCAATCCCCTTAATCGTTCCGATCGACATTAAACCATACGCTAATTTTGCATTAAGCTTGTCGAAAACCGGATCTCCTAAACCAGGCGGACAACCGTGTACAATCGCTTCCACCACTCCGCCGACGGAATCTAGACTTTTGCGCGCCTTGTCGATCAACTCAACCATTTTTTCAGCGGCCGCTAAATCCGGCGCTCGCACCATATTTTTTTCAATCACCGTAAAATCGATTTTTTCCGCTTTGATGTCCCCTACGGATAATGTATACGCGACGATGCGAATATTTTCTTTCTCAAGAATTTTTTTAGCGACAGCACCAGCGGCGACGCGGCAAGCAGTTTCACGGCCGGAAGAACGTCCACCTCCCCGGTGATCACGTATTCCATATTTTTTAAAAAAAGTATAGTCGGCATGACCCGGGCGAAAGACATCGACAATATTCGAATAATCTTTCGAACGTTGATCTTGATTGCGAATCAACATCGCTAATGAAGTTCCCGTTGTTTTTCCATCGAGAACGCCGGATAAAAATTCAACCTTATCTTCTTCCTGGCGTTGAGTCGTTATTTTGCTTTGACCAGGCCGGCGACGATCCAATTCATGCTGAACATCATTTTCTGTTAAAGGAATATTGGGTGGGACACCGTCGAGGACAACACCGATAGCAGGGCCGTGGCTTTCGCCGAACGTGGTTACTTTAAAAACTTCTCCAAAAGTATTTCCTGCCATAATGAGTGTTTAAATTTTTATATTTTATGCATCTGTTACCGCGCCTAAAGAAGCTGACGTAACACGATTCATATATTTATTGAGAACACCCCTATTATAACGGGGTTTAGGCTGTTTCCACATTTTTAATCGTTTTTTTATCTCGCTTGCAGAAATATCTAAAGAAATTTCACGCTTTTTTGCATCAATCGTAATCGGATCACCATTCTGAACAATCGCTAATGGACCGCCTTCATAAGCTTCCGGTGTAATATGACCAACAACAAATCCATGGCTGCCGCCGGAGAATCTTCCGTCGGTGATCAGGGCAACATCTTTTCCTAAACCCTTACCCATAACAGCGGATGTGGGTGATAACATTTCGCGCATTCCGGGTCCGCCTCTTGGTCCTTCATAACGGATAACAATGACGTCACCCTTTTTAATCGTTCCGTCGAGAATTTTTTCTAAGGCCTTTTCTTCCGATTCAAAAACGCGAGCGTGTCCCGAAAATTTCATCCCTTCTTTTCCGGAAATCTTGGCAACAGCGCCGGTCGGAGCCAAATTACCGTAAAGAATAACTAAATGACTTTCTGATTTAATTGGATTGTCAAAAGACCGAATCACTTCTTGACCTTGCGGATAAGCGTTAACCGACTTTAAATTTTCAGCGACGGTCTTTCCGGTAACCGTCATACAATCACCGTGCAGCAATCCTTTATCCAGCAACATTTTCATCAACGGAGTTAAACCGCCGATTTTTGCTAATTCCGCCATAACAAAACGTCCCGAAGGCTTTAAATCTGCCAATACCGGTACCTTTTTTCCAATACGGGTAAAATCATCAATATTCAATTTCACGTCGGCAGCATGAGCCATAGCCAGCAAATGCAATACGGCATTGGTCGATCCGCCTAAAGCGATAACAACTGTAATAGCATTTTCGAAAGCTTTTTTCGTCATAATATCACGTGGCTTAATATCTTTTTCCATGAGATTCATGATCGCTTGACCGGTATTAATACAATCCTGCTCTTTTTCCGTCGATATAGCAATTTGGGCTGAACTATTTGGCATACTCATACCCAGCGCTTCAATAGCGGAAGCCATCGTATTTGCCGTATACATCCCGCCACAAGAACCCGGCCCGGGAATAGCGCATGATTCAATACCAGTTAATTCTTTTTCATCAATTTTTTTATTCGCAAAGGCACCGACCGCTTCAAAAATCGAAACAATATCTTTATTCTCACCTTTATAACAACCTGGAAGAATTGTTCCGCCATACACAAATATTGACGGACGATTTAATCGCGCCATCGCCATTAGACAGCCGGGCATGTTTTTATCGCAGCCTCCGATAGCTACCAGACCATCAAATCCCTGACAACCCATAACGGTTTCGATCGAATCCGCGATAACTTCCCGCGACACCAAAGAATATTTCATACCTTCCGAACCCATGGAAATCCCATCGGAAATCGTAATCGTATTAAAAATCAAACCCTTGGCTCCAGCTTGATTCACACCTTTGAGGGCGGCTTCAGCTAATTTATCAATATGAATATTACACGGAGTGACCATGCTCCACGTCGAGGCAATACCAACTTGCGGCTTACCAAAATCATTCGTTTCAAAACCAACAGCCCGAAGCATTCCTCGGCTGGGCGCGCGATCATAACCATCGGTAATGAAGGCTGAATATTTTCTTAAATCTTTTTTCTTGGGATTTGATTCTTTCATATATTTTTAAGCCATCCAGGATTTTTCTTTACGTAATTTGTCTTCAAAGTCCTTAATTTTTCCATCAAATTGCAACGTCCAGCCAATTTGATCCAAACCATTTAACAAACATTGTTTAGAAAATTCATCAATGTTAAAAGAATATTTCTTTCCATTCGAATCAATGATTGTTTGATCGTTAAGATCTGCACCTATTTCGGCTCCAGGTTTTGCAAGCGCTTGCTGAAACAATTCTTCCACCTGCTCCGTCGGAAGCTGGACTAACAATATTCCGTTCTTAACGCAATTGTTGGCAAAAATATCAGCAAAACTAGGCGCGATGATGACACGAAAACCATAATCGGACAAAGCCCAAGGCGCATGTTCCCTTGAAGAACCGCAGCCAAAATTATCGCGTGTTAATAAAACAGTTGATTTACGGTAAGGATTCTTGTTCAGGACAAAATCCGGATTTTCTTTGGTGCCTTCATAATCGAGAAAACGTAATTCATGAAATAAATGTACACCAAAACCGGTGCGTTCAATTTTTCGCAAGAATTGTTTCGGAATAATCATATCGGTGTCGATGTTGACCCGATCAAGAGGAGCCGCGATTCCCTTATGTTTGATAAATGGTTCCATTATATAAATTTCCTTATATCAGTGACTACGCCAGTAATCGCCGCAATAGCGACCATTTCCGGGCTCATTAAATGTGTTCGACCGCCCGGACCTTGTCGGCCTTCGAAATTACGATTACTCGACGAGGCACAGCGTTCACCTTGTTTTAATTGATCATCATTCATACCCAAACACATAGAACATCCGGCAAAACGCCATTCAAAACCAGCGTCTTTAAAAATTTTATCTAATCCTTCTTTTTGCGCTTGTCGACTTACGCGACCAGAACCCGGAACAACAATAGCTTGGACACTCGGATGAACTTTTTTCCCTTTAACAATAGCGGCTGCCGCGCGCAAATCTTCAATGCGGCCATTTGTACATGATCCCAAAAATGCCTTATCGATTTTAATCTCCGCTATTTTTGTTCCCGGCGTAAGATTCATATATTTTAAAGCGTTTCTTGCGCCTGTTCGCTCGACGGGGTCCGTAAAACTTTCCGGATCCGGCACTGTTGATTCAATATCCGTAACTTGTCCCGGTGATGTTCCCCAAGTCACTTGCGGTTTTATATCTTCAGCTTTAATATTTAATACGTAATCAAATTTAGCTCCGGGGTCGGACGGCAGCGTTCTCCAATACGCAACAGCTTCATCCCAATCTTTTCCCGTCGGAGAATGATCACGTCCTTTTAAATATTCAAACGTTTTCTCGTCGGGAGCAATCATTCCTGCTCGAGCGCCTGCTTCAATACTCATATTGCAGATGGTCATTCGGCCTTCCATTGATAGCGCTCGAATGGCACTTCCCGCATATTCGACAACATAACCCGTCGCGCCGGCTGTTCCAATTTTCCCGATAATATATAAAATAATATCCTTGGATGTGACACCAAACCCGAGTTTCCCGTCGATATTAATCAACATCGTTTTCGATTTATTTTGCTGCAAAGTTTGCGTCGCTAAAACATGCTCCACTTCCGACGTGCCAATACCAAAAGCCAAAGCCCCGAAAGCACCATGTGTGGCTGTATGTGAATCTCCGCAAACAATCGTTAATCCAGGTTGTGTAATGCCCATTTCCGGCCCAATGACGTGAACAATGCCCTGATCTTGATGAGCAAAATCATACAAAATGATATTAAAATCATTGCAGTTTTTCATTAACGTTTCCATCTGAATACGGGACGTTGAGTCGATTAAGGATAAATCTTTCGTGCGGGTCGAAACATTATGGTCCATAGTGGCAAAGGTTTTTTCCGGACGACGAACCTTACGTTTGGTAATTCTTAAACCTTCGAAGGCTTGCGGTGAGGTGACTTCGTGAATTAAATGACGGTCAATATAAATAATCGCCGTATCGCTTTGACTTTCACGAACAAGGTGAGCTTCCCAAATTTTGTCGAACATCGTTTTCGGCATTTTTGAAACCTCTTTAATAAATATACTATTTAAATGAATAGTGATTTTATATGATCTCTTCAGCCTTGTCAATAAAGCTGATGCTAGCTTACTTAAATGGGACTAATCAATTTAGGCTAGTTTACGCAGTACGGTTTGAAGAATTCCTCCGTTTCGGACATAATCGACTTCCACGGGTGTATCTAAACGGCAAGTCGTAAAGAATTCTTTTTTTGAACCGTCAGATGATTTGGCGATGACCTTAATGTCCTGACGGGGTTTAATTTTGTCGTCAATGCCTTCAAAATCAAATGTTTCATCACCTTTTAAACCAAGGCTCTCCGCTGACTCCCCACTCTTAAATTCTAAGGGCACAATACCCATGCCGGCGAGATTGCTGCGGTGAATCCGTTCATAACTTTGCGCCATAGCGACTTTTATGCCCAACAGAGCCGCGCCTTTGGCCGCCCAATCGCGGCTGGAACCGGTACCATACTCTTTCCCGGCGATAACGATTAAAGGTGTCTGATCCGATTTATATTTCAACGAAGCATCAAAAATACTCATTTTTTCTTCTGTTGGAAAATACATGGTCCACGAACCTTCTGTACCGGGGGCCAATTGATTTCGTAAGCGAATGTTCGCAAAAGTACCGCGCGTCATAACGCGGTCATTTCCTCGTCGAGCACCATAGCTATTGAAATCTTTAGACGATACACCTTCACTGATTAAATATTTTCCTGCCGGACTATCTTTTGAAATTGATCCCGCCGGAGAAATATGATCGGTCGTGATAGAATCACCGACCATAACCAAACAACGCGCACCTTTAATTTCTTGAATAGGACTCGTTCCTCTCGTCATACCGACGAAATATGGAGGTTCTTGAATATAAGTACTATCCGCTTTCCAGCTATATAATTCCGACTTCGTTTCTTCGATCGCGTTCCAATCTTTATTTCCTTTGGAAACATTTCCATAACGTTTTCTAAAAGAATCGGCCGTGACAAATTTCGAGACAGCATAATTGATTTCGTCCTGCGTTGGCCAAATATCTTTTAAATAGACATCATTTCCATTTTTATCTTGGCCCAGCGGTTCCTTCGTTAAATCCTTATCGACGGTACCGGCTAATGCATAAGCCACAACCATCGGCGGACTCGCTAAATAATTAGCTTTTGTATGAGGATTAACACGACCTTCAAAATTTCTGTTTCCACTTAACACACTGGCCGCAACCAAATCTCCTTCGGTAATCGCCTTAGATACTTCTTCCGGTAAAGGTCCGCTATTTCCGATACACGTTGTACATCCATATCCGACGATATAAAATCCAAGTTTTTCTAAATATGGAAGCAATCCTGAATTACGAAGATATTCCTCGACGACCTGAGAACCAGGCGCCAAACTGGTCTTTACAAAATTTTTGACTGTTAAACCTTTTTCACATGCCTTTTTAGCTAATAATCCGGCACCCAAAAGAACGGATGGATTTGACGTATTCGTACAACTGGTAATAGCCGCAATAACAACCGCTCCGTGTTTTAATTCATCTTTGGATCCGTCGACCATTGCGTGATTATTCAAAGCTGCTTGTTCTAACCCATATCCGCGCTCTTTGACCGATTTCGTCAAACCTTTCTCAAAATCACTTTTCATATCCGATAATATAACGCGATCTTGCGGCCGTTTTGGACCTGCCAAGCATGGTTGCACCGTCGACAAATCTAATTCCATCGATTCGGTAAATTCAGGTTCGGGATTATTCGGATTATAGAACATTCCTTGGGCTTTCATATACTTCTCGACGAGTTCAACTTCCTCGTCGGTACGCCCGGTTAGGCGATAATAATTTAATGTTTCTTCATCGATAGGAAAAATTCCGATCGTCGCGCCGTATTCAGGAGCCATATTTGAAATCGTTGCCCGGTCAGGTAAAGATAGATGTTTTAATCCATCGCCGTAAAACTCGACAAATTTTCCAACGACACCTTTAGAACGTAAAATTTGAGTAACCGTTAACACGAGGTCCGTCGCTGTTAAACCTTCTTTTAATTTTCCTCTTAATTTAAAACCAACAACTTCCGGCAAAAGCATATCAATCGGTTCACCTAACATAACAGCTTCCGCTTCTATCCCTCCGACGCCCCATCCGACGACACCCAGACCATTAATCATAGTGGTGTGGCTGTCCGTTCCGACGAGACTGTCCGGATAAGCAACCATTTCACCATCGATTTCTTTTCGTAAAACTCCTTTGGCTAAATATTCCAGATTAACTTGATGGACAATTCCCGTCGCTGGCGGAACAACTGAGAAATTTTTAAAGGCATTTTGTCCCCATTTAAGAAATTCATATCGTTCTGTGTTTCGTTGAAATTCAATCTCGACGTTTTTTGCCAATGAATCTGCGCTGCCAAATTCATCAACCTGAACGGAGTGATCAATAACCAAATCGCACGGGACAAGCGGATTGATTTTTAAAGGATCGCCACCTAATTTCTTTATAGCGGAACGCATAGCCGCTAAATCAACGACGCACGGAACACCGGTAAAATCTTGTAAGATAACCCGGCCAGGCTTGAAGGCAATATCTTTTAATTCTTTGGATTTTCCAGACCAATTGGAGAGAGTAATGATATCATCGACGGTAATCGAATAATTATCGTAATTTCGCACAGCACTTTCCAGCAGGACTTTGATCGAAAAAGGTAATTTTTCAGGATTTCCAATTTTTTCACCGGACAAACTGTTCAAATGATAATAAGAAAATTTTTTACCTTTGACGTCGATCGTTTTTTTAAATTGCTGCTGGTTAAATGCTGTACTCACTGGCCTTACCTCGTTTTATCAGGTTTAAGAAATACTATGGTCCATCTTGTATATGGATATTTTTGATTTATACTATATGTAGTAAGAAGTGAATTTAATTATATTAAAGGCTTAAGTAAGAGTCAATACAATATGAAGAATAAAAAATGTAAAAATCACTTGCATGATGCGCGCACACTGTTTACTATATGAATAAATCGGAGCAACCTCTTTTCGTAAACTTTCATGAAAATAACCATATTAAATCCTTCTTTCGGCGATGATTTTGTTCGTGTTGCCCGCTGGGCCGCTAAATCCCGGGGACGCGTTCAAAGACATCCTGAATATTTATTGACCGCCGCTCAAGTATTAATTGATGCCGGCCATGATGTTATTTACGTCGAGGCCGCCGCGCGTAATCTTACCGTGGAAGAATCTTACAAAATAGTCGTTGATCATCAACCAGAACTTCTGATCATCCACGCGACCACACCCTCCATTTATAATGACATTGAACAGGCTAAAGAAATTAAAGCTAAAACCGGTTGTAAAGTCTGCTTTATCGGCCAACACGCGACAGCCGAACAAGAAAATACTTTTCAAATTGCACGCAACATCGTTGATTATATTGCCCGCGGTGAATACGATTATACTCTTCGCGATTTAGCCGATGGTTTAAAGAATGATAAAGTCCTAGGATTAACCTGGTGGAATTATGATACCCTCAGCGTTATTCACAATGGTGATCGCCCTTCTATTGATGTTAACCAACTTCCATTTCCGGCGTGGCAATTAATCGAACCTGAATGGTACCCGGACGGTGGGAAAAAATTTCCGTTTTTAACACTCATGACCGGACGAGGCTGTAATAATGGTTGCACGTTCTGCCGTGATCCTCAAATTATGTATGGCTATCGCCTTAGAAATCGAACGGCCATGAGCGTCGTCGATGAAATGGAATACGATCTTAAACTTCATCCTCAAATCCGCGAGATTATGTTTGAAACCGATACCTTTGCCGCTGATACACAACACGTCACGGAAGTTTGTCATGAGATTATTAAACGCGGAATCAATAAAAAAATCACGTGGTCCTGCAATATGCGCGTGAATACGAATCTTGAAGTCCTTCCTTTAATGAAAAAAGCCGGATGCCGCATGCTCATGACCGGGTTTGAATTTGGTTATGATGATGGATTAAAAGCAATCAATAAAGGTGGCGTGTCCGTCGATATGGCTAGACAATATGCCGTTGAAGCTGACCGTTTAGGTTTTACCATTCACGGCTGTTTTATGATCGGCGCTCCTGGTGAAACCAAAGAAACCGCGCAAAAAACAATTGATTTTGCTAAGTCTCTTCCCCTCGACACCGTCCAAATTACGGGGGTTGCCTCTTATCCTGGAACATCTCTTTATAAATGGGCCAAGGAAAATGAATTTCTTCGCGCCAATGATTGGCGGGAATGGTTAAACGCGCAAAAAGAACAAAGAACATTATTAAGTTATCCACAATTTACCAGTGAAGACATTGATGAATATATTGATAGAGGCTTAAAAGAATTTTATCTTCGGCCGAAACAAATGTGGAAAATGTTTATTTCTATACGGACCTTCGGCGATTTCTTAAGAAAACTGCATGGCTTTAAGGCCTTCGTCGATTATTTCACTAAAAAGTTAACCGGAAAAAAGAATATTAAAATAAATAGCACTCCGGTCATGGAAAAAATTTTAGAGAACGAACCTGTTTCTTTGTAAACTGTAAAAATAAATAAAAAACTGATTTAGATTGGAGGCTTAAATGACTCATGTTGTCACACAACCTTGTGTTAAATGTAAATATACCGACTGCGTAACCGTTTGTCCGGTTGATTGTTTTCATGAAGATGGCGAAATGTTGGTGATAGATCCCGACGTGTGCATCGACTGCGGCGCTTGTATCCCAGAATGCCCGGTTCAAGCCATTTATACCGAAGAAGATGTGCCTGAGCAATGGAAAAGTTATGTCGGCCTTAATAAAGATAAAGCTCCTAATCTTCCGGTGATTACCGAAAAGAAAACTCCGTTAGCCGAAAAATAGTCTTACTAAAAATTTAGCGCGTAACGTCCTTTCCCGCTTACTTGCCTTCAATTTTGGAGTTAAATCACGATGTGGTTTTTTATGTATGCCTGTTATATTCTGACTGCCTTAACTTTTTTTTCTCTTGGCATTGCGTTCTTTCAAAGTTTTCTTAAGTTCCCCGTCTTTCACGCCGACCATGTCACATTTATGATCTTTACGAGTATTCTTTACTCTTTTACAGAGACATTAGTTATTTTCTTTTTTGTCGGCACCGGTGTCAGCGTCAAGGAATACACCCGGGACCATAAACTTAATCCCGATTTTCATAAACGCTCAATCGGCATAAAAAGAAAAGTTTACCCACCCCTGATGTTAAATTTACTTTTTATGATCATTTTATTCGTATTAGTTGGCGCGGTTGACACCTACCGCTTTCCGGGATGGCTTTATTACATCCTCTTTTTCGGATGTATTGCGCATTACATTAAAATTAAAATAGTCCAGAATGCATGTTTTCAACAAAACACACAGATTATTCTGGATATGTCAGGAATTAACCGAACGGTGGTTTAATGTATTACGCCGGGAAAATATTACAGGCGATGGGATTAACCATTATTTTGATTGATTATATTCGGGCTTTTCCCAATCTGATGAGCCGAACAATTTTGTGGGTGGGCATTGGTTTATTCACCTGCGGATGGTTAATTAATCGATTCCTTATAAAAAATGGAAAAGTTTAAAGATGTCTTAAAATTTGACTCGGGCGCCGACGGATTTATCTTTATGATCCGAGTGCTTGCCCTTTGTGCGGTGCTCGTCCTCATTCTTGGAACGTATTTTATCTTAAAAAATTTTAACCTCGAAACCCTATGAAGAAATTAATTCAAAAATTAATGACGAAATGGAAAATCACCAGCATGTGGGATTTTACGGCGATTATGTTGGTTTTTTCACTGGCAGGCATGTTTGTTGTTCGTATTCGAAAATCAGTGTTTGTGCTCATTGGAATCAAACATGAAACACCATTTCTGATTAAATTCATCTGCTGGTTATTAGTGATTTTCCCCACTTACCAAATCGGTTTACTTATTTTTGGTTTTCTCTTAGGGCAATTTACTTTTTTTTGGGAAAAAGAAAAGAAGATGCTACAGGCGATCAAACGATTATTCTCACCACAAAAAACTACCTAAAATATTTTTTTAAAATACATATAGCATTAAATAAATAATCACGCCCGTCACAGAGACGTACATCCAGGTGGGATAAAGCCATTTTGTTATTCGTACGTGTTTACGAAAATCACCTTTAAGGGCAAAATAAACCGCCGTTATACACAGTGGAACGACTACAGCGGCAAGCGGTGTATGCGTAATTAGAATAGTAAAATAAATGATCCGCAGCAATCCCTCTTTTGTATATCTCGTCGATCCGTGAAAATAATGATAGGTTAAATAGGAAATCAAAAATAAAGTTGAGACCACGAGGGCCGTCACCATATATTTCCGATGAGTGATTTGATCACCTTTTTTAATCGCCTTATATCCTAATAATAATAGAACCCCGGCGGTAAAATTAAGGCAGGCATTAATGAGGGGTAAGATGGTGATGTCCATTTAAAAGCGGTCCTTAAGCAGAACGCTGGCGTCCTTAAATAATTGATTAACCTCATCGGTATTTGTCCCGTCATAATATCCTCGGATAAAACCGGCGCGGTCCACTAAAGCGAAATTGGGGCTGTGGAATATCGGCTCATCGGCTTTGCCCAATTTAAACTGATTCACGACGATCTGTGTGATATCCTCTCTTTTTCCTGTCAAGAAAAACCAGTTGGCCTTGCCTTTATTCAGCGTTTCAGAATACTTCGCTAAAATTTCAGGTGTATCGATTTCTGGATTGACTGTGAAAGAAACCATTTTAACACCGTGGACTTTTTCAAAGGTCCGGCTCAGCGACGACATATTTTTGATCATCATCGGGCAAATATCACTGCAGGTCGTAAAGAAGAAGTTAGCAATCCACACCTTACCGTACAGCTGGGCGGAATCAAACGGTTGACCGTTCGCTTCTGTTAAAACAAACGATCCGGCTTGGCCGAGCATCGGTAATTGACGGATGTTGGTTGCTTCTTTAAATGAATAAACGGCAAAAATAATCGCTAGGATTATGCTTATACCAACGGCCCATTGTAGTCTTTTGTCTTTAAACATCAGAATTGAACATCAATAACAATGAGGGTTAATAGGACTGGGAGATAAATCACGGTCGCCCTTAAAAGTTTTCTAGCATCGATGACCGTGCGGGATTTGATAAAAATTTCACTCATGATCAATAAGATAATTCCGGAAATCAATGCGCCGAAAAAGTAAACCGCGCCCGACAATCCTGTAAAAAAAGGAACTAAAGAAATCGGAATCAACAATAATGAAAAATAGTGAATTTGCGCAAACATGCTTCCCCCATTTTCATCGACACATGGCAGCATTTTAAAACCCGCCATTTTATAGTCTTCTTTAAACATCCAGGCAATAGCATAAAAATGCGGATGCTGCCAAATAAAGAGAATTAAAAATAAAATTCCGGCATCAAAATTCAACGTTCCCGTCGCTGCGGCCCACCCTCCCAAGGGAGGCATGGCTCCCGGAAATGCTCCGATTGTCGTATTAAGCCAACTGACACGCTTCATCGGTGTATAAACGAGGACATACATAAAGGCCGTTAAAAGGCTTAGAAATGCCGTCAATATATTAGTTTCCGTATATAAAATAAAAATTCCTAAGAGACATAAGACTACTCCAAATTGAAGGGCTTGCGCGGGCTGTATGCGTTTCATGGGCAATGGTCGTTTTTTTGTTCTATTCATTTTAGAATCGAATTCCCGTTCTAAATAATGATTCAAGGCCGCTGATCCGGCACAAACCAGCGCTACTCCCGTCAGCAAAGAAAAAAGCTTCCAGTATGAAGGAATCCCTTGTCCGCCGAGATAATAGCCAATCAGCGTCGTAACCAGCACTAAAAAAGTGATCCGCGGTTTTGTTAATTCAATATAATCTTTAATCATTTTTTTATCCGTTAACAAATCTATTATAACTAAGTGGCGCAATTCTTAAAAATAATAAGAAGGTCATGCCGAGCGTTGCGGCACCTGTGACCACGTGAAAACTCGTAATTACCGGAGATTTAAGCGTTAAAACCGTCAAGATTCCTAGAACTACTTGAAAGAAAACCAGACAGTCGAGATAAAAAATCGTCTTTTTAATTTTGCCTTTATTTTGCAGTTGGCACTTTAAACTGATTACATTTAAACTGAAAAGAACAATAACAATAACTCCCGCCCATAACCGGTGGATAAAATGTATAACCACATTTCCAATCGACACGGGATCCATATCATGATCAAAACGCCAATCATTGATTTTCAGCAACATATCTTGGTCAAAAGACGGCCACCAACGTCCAGCCATCGTCGGGAAATCATAAATAGCTAGTCCCGATCCCGTATGGCGCATAATAGCTCCTAAAATCAGTTGAATATAAATACAGAAAATAAGTAAAAGAGTAATCCCCTGCAGCTCAGCATCAACACGATCATGCAACAAAGTCCTGATCTGCCGCTCCTTTGATTGAGAATAGGCAATGAATATGGTTAAAAGAAAAAACGTTTGAGCTAGAACACCATGAGAAACCGAAATTGCGTCAGGCAAAAAAAATAAAACGGTTAGCCCTCCTAATAGTCCTTGAGCAATAACAGCACCGAGCGCAAAAAATCCTATTGTTTTAACCCACCTGCGGTTTTCCTTAAAGGCCAACCAAACGCTTAAGATCAGCATTAATAATCCGACAAAAGATGCGACCATGCGGTGGCCGTGCTCATAAAAAACACCGCCGACCATGGGTGGAAAAAATGATCCGTAAGACAGCGGCCAGTCCGGCACAGCTAAACCGGAACCGGTAGATGTGACCATCCCTCCAACAAATACCAATAACAAAGTGGAAAAGCAGGTTAACTTTGAAAATCTTCGTAACCAAATATTTGTATTCATATTAACTTTTGATAAATAATGGAAGGGAAATTATGGCCTAATTCCAGAAATCGTCGAAACCTTCTCCACCTTCTCCGCCAATCACTGGAGCATTCCGTTCAACCCAGGCATCATATTCTTCTTGATGGTGGACAAAAAGCTGACCGCGCATACGATAATGGCCAATTCCGCATAATTGAGCACAACCAATTTCTGATTCACCGGATTTTGTCGGTATGAACCACGTTGGTATGCTCATCCCCGGAATGGCATCCTGTTTGACGCGCATAATCGGTAATGCAAAGCTATGAATGACGTCCTTAGACATTAAATGAATAACAGCAGGTTTTCCTATCGGTAAATGAAGTTGATTGATGGTGGTGAAATCGTCTTTTCCATTCGGATCATTCGGGTCAAGGCCTAACGGATTCGCTTGCGTATCAACAAATTTTACATCAGCTTTCCCAAAAATTTTGTCTGCGCCAGGATACTGTACGTTCCAGGCAAATTGTTCAGCAATTACTTTAACTTCCACAATGTCTTTACGGTTTGGATAAGCATTCACTTGTTTTGCCCAGAATGGAATTGAAAATCCTATAAGTAATACGACCTCCGCGATGACAACCGCAATTTCAATATAACTGGACGCATGCGACGTAACACCATGATAATTCGCCTTTGGGTTCATTTTCCCATTAAACTTGAACAGGGCGACAATAAAAAATATACCCCAGCCGAGCAGCAAAGCAAACATCATCAAATGGACAAGAATGATCACAAAATCAATTTCATATCCATGCGAGGATGCAACCATCGGCAAATATAACATTTTCGAAAAGTTCATATTTACTTAATTTCCCACGGAAAGTTTTGATTTTTTTCTTAAATTTAAGAAGAACAGGGCAAATAATGTAAGAATGACTGATAGAATTCCTAACAAAACGAAAATTCCCCATTTTAAGCCGACAATTTGAGGTGAACTAGGATCTCCACCGAAACAAACTGAACAAGCTTCTGCTGTTTTTGAAAAACCTAAGAGTAATAGTAAAAAATATAATTTTTCCATCTTACTTTATTTTCTTAGAAAAAGTGATGCCATAAATAATAAAACCAATAGCGGCGCAGAATGACGCGGTCGTCGTTAACAAATACCCAATTCTATGCTCGATGGTATACTCGTTATACGCCCAAAAGCCGAAAAAAACCGCTAACGACACGGTTGCGACCACAAATATTAAATGAAAACCTCTCAAACTCAATGCGTCTCTCCTTCAGGCGCTGGATGAGCAGCGGTATCGACTGTTGACGGTGTTTCTACATTTTTTGTTTCAGGGGTTTCAGGATTGTTTGCATGCTCGACTTCAACACTAGTCGTGGAATGTGTTTCCCCCTCCGCCTTAACTTCGCCGCCATCATGATGAGCGGAGTACGCATGTTTATAATCCAAATTTAAATCTCTTGTACCATGCGGAACAGAGTAATAACTTCCAAGAATCAAACCAATCATTCCAACAAAAAAACAAGCTGTCGATATTAAAACAAAATAAATTACCTTTCGCTCATGACTTAAATGCATGAAGAACGCGGCAACTAAAGAAGCTTTTATAGTTGCTACAATCAAAGCAATGGCTACGGCTAAGAAAATAGCCAAATGTATATTGCTAATAGCAACGGTAATCACCGTCAACACGGCAAGTGAACCGAATACTTTGAAATATAAACTTACTTCTTTTTTTAAATTATGTGTGTCGTTGCTCATTGTTATAAAAGGTAAAGAACTGGAAAAAGAAAGATCCATACAAGGTCAACGAAATGCCAATATAAACCGACGACTTCAATTCTATTTATAAATCTTTGCGGTTGTGTTTGAAACATTTTACTGCCAGGGAAAAAGAAATATAATAAAACGATTAGACCGCCGATAATGTGAATCGCATGCAAACCTGTCAGCGTAAAATAAATAGCAAAATACGTATTTTCTTTAGGAAACAGATGATGCTGAAATTTTGCTCCATATTCAAAACATTTTACGATTAGAAAAATAAATGCGCACAATATAGTCAAGCCTAACATTAAACGAAAACGTTTAAAGTTATTCTCTTTTAAAGCGACCCACGCTAAAACCATACTCACGCTTGAGCTGATCAAAACAATTGTATTTAAAGTACCTAAGGGCACATTTAAGACTTCTTTTCCATGCGGCCAAACCGGCGCACCAATACGAAGAAGTACATAAGATGAAAATAACGCACCGAATAGCATGACTTCAGAAGACAGAAATAGCCAAATTCCTAGTTTAGCGTTATAAAGGCCGGTGTCCTTTCTCTCCTCGACCGTGTACGGAATAATTTCCATTAAGCTTTATCCTTTGCGGGAATTTTTTGTTCAGGTTTTGATTCAGAATACTCAATCACTTCTTCAAATTGAGGAGAAAAATCTTTCTTTGCGCCGGGAACACTATACTCATAAGGCCCTCGGTAACAAACCGGCGTGTGCGTAAAATTTCCATGTCCGGGAGGTGACGGTGTATCCCATTCGATGGTCGTCGCATCCCAGGGATTGTCATTTTTAACCTTTTCACCTTTTACAATGCTCCAAAAGAAATTGATAATAAATGGTATTTGAGCAATACCTAGTCCCCAGGCAGCCCATGAAGAAGTAAGATTAAGATGAATAACTTCTTTGCCAATGGCGTAGCCTGCCCCGCCATCATATAATCGACGAGAAATGCCGGCTAATCCAATAATAAACATCGGCATAAATATATAATTCATACAAACTAAAGACGGCCAAAAATGCAGTTGCCCTAAAATAGAATTCATTTTCCGCCCCGTAGCTTTTGGAAACCAGTGATAAATCCCCGCGAAAAGACCAAAAATGGTTCCCGGAGCAACAATATAGTGGAAATGGGCAATGACATAATACGTATCATGTAAATAAATATCCGCCGAGGCCAAACCTAACGGAAGCCCGGTTAACCCTCCAATGCCGAACATGGGTAAAAAAGCCAAAGCAAATAACATCTGCGTATTGAATCGAATAGCCCCTCCCCATAAGGAAAGAAATAAAGCGGTAAGAATAATAATAGACGGAACCGAAATAATCATTGTCGTCGCCTGGAAGAACGCGCTGATGGCTGTTCCCATCCCGGTTAAATACATATGATGAGCCCAGACAATAAATGACATGAAACCTAGAAAAACAATCGAATAAACCATGGATTTATAACCCCATAAGGGTTTTCTGATATTATTCGCAATAACTTCGGAAACAATTCCCATCGCCGGTAAAATCAGTATGTAAACTTCCGGATGCGCCAAAAACCAAAAAAGATGTTGCCATAAAAGTACACTTCCCCCGCCGCTAATATCCAAAGGCTGCCCGCTCACCACTAAGCCCGACGGCATAAAGAAACTTGTATGCGCGACGCGATCCATTAATTGCAAGATAGCCGCGGCTAATAAAGGAGGAAACGCGAGAATTAATAAAAATGATGTCACCAACTGCGCCCACACGAAAAATGGCAACCGCATAAATGTCAAACCCTTGACTCTTAATTGAAAAATGGTCGCGATGATATTAATCGCGCCTAACAATGATGATTGAATGAGAAAAGCCATACCGATAATCCAGGCTGTTTGACCGACGGGAGCAATATTCGCTAAAGGAGAATACGAAGTCCATCCTGATGAAGCGGCGCCGCCTGGCAAAAAGAAGCTTCCCAACATGACTACACCGCCGAGAAAGTAGAGCCAGTAACTGGCCATATTCAATCTCGGGAAAACCATGTCCGGCGCTCCGACTTGCAAAGGAACAACAAAATTCGCAAATGCACCAACAGCCAAGGGAACAATCCCTAAAAACACCATGATCGTTCCATGCATGGCGCCAAGCTCATTGTAAAACTCGGGCAGCATAACGCCATTCGGCATGCGCGATTCACCAAATAATTTCCCAATGAACGGCAAGGCTTGCTCAGGATAAGCCAATTGCCAGCGCATTAACATGACTAAACAAAAACCAAAAAACAGAAAAAATAAAGCAGTCATCCCATATTGAAAACCAATCATCTTATGGTCTGTAGAAAAAATATATTTTTTCCAAAAAGGAAGTTCGTGTGTATCGTGGTGGTGATGTTGATCACTCATAATTATGCTCTTCTATTTTCCGTCGGGACGTTGGAACGTAACATCGACTTCTTTTGTTTCACCTTCGGCTAAGGTGACGGTTATTTTTTGCGGTTCCAATCGTTGATGCCATGCCTCAAGGACATAAGTCCCTGCGGGTAAATCATTGATCGCATATTCACCGGCTTCATTCGAGGTCGTAAAGAAAGGATTGTCGGTTACCGTGATAAATGCCGTCATCCATGGATGAACATCACATTTCATTTCAAACATAAATTCGGGTTTATCAAATACTTTGACTGTTTCCGTGCGGAATTTAGGCATAGCCAAATTAAATTCCGGATTGATTTTGGATAAGGTATGTACATTGTGTAATGTTCCATCGGGATTTAAAATTTTTACCGGCTGCCCCACCCTAACGCCAAGAACAGGAGGACTGTATATACATCCTTTTTGATCCAGAACGGCCGGCTCTGTCGGAACAGGATAATCTTTTTTTGGAAGCCCGTCGACGATATGAAAAAACACATTTTTCATTTCATTATTCGGCCCCAAAGTAATTGTTTGAGGAAAAACTGCGTTGGTATGTTTTGTTAAGCAGACCGGGTCAGCACCCATTTTAATTTCGCGCAATTTTGGGACTTTACCTTTGTATACAACCTTCCCTTTGATTGTCGCGGCTTGGGCTAGATGATTTTGAAGAAGAATAAGCAGGAATGAACAAAATAATGTAGGAATAATTTTACGCATTGATCTTTTATATATCTAATAATGTTATTTACTTACATAATTTTATTCAATATATTTCAATTGCAGATCAATGTCAAGAAAGGATTAATAATTTTCATAGGTGGTTTCTCATTGAGAGAAACCACCTATACACCATTCTATTTAAACTGCATCGGAGGTGTTTCCGTCGGATATTGATTATTATCGTAATATGTATTATCCATTGGGTAAGGCTGCGGCTGCGAATATCCTTGATACCGATGATCTAATTGTTTGGCTTGGTCAACTAAACGAATAAACTCCTCTCGATGTTGATCAGGATCTATTCCAATCGACTGACGAGCCTGCTCCATGACATGATCATAATTTGCATAACCTTTGTATCGGGAGTTCTTTAATAATAATCCAAACTCAGCCACGGCGCTTGCAAATTGTAAATCTCCGGAAGTATAAGCCCGCACGTCATTAGCATGCACAATACTTTTGATCAAACGGCTTTGATTGGATTTAGGTTCTTTAAATCGAAGTTTCACCGTCATCCATTCAGAATTCTCCCAAAGATTTATTTTTGTTTTTTGATATTTTAAAGGGTCAACTCCCTTCGTCGGATAAGCCGCTGAAGGCGCCGCGCCGTTCGGAATAATTTCATAAAGCGCTGTCACGGTGTGGCCCGCGCCGATCTCTCCTGCATCCACGCGATCATTATTGAAATCTTCGCTATTTAATGAGCGATTTTCATAGCCAATCAAACGGTAAGCCTGAACTTGTTGCGGATTGAACTCAACTTGAATTTTAACATCTTTTGCAATGGTGAACAGCGTCGATCCGAGCTCATCGACCAACACCTTTTTTCCCTCGTCGATCGAATCGATATAATGATAATTTCCATTTCCGTTATCGGCAATCTTTTCCATCTTGGAATCTTTATAATTACCTGTACCAAAACCAAGTACGGATAAGAATATGCCGTCTTTCCGACGCTGGGTAATAAGTTCAGTCAACTCATAATCATTTTGCGCGCCGACATTAAAATCTCCGTCGGTGGCTAAAATGACACGGTTATTGCCGTTGGAAATAAAATTATCTTTAGCCACACGATAAGCTAAATTAATTCCAGCTTCACCAGCCGTTGCTCCGCCGGCGGTTAAGCGGTCAATCGCCTGATGAATACGCCCCTTATCCGCGCCGGTTGTTGAATCCAAATATAAACGCGCCGAGCCTGAATACGTAACGATGGCAACTCTTTGATCAGGCCGTAACTGATCGACCATCATATTCAATGATTCTTTTAGTAGCGGAAGTTTATTCGATTGATTCATCGAACCCGATACATCAATTAAAAATACTAAATTGCTCGGCGGGATTTTATTTTGCGCCGGGACATTTCCCTGTAAACCGATCATCACCAAATAATGAGAATTGTCCCAAGGACAAATGCCGCCCTTGGTCGTCACGCTGAATGCTTCTCCCCATTTTGGTTTTTCGTACTGATAATCAAAATAATTAATCATTTCTTCAATTCTCACCGCGTCGATGGGAGGAAGCTGGCCCTGGTCGACAAATCGTCGAATATTACTGTACGACGCTGTATCCACATCGACGGAGAATGTTGACAATGGCGCATTAACCGCTGAATAAAACGAATTTTCAAAAATTGAATCATACTCCTCACTATTAGACTGTGGTTGAGGATACGGATAGATGCGTTCGGCTGGATCAGGATAAATGATCCGATCTTTATAATCATCTTCGCGATAAGCCGGCATTCTATTATTTTCCGTGGAATTTATTTCATTGGATTCAAAATATCTTCTTTGGGCTTCGAGAATTGTTTCATCACTCGCCGGTGGAACAGCGGCGGGATGACGAGCGTACGTCGCACTTCCCTTTGTTTTTTGAGCAACCTGCTCCATCCGTAAACCACCCAAAGCGGCCCCCCGTGGTAAATCATCCTGAGGTACACCTTCCTTCTTTGATTGTATTGGCGCAAAAGTATCCATATTAGCGGAATCCGACCGGGCATATTCCGAAGATTGATATCCGTCCGCACCTTGTCTGTATCGAGCATCTTTAGAGGAGGCTATTTTTTCGCCTGCTCCGAATGATTCTATCGCCGATCCTGATTCTGATTCCGATGGTTTCAAATAACTTGTCGTCAGATAATATGGCTCATATTGGGGCTCAGCTGTATCTGCTTTTCGCTCTGCACTGGTTACAGTCGGAACCGAAGCTGATACAGTCCGTTTCACTATTGAAGTGTCAACTACGGAAAACTGATCTCCAATATCATCCGAAGCGGATTTCAAACGTTGCTGAATATTTTTCTTTCCATAAGTCTGGAAATAAATCGTCCCGATAATTAAACATATAGCTATGGTTACAAAGGCGCCGCCTCCGAACGAAAATATTGATTTTCGATTCATATTTTTCTCCCGGAGCTTATCATCAAGAAGTGTCTTCTGAATTTTATTCGCCATATCAGCGGATACATCTTCATCTGACCAGTCTTTTAAAGCCGTCGATAACCGATTCAATTCTTTATAATAATCCTGCCATTCTTTTGAATTAATGATCAGGTCTTCGACCTCTTTTTTTTCTTCTTCAGTGACGAAACCGTCTATATAGGCTGAGATAAGCTCTTTAATTTTTTCATTATTGTTAATCATGGTAACCCTCCTGAATATAGGAAGATAATTCAACCCGCAATTTTTCACGGGCGCGAAAGATCAGTATTTTGACATTATTCAATGAACAGTTAAGGATTTTGGCGATTTCATCGTAGGAAAATTGGTGATACTCCCTTAATACAATCGCTTCACGCTGTTGATAATCCAGTCGGCTGATGGCCTTTTGAACAAATACAGCCCGCTCTTTTTTCTCTAAATTTTGAGATGATATATCCGTTTCATCCGGAACATCCCATTGAGTCGATTGGTCTTTATTTGTAAACGTCATGGAAAATATTTTTTTCGTTTTTCTGATTTTATCGATACAGCGATTTCGCGCGATGGTAAACAACCAGGTGGAAAATTTTGCGTTAGGCTGTTGCTTATAAGGACTGCTCAGAAGAGCGACAAATACGTCATGAACAACATCCTCAGCATCGGCTCGATTGCCCAAAATTCGGACGCAAAAATTTAAAATACGGTTCTTATATCGATGAAATATCATCGAAATCGCCTCACGATTTCCAGACTGGTAATCCAGCATGATCTCTTCGTCTGTCTTTTCCATATTGATTAAATGTTCAATGCCTTCAGTTTCATGGAGCAATATGCTCCGGCGGGCCCGCCTTTTTCAACTGATCTTTCATTGTTTAAACGCAATTTTCGAAGAATTGTTACAAAAAAAAGTAGAGTTATTGAGTTCATTGAGTTGGTTGAGTTAATTGAGTTCGACAAACTCAAAAAACCCAAGAAACACAACAAACTCAATAAACACATTTACCGGAATTTATCGTATTTTAATCCGATGTGATGTAAGAACGGCTTAAATCGTCCCATGTCAGCTTCAAAGCCGCTAAATTCACAACCGCAGCGGTAACAATTGATTACGTACGGAACCTTCTTAAAAAGCAGCCAGTCTACAAGTGCAAAAAATGGCAGGCTAAGGCCATATGTCCACGGGACGGCAACTATGCCGCACAGCATAATTAGGCAGCCAGCCATTTGATTAAAATTTTTGGAAAGATAAAACTGACGGCAGGGACACATGGGGCAGCGGTCAAAAAAATCCGCCTGATTCTGAACTTCTCCCCATTTTGTGTTACATCCGGGGCAGAAAAATTCTTTTTGATCCAGCCATTCGATTTGACCATACTTTTGACAAGCTGGACAATGACGGCTGATGACTTTTTTCACAAGCTTATTCCAAATTTTATAAAATAATATTTATAAGCAACATCACCTAAAAGGACTCCGCATAAAATAACATAAAGAATTCCCGTCGCAGCCTGCGTGTTCTTCAATTTAATAATTTCATGGACCATGAATAAAGCAAACAATGGAAAAATAGTACCAAAAAAAACAGGTATGATGAGCAATATCCCTTCGATCGATTTTATAAAGTCAAAGATTGTAACGGTGTCGCCCAGGTAAACAACTTGTTGAGTAAAAATATAATAAAGATCCCATACGAATCGCATGACAATTAAAACCCAAAAAACCACCGTAGCATTACGGAGATGTTTTAAAGGAAGCCCGTGAACATTAAGATACCAATGTCCTAAATTCATCGCGAATAAAGATGAAGAAAAAATTAATCCGCCTAAAATACTGATTAAAAAAGTACTCGAACTATGTCCTGTTAAAACCAATTGAACACACCACGTTATATATAATCCCAACACCGCTAAAAAAGTAACGGCGGCGAGACCGACTGTTTCTTTTTTCCAATAAAATGCCGTGATACCTAAAGCTGCAATCATCCAGAAAATGGAAATCACATTTATCATCGGTGAAATCTGCATACGGATCACAAAAAATAAAGTAATCACGCCAATGATCGTCGACAAACCGATATGAAAACGATGAAAATTATTTTTTAGAGGATCTTTAAAACAGATCCAAAAACTAAGCGGATAAGTGAAGGAAAATAACAGGCTGGTTAATAATGTGATGGAAAATATCATAAGAAATTTTGATTTGCTTGAACCGCATGCATCGAATAAGCCGGCTTAATTGCTGGTCGGTGTTGAGACAGGCGCAGGGTGTTCCGCAGGCGCATCGGATAAATGCATGAGAAAATTGCGTAATACCCGAATCTGTTCATTTTCATCACCATTGAGGACGTCAGGCGGTCCTGACTCGTTGAAATTACTAGGATCAAAAAATGTAGGCATTTTTGTCCCGGGTACAAGAGCTGGAGGGTTTTTAATCCATTCAATCATCCATTCCGGCTGCAAACGTGTTTTTGCCAAAGCTAAATCAGGCGCCCATGAATCCTGCGAGCCCGTCGGGAGTTTATTTCCGACAACGTGACATTTGGTACAATCCAAATATTCAGCAGAAAATAATTTCTCAGCAGCAGCATACTCTTCCGGTGAAATACTTGTATCAGAATCAAGTTTAAACGCGAATTGATCTCCGTCGATGGTTTGAAAGTATTTAACCAAAGTATTTAAATGAGCCGTATTGAAATTAAACGTCGGCATCTTTACTCTTAGCCAAGGCCTAATATTTTCCTTTGGCTCATGCAAAAACTTAAATAACCATTCGGGATTTAACTTTTTACCCGTGCCCAATAAATTCGGCGGACTGAAACTGTCCCGTTCTTTAATCGCTTCGTTTTCTGTTTTTCCTTCATATTCTTTAAGCCATGTTTCCACCGTCGCTGCAATCGTCCCGCCACTGTTATCAATAACGTGACAACCCATACAATTAAATTGCGCGATTAATTCCTGTCCTTGTTCTTTAAGCAACATTTCCGGCGTTCGCGGAACTTTCTTTAGGACAACCATATCATCATTAACGAAACCTAACAAAGCCGTAACAATCGCTTCAACTTCATCATCCTTAAAATGGAAATTAGGCATGACCAATTTTTCATCCGGGGCTTTAATTTTCCCTTTATCAAAAACGCGCGGATCTTTTAATTTATGTGTATACCAAGATTCTTTGCTGTGGTCGATATGAAGGAAACCAAAATCAAATTTATGAATCGATTTACTTGATTCTTCCGTTAATTCAACACCGATCGGTTTATAATTTTCAAATCCTTTAATAGTGTGACAACTATAGCAGCCATATTGACCGATTAATTTCTCGCCGGAAAACTGTAATTTTTCTTCCAGTTTCATGCTGATCAATTTTTTATTGGCGCCTTGATCGGTTTCGGCGCGTTTTAAAAATCCAAGGACAATGTCATTAAGTACATGTTCATCGACGGCGGGTATGGCCTTAGCTTCAAACTTAGCATTCTTTCCTTGAATAAGATATTGGGTGATATCCGACGCTTCCTGATCTGTTAAACGGAAGTCAGGCATCTTTGTTTCCGGATGATAACGATTCGGATCCTTGAGCCAATCATAAAGCCACTCGGGAGATGTTTTCGAGCCCAAACCGATTAAATTCGGACCATATCGACGTCGGACTGAATCAATATTAGCTTTATCTTCTGTCGGTTCAGGTTGAACATTATGACAAGCAAAACAACCAACCGACTTAACTAACTTTTCACCATTTTTAGCATCGCCATTAACTGGTATTTTTTTCAGAGCAAATTCGGTGCTGTTTCCAAATAAATAAGACACAATCGCATGGATTTCCTGTTCAGAGCGTTTCTTCGACGCCGGATCACTATTATTTGACTGATTAAAGTATGCGGGCATCATCGTATTGTGACGGAAAGAATGCGGATCATTAATCCAGCGATAGGCCCATTCTTTAGAAAACTTATTGTGCAATTTAGTTAAATCAGGCCCAGGTTTTTTCCAATCAGAATAACGTTCAATGTCATGACAAGCAAAACAACCGGCCTTTTCGATTAAATTTAATCCAAGACTGAGTTTTTCAGCACCTTTAATAGGGAATTCACCGCTGTGACATTTAAAACAGCCCGCTTGAACAAACGGCAAAGGCAGCATGGGATCTTCCCATAACTCCATTTGATGATATTTGTATTTATGCGTCCACTCATCCTTTTGTTGAGCTGAAGATGGCACGTGAACAGCACCATTAAAACTCGTTCCCCGCGCCCGGCCGCCATGACAGGTTGTACAACCAAATTCTTCTATAGGATGCTTCGAATCTTTCCCGACGTAAAGTTCAAGATTAGGGTGTGTTCGAAATGGCTGAATCTCATTTTTATAATCTGGATTGGTAATACCTAAGTGGCATGTCACACAACGCTCCACCTTGGGGATACCCATAAAATTGACATTGTCTTTTAAATCCCGCAAAACAATTTGTTCAATTTTATTATTTGGATTGGCTAAATCAATGATAGGTAAATCGCGTACCCCATTGGCAATTTGATTCGCAAAACTCATTTGGGCGGGATCAATTTTAGCGAGCTTTCTTTCTAATAATTCTTTCTTTCCGGCTATTTTATTTTTTTGACGCTCAATTTGCTTAAGCTGCTCGCCGCATTGCGCTAATATATCTGTTTTTCCTTTAAGTTGAGTGGTAACGTTTTGAACTTTGAGATTCAGGCCGGTAACCATCTTATCCAATACTTGATAATTATTTTTATATTTGCTGGTTTGATGTTCATGATTTGCTTCTGCATGTTCAAATTTGTATTTGGCCGCGTCTAACTCGGCTTTTTTAAATTTATAGGTCTGTTCTACAAGGGTTAACTGGGCTTGAAGATTTTGAATCTCAGAGTTAATGGTTGTTTGCGTGGTGCAGGTTTTGGTATAATCTTGTTTACTTTTCTCAAAATCCTCGACGATCTTTTTGTATTCTTCTTGACTATTTAAATTTATTTCCTCTTTATCGAGCTTTATACGGGCCTTTTCGACTTCCATCTCTCTAAACTGAATCTGATACTTTTTCCATTCACGGTCATAATCTCTCAAAAACATGATTGTGATGGTGCCCAATAAAACCATGCTAGCTAGGGCAAATAGTACGTTCAGCTTTTCTGTATTATAATGACGTTCGTCTTTTCCCACTTGAACCCTTAAGTAAATTAAATATTAAAGAAAAATTCCGGAATGGCGATAATGTACTTCACGTTAAACGCCCAGCGCAAAAGCATTTTAATCGGTAAGCTAGCTGTCAATAACAGGAGAACAACAAACACGCTGTATCGCAATGGTCCCAAATTTTTATATACATTTTTTAATAATGTTTTTGATAAAAGCCACGGCATACCCGCGAGGTAAATAAATAGGACGATAAAACCTCCAACCTCTCTTAAAAGGATATTTGTCGGCAACTCTCTCTTCATCCATATCATATAAATATATTCAGAAAGATTTATGTTCGTCAACGCTTCTAACTTATGCAAATCCCAGTATTCAAAAGGCCCGAAGAAATTCCAGTTTGGTCCACGCAAAAATGTTCCGACGGTGATTAAGAACATCCATAATACCAACCATAAGAACATAAAAATCGATATAGCCATGCGCCGTTCTTGAAATGTGTAATAACCGCAGCCCTTTTTATTATTATCAATATAAGGTATCGACATTAAACCAAACATAATAATCGACGGAAACACGACACCGGCTAACCATGGATCAAAATAAACAAGCATTTCCTGAAGCCCAAGAAAATACCATGGGGCTTTGGAAGGATTAGGTGAAACCGCCGGGTTAGCGGCTTCTTCAATGGGTGCTTGCAGCGACATCGCCCATACAAGGAGTAACGCAGAACACAATATTATACAAATAAATTCAATGTAAACCAGATCCGGCCAAACGAGAATTTTTTCCTTAGCGTCTTCTGCTTCATTTGGTCTTTGTCCGGCGGCAATACGGGCATCATTGTCATAACCTTGTTTCATGGATAACCACAAGAAAAAAACAATCAGAAACAAAAGCCCGACGATCGGCACATTATCGGGTTTCGTTACAATTTTTCGAAAATTAGGATCCGTTATCCCAAAACAAAAAAATGCAAAAAGTGTGGATAATAGAGCAACACCCCCTGCATTCGTCCAAAGTTTATAGATACGTAGGCGCTGATTAATTTTTAAAAAGAAATCATTGATGGGAAAAATAAGCAGGTAAATTCCGACGAGAACTGGAAAAAGAATCCGCGGATTTGTTACGTGATTAATAAATTCTTTGATTGAGTCGATCATAAGTTTATTACTTTATTTTTTTACGAAATATTTTCCGATTAGACTGGCCCGGAAATTCCGCCGTCTTTTCTTACGCGCCAGAAATGGATAATCATAAAAATCATAACAACGAATGGCAATCCTATACAGTGAAGAACATAGAACCGCAACAAAGCCGCCTCACCGACGAAACGGCCGCCTAACATCGCAAACTTCGCATCGCTGCTCGACGTGACAAAATTAACATCACCGATCGCTAAAAGGCCTGAACCGGGTCCCGACGTCCCGACAAACGGTGTCGCCCCAGCCATGTTTGATCCGACGGTGATAGCCCAAATTGCTAATTGATCCCATGGTAATAAATATCCGGTAAAGCTTAAAAGCATTGTTAAAACTAATAAGACAACACCAATTGACCAATTAAATTCACGAGGAGGTTTATAAGAACCTGTCATGAAAACTCGGAACATATGCAGCCAAACCGTAATAACCATCAAGTGAGCACCCCAACGATGAATTTCTCGCATGATACCTAAAGGAACTTGTTCGCGTAAATCAATAATATCGCCGTACGCATATTCGACCGTCGGACGATAATAAAACATAAGAAGAATTCCGGTCACTGTCATGACGAGAAAAATAAAAAATGATAATCCGCCCATACACCATGTATATTTGACTTTTACGGCATGCTTAGGTAAACGCACCGGATGAAGATGAAGAAAAACGCCATTTAACATGACCATCATCCGTTGTCGGCGAGTTTTCGGAACACCCGTACGGAAAACAGCTTTCCAAACTTGGGTTCCGACTATGTATTTCTGAAATTCTTTCCACTTACTATTTTCCGACATGTACTTCCTCCTAGCTAAACCTGAACAAAAGATTCAGGATCGCTCCACTCGCCTTTTTCCTGCTGAAATTTTTTTGTTTTGTCGACGACCAATTCTCCGTCGTCGCCTAAAGTAATCTTAAAACGCTCCAAAGGCCGTGGCGCTGGTCCTTCAAAATTAACACCGGTTTTATAAAATCCGCTTCCGTGGCAGGGACATTTAAACTTCGCCTCGCTGGATAACCAATTCGGCGTGCAACCAAGATGTGTACAATATGTCGATAAAACGTAAATTTTTTCCGGATCCCGAACTATCCAAGCGCCTTGAGTTTCTTTATAACGTTCGGAAACCTCGCCGCTGACATAATCATCGGGACGACCAGCTCTAAAAGATTGTTTGGGTTCAAATAAAACATTCGGGAAAAGATAACGAAGGACAAGTGTTCCATATCCGGCGAGAACAGCAGCAAATGCCGCCCAACCTAATGTTGACCACTTAATAAATGTCCGTCGGTCCATATTTTCAGGAACTTGCTGAACAGCATTAGCCGGCGATGAATTCACGATTTTGGAACTTTCAGCCAATTGTGAAACAGTGACACCAACTTGTTTTGGATTTAACTCTTTTTGAGGATCTTTATTTTGCGGGGTATCTTGACTCATGCTACGCGATTAATCCTTTATTAACTTTAGGGCTGCGGCCCTTACTTTCATATTTTGATCACTGATCGACAATTTATTTAATTGGTCTTTTATCGCTTGATCGTTAATCAAATCACAGGCTTCAATCGTGGCAATTATCAGATTATTGGCTTCGTTCTGATCCACTTCAGCAAATTGACTAAGGTATTGTCGGTCTAGGAGTTTCAACAAAATTTCCTTACCAGAATCATCTCTCATTTTTGCTAAAGATATGCCTGAACCCCATTGTACATTGGGTTCAACATCTTTCAATCCTTTTCTTAAAAAAATGATTGATGACTCATTATTTAGGTTCCCGAGAGCAGCGACGGTGATGGATCGAATCCTCGCATTATTATTTTCCATGAAAGGAAATAATACATCCGCATTTTCTTTTATTCCTAACATTCCAATGGCGTAAATCAAACCAGGTAGGTTCTCTTCCTTTTCATCTTTAAGCCCATCGACTAACACTTTACTGAAGGCCGGATTTTTTGTGCGTCCCATCGCTAACGCTAAATACTGACGCACTCTCCCGTCGTCGTGCTTCGCTCCTTCAAAGGCATGAATCAATTCATTTATAAATCGCTCATCGTGCGGAACCAGCGTCGGGGTGGAAAGAATTTTTGATAATTCAAACGCACCTTGCCAGCGCTTCTCTTGTCCACCGATTTTTACATCTTCCAAGTAATCATACACACTACGATTTTCTTGAGTGAGCAATTTGATGCCGGTAAACAATACGACGGAAAAAACCGCAATTAAGAAGGGAATAATAAAAAAAGAATGAACAATTACTCTCAAAAAAGGTTTTTCTTCTTTTACTTCCATCGCTGGTTGATCTTTAAGGTCTGGCATTTAAATTCCCAAGAAAATAATTAAACTGTTAATTCAGAAGTTGTTTCGCTTCGGCTAAAGATGAAGCCTTAGTTGCTTTATCCGTAAGCAATAAAGCTTCTGATTTATGATTAACTTCAAATATTCCCGGCGCTATAGAATAAAATATTTCAGCGCCTTCCTGAAGAATGCGGACGACTCCCTTTGTCAGTTTAGAGGCGATCGGAGCGTGGCGGTTCAAGACACCGAATGAACCCTGAACGCCTGGAACCGACACAGACTCGACGGGGCCTTTAAATATTTTTCCTTCAGGAGTAATGATCGTTAGATCAAACGAGGTCATTATAGGGTCTTTGCCTTCTCTAATACTTGTTCAATGCTGCCGACCATGTAAAAGGCCTGTTCAGGAATTTTGTCATGTTTACCAGACAAAATTTCATCAAACGACCGAATGGTATCTTCCAGCTGTACGTAACAACCTTTCATGCCGGTGAATTGTTCAGCGACGTGAAACGGTTGAGATAAGAACTTCTGAATCTTTCTCGCCCGATCGACTGTCAAGCGGTCTGTTTCCGATAATTCATCCATACCCAAGATGGCAATAATATCTTGCAATTCTTTATAACGTTGCAAAATTTCCTGCACACCACGGGCAACTTTATAGTGAAGTTCTCCCACAATTTCCGGAGCCAAGATCGTCGAGGTTGAGCTCAACGGATCCACAGCTGGATAAATTCCCAACTCGGCAATAGGCCGAGACAATTCTGTTGTCGCGTCCAAGTGAGCAAATGTCGTCGCTGGAGCCGGGTCAGTATAATCGTCCGCCGGAACATAAATAGCCTGAATCGACGTAATTGATCCATTCTTCGTCGAGGTAATTCTCTCCTGCAATTCACCCATGTCTGTTCCCAACGTAGGTTGATAACCGACGGCCGACGGAATACGTCCTAATAACGCCGACACTTCAGAACCAGCTTGAGTAAAACGGAAAATATTATCAATGAATAATAAAACGTCTTGTTTCATTTCATCACGGAAATATTCAGCGACGGTCAAAGCTGAAAGAGCAACACGCGCGCGCGCACCTGGAGGTTCATTCATCTGTCCATAAATCAAAGATGTTTTATTAATAACGCCAGATTCTTTCATTTCATGAAATAGCGCCGTACCTTCTCGAGTTCGTTCTCCGACGCCAGCGAAAACGGAATATCCACCGTGCTCGGTCGCAATATTATTAATCAACTCTTGAATCAAAACTGTTTTACCAACCCCCGCACCGCCGAACAAACCGACTTTCCCGCCCTTTCGGTAAGGCGCCAATAAATCAACAACCTTAATACCTGTAACTAAAACAGCGTCGGACGTATCTTGATCTTTAAATTCAGGAGCATGACGGTGAATAGGCAATCTTTTAGTGGCAACAATCGGGCCGGCTTCATCAACAGGGTCTCCCAATAAATTCATAACTCGTCCAAGCGTTCCTTCACCGACGGGCATGCTCATACCTTCGCCGGTATTCACGACACCCTGTCCGCGGACCAGACCGTCCGTCGAATCCATGGCGATGGTTCGAACCACATTATCTCCCAAATGCTGAGCAACCTCGAGGACAAGATTCCATTCTTTTTCATTAATCGACGGGTTCGAGGTCTTTAACGCTGTATAAATCGGCGGTAAATTTCCGTCGCTAAAAATAACATCGATGACCGCTCCCATAATCTGAAAAACTTGACCTGTAACTTGATCATTTTTTGACATAACGTATCCTCTTTAACTTATTTAATTGCCTCAGCCCCGGCGACGATTTCAATTAATTCCGTCGTGATGGATGCCTGTCGGGCGCGGTTTCTTAATAATGTATACCGATTAATCATATCTGACGCATTTTTTGTCGCATTATCCATGGCCGCCATTCTGGCTCCATGTTCACCAGCCGAATTTTCAAGTAATGAAAAATAAATCTTAAAATATAAATAATGCGGAATTAAAAATTCCAATAATTCTTCAGCCTCGGGTTCAAAAATATATTCTTTCGGTCTTTCCACTTTTTCATCGACTAACTCGGCCGGGTCAATCGGCAATACCTTTTCAAAAACAGTTTTTTGGGAAATTGGGCTTAAAAAATGATTGTACACCGTGTAAACCTCGTCGAATTTACGGTCGATGAAGTCTTTCACGATATCTTCTCCGATCCGCTTAGCCGTTTCAAATTTTGGTGTGGCCGTAACATCTTCATAATAATTACGGACATTTTCTTTCTTCTTAAAAAATTGATAACCTCGTCGCCCGCAAAAACTAAGTGATATGGTCTGATATTTTTTACGGTTTTCATTAACCCAATGAAACACACGTTTGTTCGCATTATTATTAAAAGCCCCGCATAATCCGCGATCCGACGTGATCACCAAAATAAGCACATTGTTCACCGCCGGCCGGGTGACAAGTAATGGATGCATGGTTGAGCTCACTGCCGCTGATATACGTGCCGTCATCTCGGCAAGACCTTGCGCGTATAATTTCGCGTTACTTTGCGCTTCCTGAGCCCGACGAAGTTTACTCGCGGCGACCATTTTCATCGTGCGCGTAATCTTCTTCGTGTTCTTAAGACTCTTTAACTTATTATTAAATTCCTTAATACTAGCCATTGGCAGGATAATTCTTATTTTTGAAATTGGTTAATATTTTATCTAATTCTGCTTTAATCTCGTCGGTGATCTTTTGTTCTTTTTCTAATAAACGGATAACATCAATATATTCAGCATCAAGCGCGTCATGTAGTTTTAATTCAAATTCACGCACTTTATTGACGGGGATAGTATCCAAATAGCCTTTAACACCAGCATAAATGATGACAATCTGTTTGGCAACCGGCAGCGGAGAATAAATTCCTTGTTTGATAATTTGCATGAGACGTTGACCACGTTCCAATTGTTTTCGCGTGGCTTCATCCAAGTCAGAAGCAAACTGAGAAAACGCCGCTAATTCACGATACTGCGCCAAATCAAGCCGAAGTGTACCGGCTGTTTGTTTCATGGCTTTAATCTGAGCATCCCCCCCGACGCGGGAAACAGATATACCGGGATTGATGGCTGGACGCTGACCGGAGTTGAATAAATCAGATTCCAAAAATATTTGTCCGTCGGTGATCGAAATAACGTTCGTCGGAATATACGCGGAGACGTCGCCAGCTTGTGTTTCAATAATCGGTAGCGCTGTTAAACTACCAGCACCCTTTTGGTCACTCATTTTGGCTGCGCGTTCAAGAAGACGGCTATGTAAATAGAAAATATCACCTGGATAAGCTTCACGGCCCGGCGGTCGTCGTAATAACAATGATAATTGTCGATAAGCCTGGGCTTGTTTCGTTAAGTCATCATAAATAATAAGGGCGTGCTTTCCTGAATCACGATAATACTCAGCCATCGCGCATCCGGCATAAGGCGCTAAAAATTGCATCGGCGCAGGATCTGAGGCCGTAGCCGCGACGATCGTTGTATATTCCATCGCACCATTTTTCTTTAAAGTCTCATGAACCGAGGCCACCGTCGATCTTTTTTGGCCAATAGCGACATAGAAACAATAAACGCCTTTACCTCGTTGGTTAATAATCGTATCAATAGCGAGCGCTGTTTTACCTGTTTTTCGGTCACCAATAATAAGCTCTCTTTGTCCTCGTCCAATCGGTGTTAATGCGTCAATAACTTTAATACCCGTCTGTAAAGGTTCGTGAACATTTTTTCTGTCGATGATTCCTGGCGCTTTAACTTCAATTTGTCTAAAATCTTTGGTTTGAATCGGCGCCAATCCATCAATGGCTACACCCAACGCGTCGACAATACGTCCGACTAAGATTTCTCCGACGGGAACGGAGGCAATCAATTCTGTTCTCTTAACTTGATCTCCCTCTTTAATTCCAATATCGGAACCGAATATGGCGATACCCGCATTATCAGATTCAAGATTCAGCACCATCCCCTTAATTCCGTTTGAAAACTCAACTAACTCACCCGCCATAACATTGGCCAATCCGTGAACCCGAGCGATCCCATCTCCGACGCTGAGAACGGTTCCAACTTCATACGTCTCACCTTTGTTATCAAAATTCGCTAATTGTTTTTTCAATATAGAAGAAATTTCTTCACGCTTTAATTTCATCGACATATTCAGTCCTTACTGGTTTAAAATAGCTGATTTAAATTTCTTTAATTTAGAATCGATACTGTAGTCGTAAACCATGTCATTAATCTGAACTTTAAATCCGCCCAACATGTTTTCTTGAATGGTTTGTTGTGTCTCAATATTTTTATTTCTTATTTTCTTAAATTTTTCGGTAATTTGATTTACCTGCGTCTCGGACAAAGCAACTTTACTCTGTATCGTCGCATGGAGAATATCTTTCGATGATAAATATAATGATTCAAACGCCGTACATATGTGTTTTACCAATTCCAACCGGTCTTTATCGATTAAGAACAATAAAAAATTGAATGTTTGCGGCTTAAGCCTTCCCTGAAAAACTTCAGTTAACAGGTTCTTTTTTTGCGCCACAGTGATAATAGGACTGGATATAAAACGTCTGAAGTCCTCAGAGGCTTGACATAAAATGCTTATTTCATGCAAATCATTGTGAATGTCGTCGATCTGATTTGCTTCTTTGGCGGTTTCAAATAACGCTTTCGCGTAGCGTTCGGCGATGATATCAATCATAATTCACTAATATACTGAGAAATAAGTTTTCGACTTTTTGTTTCATCCAGGTTTTCCTCAATGATTTTGGCGGCCAGCTCGACGGCGATTTCAGCGCTTTCTTGTCTCAAGCGAGCCTGAGCTTCTTTGACTTCTTCTCTAATATCACGCTGCGCGTTTTCCAAAATGATTTGAGCTTCTTTTTTGGCTTGTTCAGCAATCTGGTTAGCTGCTTCTTTAGCAGCCTTCCTTGAATCTTCGATGATCCCTTTAGCCGCTGATTCCGCTTCTCTTATTATTTGCTGTTGCTTCGCGGCAAGGCTTTCCATTTCTGTTTTGATCTTGTCCGCGTCTTCCACCGATTTCTTGATGTATTGCTCGCGCGAATCCAGCGCGGCTAAAATCGGTTTCCAGGCAAACTTCGACAACAAAAATAAAAGTATGAAAAAGCAGCCCCATGTGACCATCATTAATTGGAGATCCGTCGTCAAGAATCCGGGCAGTTCTGAGCTATGCGGATCAGCATGCGGCGTTACGCCGATTGATTCCGTTGTTTCGTGCGTCGTTTCGTGTATCACCGTTGTTTCATTCATAGGGTTATTTCAAGATTAAGGTTAATAAACAAATGATGATACTGATAACGGCAACCCCTTCGATCAACCCGGCAGCAATAAGCATGGTTCCTCGAATATCTTTTAAAGCTTCCGGTTGACGCGCGATTCCTTCTAGCGCAGCAGCGGCGAGTAAACCGATTCCTAATCCGGCACCGATTGTAACTAATCCAACTCCGATTCCTGCAAATGTTGCACCTGTCATAAAAATATCCTTTCCTTTAACTTTTTTCTTAATTTGAATTCAATTATAACAACACATCACCCGTTGTAAATAAAGCAATTACAAAAATCAATGTTCCGGATGGTAAAAGAGGGAAATAAACATCGCCGACAAAAATGTAAAAATATAAGCCTGTAAAAAAGCGACAAAAATTTCCAGCAAATAAATAAACAAAACAACCGGTATAACAATCGGTAAAGTAAACATACCGATCAGCGCCGTCATTCCTGTTAAAGACAATAAAACGATGTGCCCGCCGAGTAAATTGGCGAACAAACGAACCATAAGAACAAATGGCCGAATCATAAAGCCGAGAATTTCAATGGGAATCAATATAAAAAGAATGACAACCGGAACACCGGAAGGAACGAACGCATGGATAAATCCGCCTATTCCATTTTTTCTAATCGCACCGAACGTCATGTACCCGAATGTCACCAAAGCCAATGCACCGGTAATATTAAAATTGGCGGTTGCCGTCGAGAAAATCGGAATAAGCCCCATTAAATTTAAAGTGAGGATAAGAAAAAAGAATGTGCAGAATAATGGCGTCATCCTCCGTCCATCTTCTTCGCCTAGACACTGTATGGAAATCTCATTCCGAATAAACAGTACAAAAGCCTCAATCGCGTTGGTGACGCGGCCTTTGGGTTGATGGCCCTTTTCCCTATATAACAGGACGAGGAGAATAAAGAGAAAAACGGAAGCGATAAAAAACATCAATAAATGCAGGCTAAGCGGCTTAGCCAGTTGAATAGTCGGCAAAAAAGGTAATGCCCATTCCTGGCCATTGGCCACGTGATGCATGATGTAATCGTCTAACGCGAATTGTTCACCGGCTGGTTGTGACATAACGGTATAGGTCGTAGACCTTAGTCCCTAAATAAAAAATAATAAATATTAGTAAAAACAAAACTAAATTGATTTTATTGACCAAGATGATGAACGACACCGATGAGAGAAGAAAAGCTATTCGGACTGCGTGCCATATTAAGAGAAAAGAAATATTCCTGGGCCCTTCTCTTTTTAACGCCGCTGTTTCAATAAACCGAATAGAAATCTGATTTACTATAACTATGCTTAAAGCAAACAAAAGTTCTAAATAGATGTTTCCTGTCATCGCGGTTAATCCGTTTCCGTGATCATTTTCCAAATCAGATAACCGCAATAAATCATTCCGAGCCCAACGCCTACAAATGTCCACCAGCGCGTCTTAAATTTTGAATCAATATAATAACCCGCATATGTCAAAACCCCGACGCCACTAATCATACTCCAAACCAAATTTAAATATTTAAAAAACGGGTCTTTTTTCTCAACCATGGCGAATACGAACCTACAGAGTCACCGTCGGATGTTCCGTCGTTAAACGGGCAATTTTAGAGTAATATTCGTCCAATTTTGCCGCAACAATCTTTTCAACATCCCGGACGGCGGCTTCGCGTTTCATTAAATTTTCCTGAACGACGGATTCCAAGTCATCAATATGGTAAAGAACAACATTATTAATCGACGCAATCTTTGGATCGATGTTACGAGGCATGGAAATATCCATAAATATCAGCTGTTTACCCTTTCTTAACTCCATCACCTTTTCAACAATGAGCTTATCAAGAATGTAATGCGGCGCTGACGAAGAACAAATACATAAATCCACATCGCTTAGGATTTCTTTAATATCACAAAATGAAACAACCTCGCCGTTAAACGTGTCCGCTAAGCATTGCGCGTGCTCAATCGTCCGGTTCATTAAATATAATTTTCGAAATCCTTTATCTGAAATTTGACCAACAGCCAGCTTGCTCATTTCTCCGGCGCCGATCATCAAGACAGATTTATCAGACAATGTCCCTAAATATTTTTCCGCTTTTGTCACCGCCGCCCAACTAATGGATGATCCGCCGGAACTGATATCCGTTTCATTACGGGCCTTTTTTCCTGTACGAATGGCCACGTTCCATAAAATATTAAAATTCTTTCCTAAGAAATGTTTGCCGGCTGATTTTTCAAAAGCACTTTTGACTTGACCTAAAATCTGTTTTTCACCGAGGACGAGTGAATCAAGGCCGGTGACGACTTTAAAAAGATGCTCGACGGCGGCTCTTTGATGTTCAATGTAAAAATATCCCATTAAACCGCTGCTGTAAGCTAATTCGCGGATTTGGCATATCAACATCACAATTTTTTTGGGTTCATATTCATTGATTACATGGACGTATATCTCGATACGGTTGCATGTAGACACAACAAAAGCTTCAACAACGGCAGGATCCGAGCGAAGTTCGCTCAATAATAAATCTTGTTGAATGGAATTGAGATAGAATTTTTCCCGGATTGAAATGGGAGCAGTTTTATGGTTAATCCCTACGACAATAATTTCCATAAGCAATAAAATATTTTCTTAAACGTTAATTTACTGCGAGTATAGCAAAATCTATTTTGACAATCAATGTATTTACCGGAAATATCATAAGTCATTTTTAATTGAGGATTTGCGAATCATTTTCTAAAACTAAAGACTTAAGGCATTCGATCCATTGAGGCTGAACATTCAGGCTCTCTACGAGATCAAGCCGTTCTCCACCTTCTTTTCGAAAAAGCTCGTCATATGTTTGTCCAATTTCAACCGTTGTTTCCAGACAATCGGCGACAAATGACGGAGATAATGCCAATATTTTTTTCTTTCCCTGTTTAGCTAGCTGAGAAATAACTTCGTCGGTGAAGGGTTTAATCCAAGGATCACGTCCAAGGCGGGACTGAAAACAAACAGTATAATCGGACTCTTTTAAATTAATCTTTTCGGCGAGCAATCGTGAGGTTTGATAACACTGAGCGCGATAACAATATATATTTTTAGCATGATACATTGAACAACATTTTTGATTTAACTGGCAGGACCCCGATGAACTTTTTAAAATCTGGCGTTCCGGCAAACCGTGATAACTAAATAAAATGTGATCGTAATTATTCTGTTCCATGCATTTCAAAGCATTCTGCGCGAAGGCTTCAAGAAAAAACGGATGGTCAAAAAACTGGCTGATAACGTTCAACCGAGGATAAGTTTCCCATTGTTTTAATTCATCGAGAACTTTTTCAATGGTCGATCCCGTCGATGCTGAAGCATATTGAGGATATAATGGAATAACAACTAATTGTTTAATCCCGCTCCCTTCAAACTCTTTTAAAGTCGTTTTTATCGACGGTGATTGATATCGCATGCCTAAGACAACTTTAAAGTTTTCACCTAAACTTTTCTGCAGAAGGTCACGTAATTTTTCTCCATAAACCAATAATGGGGAGCCTTCAGCCGTCCATAATTTCTTATATTCATGAGAAGATTTAGGCGAACGGAAAGGCGCGATGATGAGATGGATGAGAAGAAACCGTTTCCAAAACGGAATATCAATCACCCGCGGGTCCATCAAGAATTCTTTTAAATACCGACGGACATCGGGGGTTTCCGGACTATCCGGCGTTCCTAAATTGATTAAAAAAACACCTGTTTTTGGCTTCATAAAAAAAGTTTAAGTAAAATTTCGAAATCCTAAATACTAAATTCGAAACAATACCTAAAATCCAAATGTTTTAATTTTCTAAACTTTCTTTGCGTTATTATTTTTTCAAAAATTCGAAATTGTTTCGGAATTCGACTTTCGATATTCGAGATTAACTGGTTTATTTTCTGTCGAACAATATTATTTTAATTTGGAAATAAAATCAGCGATTTTGAAAACGAGCTGTTTCGAGTCTTCCCAACCGAGGCAAGGATCCGTAATCGATTTCCCGAAGACTCCCCCATCCACATCTTGAGAACCTTCTTCGAGATAACTTTCGATCATAAGACCTTTAACAATTTTATTAATTTGTTGGGCTCGTTCCATGCTTTGTAAAACTTCCATGGCGACACGAGGCTGTTCGCTGAACTGCTTTCCGCAATTGGCATGGCTGACGTCGACGATGATGGCGGGATTGGCAAAACCTTTTTTAAGATACATTTCGGTTAATCGATTTAAATCTTCATAATGGAAATTGGGAATATTTTGTCCGAATTGATTAAACGCCCCCCGCAAAATAGCATGCGCATAAGAATTCCCCGGCGTCTTTACTTCCCACCCCTTATAAATAAAAGAATGCGGGGCTTGTGCGGCTTGAATTGAATTAAGAAGAACATTTAAGTCTCCGCTCGTCGGGTTTTTCATCCCGATGGGAATATCGAGCCCGCTGACGGTCAAACGATGTTGTTGATTCTCGACGGACCTGGCTCCGATAGCAACATAAGTTAATAGGTCTTCAAGATAAGGATAATTTCCCGGATATAGCATTTCATCAGCGGCGGTTAAATGCGTTTCTTGAAGAACACGAATATGCATACGGCGAATGGCTTTCAAACCCTCAACAATATTCGGCTCTTGTTTCGGATTGGGCTGATGCGCCATACCTTTGTAACCAACGCCGGTGGTCCGCGGTTTGTTCGTATAAATTCTTGGAACGAGCATCAATATATCTTTAACTTCATCATTTAATTTTGCTAATCGTGAAACATATTCACAAACAGCATCTTCATTATCGGCGGAACACGGCCCGATAATCAGCATAAATTTTTTACTCTTTCCAGTAAGAATATCAATTGCCTCTTGATCTCGATTGGCTTTGACTTTCTTTAAGTCTTCTTTTACGGGCATTTCTGAGAGAATTTCATCGACGGAGGGAATCTTTTGGATATATTTGAAACTCATTATTTTTCCTTACTAAGTTAAAATGATCAACGGATAATTTTTCAAAATATTTAATTTCTAAATTTTGGAAATTATAACATTAAACATAGGTGAGGGCAAATGATTCATTGGTTTAGTATTTACTGATTATAAAATCCTGAGCGACTGGCAATAGCCCTATCTTATGCTGGACAATTGATCTTCCGTATTTATAACCGCGCCTAATATGAGTGGTAGATTTGTGATTGGGGTGACGTTGATAATGACCGGCATTAAACCATCATCAATTTGAATATTCTCAAAATTGTATACCTTATTACCCGCGTCAAGATTATTCCCTTGACCTCTAATTTCTAATTCCAATAAATCAAGGCTAAAATCAACCCCACCTGTAGGACTCTGCGCAGCTCCAGATTTACTTTGTGAAAGGTCATTTGTCGTCGAAGCATTAGAAAAACCATTCTTTAAAGCGGGTTGTCTATTTATTATGTCCCTTTTTCCATTTTCAAATTTTCGGCTGAAATCTTTAAAATCTTCCGGAAACAATTGCGATACCATTTCAATACCTTCACTGACCGTCATATTAGAAACTGCATTCTCAATATACTTCTTTCCGGTAATTTCCGTCCACTCTTTCGACGCCTCAACAAAGACATTTAATAATGGCCGCCCTGTCAACATAGCGCCTTTAAGGACCGGCTTTGCCGCGGGATATAATTTAGCCCATTTACTTTCCTTCATGGACAAATCGATATAAGCCGTCATCATTCTTTCTGCCATAGAAACAGAAATCAAACTTCCGACTACATCTTTTATCTCCGCGTCTTGCTTCTTGATCAATTCATTAATATTGTCTTCTAATATTTGTGGGCCGTAAATTTTGACTAACGTTAGCGCATCTTTTCTGAGCTTCATATCTTGAAATTTTATTTTTCCCATCAGACTCTCCGTCATCTTATAAACTGCTGGCTGCCATAAGGAACTCAGGAAATAACGGTTTGTCTTTTCATAAAAATTCTTTTTTAAAATTTGTCTAAAATCCTGTTCCTGCTCATTGGATTCATCCCTCTCAATGTCCTCAACCACAATATATTTCGCCTGTTCTTGAGCGGCACGTACAGTATCTTCGTCGCTCAAGCTAATATACGACCCGATCGTTTGCAAAGTTTCCATGCCATTTGCCCAGTCAGTTGGAAAAAGATACATGGCCTGTGTAAAAGCCTTCAAGAAGGTTGAAAAATTCTTTGAAATGTGAGAATTTTTCACTTCAGATACAGCTCTCATACTGATCATATTCATCGTCATTTTAAGATCAAACCCCTTATCTAAAACCTCCTGTATGCTCTCCAATGATATGCTCGTCATTTTCGATGAAGCGCTGTCAGTATTTATAAAAATAGTATCAATCCCTGTCTTTATAAGATCTTTTTCTCTTAATAAAAGCCCTTTAAATAAAACCTTGGCACCTTCGCTCTGTTTCTTATTTAATGTCCCAACGTTCCCTCTATCAATCAATACCAAGCCACCATCCGGGGTAATCATTACATTAGCCTGATGTAGGTCAGCATGGAAAACTCCGTCGACAAATATATTGTGCAACAATAATTGACGTAATAATGAACGTAATTTATCGTAATCAAATTTCAATAGCTTTTCTGATAAACCGTTTAACTCTGTTTCAGAAAAGCCGGCTTTCTTAAGACCTAAAATAATATGAGCTTGCTTAGAGTCAAGCTTCACTAATTCACTATAAATACGCTTGGCTTCTAGAGGTGAATACCCCGCCTTTGTCACATCTTCAATAGAAACAGGGTTTTGATTAGGCGCAAGATTTAAAATAGGAATACCCTGAATTTCCTGTTCAACAATCAAAGACTTGGTTGCGTAAAAAATCTTCGGATGAATCAAATGTACACCTGCTTCTTTTTGTAAATCTTCCGACCATGAATAATCTAAATCAGTAAGCATATCGGAAAATTTAACCTCATTCATAAAATCCATCTCAAGAGTGACCCACTCTTTTACCGTTTGGACTAAATCACCCAAGTTAATAGCTTCTCCTCTATATACGTCACCTTGAAGATCTTCCGAGACGGATTCAAGTGTTGTAAAATCTGTATCTAAGGTTACTTCCATATCCGGACGTCTAATTTTATAGACAACCGGAACGCCAGCCTCTTCACGTTTTATCTTATATTGATTTGCTTTTGCGACAATATACGCCACCAGCCCGCTATTCATAATATCTTTACTTTGAAACAATGCCGATAACTGTGATCTTATTTCATTAGCCTCAGCCTCACTCTTAGCATTTTTGAGCACTAATTGGGATAATAGTTCAATATCCAACCATTTTCCTCTATTTACCTGCTTGATCGATGCTACACCGACGGGGTTGTCCATTTCTTGAACAAAGATGTCACTGAACGGTATTTCATTCTCTAAAACAGAAAAACTCGCTATTTTTGTAATTTCTGGTGCGTTATTTCTTAAAGATCCCAGGTTAGAGCGCATACGTTTATCCGGAACTAAAGTTTCATTTTCCGATAAATATTGAGATACTTTAATACCGACGGAACCCAATACACCCAGAAAAACAGCTAATCGTTCTCCGACGCTGGTCTTTTCAAAATTCCCCTTAGCGCGTAATTGAGCTAAAGCCTTAATGACATGAACCCGTCGATAAGCGGGAAATTTTTTCATAACAACCAAGAAAACTTTTTGTAGAAGAAGTCTCGCCTCACTTTCAAGACCGGGCATATTCTCCGGAAAAATAAATATGAATGTCTTTTCCAAAAAATCCGACATAATTCGTACATCATTTTCATCTTGCGGATCCAAAACTCCATTATCCCCCAACATAAACCCTTCGATAAATTTATCCCGCATGGTTGACGGAAGCAGCTTCACATCACTTGGCAACGTTGTAAAATCTATATTTAATTTCGTTTCAGCATCCACGACAAACTTCGGTTTTTCCTGAGCCCCGACAACCCATAATAAAATATCCTTTCGCTCGTCCATTCTCGCCGCCCCAAAAAGATGCAGAACGGTTTCTGAAATAAAATCGTGCGTTCTCAAATCTTTATTCGGCGACAGCAAATTATTAACGTATAGCTCTTTAGTAATGTATGCCACCTCTTCTAAGTGCTTGACATATTTATTGGCGATCTGCATTAACAAATCATCTCTGAGTATGCTGGGTTCGGGCATAAATTTTGTTAAGGCGTCAATATTGTCGGTTAGACCCAATTGCGTATTTTCGGGTAATTGTTTCCATAACATGTAAGCTGTTGCACCATAACGAGACGTTTTTTGGGGTGACAATAATAAAGGAATCATTGTTTGATAGAAATCCAGTAATTCATATATTCTTTCTGGTGCTATTTCTATCTGTTGATTTAATTTCTCCAAGCGCCCCACATCATCATCCATTTCTCCCAAAAGAGTCCACATATCCTGCATATCTGTTTCTTTCCCGGACACTTGACGGGCTAATTTTACCAAAGCTGGTAAATCAGCAATAATTTCAGGAAATACATCGGTTTCCCACATATCAATAACACCGTCTTTAATGAGCGATTTATGAGGCATTGACGTTGTTAACCAGTTCAACCTTTCTGGGAGCGGCTTATAATCGCCATACACATATCCTTCGCCATGAATTTTTATATGCTCGTTTATGAGTCTCGTATAAACCGAAGAATTCTTAAAAAACTTTGCCATTATTTTCCGGTAGGGCACTTTCTCCCCACTCGTATGGTCCTTCAGAAAACCGATTGGATCGTTGATAATTTGGTTACCAACATTCGGATTTTGCAATAATGGGACTACTTCTAAAAAATTACCTTGTAAATTATTTTTGATTATGTAATTTTCCCATACCGTATCCAGTGTTGCGTTTGGAATAGCGACACCAAGTAAATTTTCTTTAATCTGCGCATATGAAATTTTACTTACATCATCTTTTTCAAATTTAAAGTTCAGGCTTGTACTAGCAGAAATCACTCCGTCTTTGTTCTGAGAATAAGAAACCCTTAGCTCCATAAGATCATCCAGCCTATCCATACTATTCTTTTCCATCCATTTCGGATCACCCAATTTCTTAAACAGAATCAATGTCATTAAATTGGCAAAAAAATCATTGTATCCGGATAGTGAAAAATCTTCACCCCTATATTCAACTGTTGTATTAAGCGCCACATATTGTAATCTCTTTTTCAAAAGCTGCTTCAATTGATCGATGGATAAATTCGTTAAACTGGTTAGAAAAATAGATTGATGATCATATTGATTATCATTCCAACCAAAATTATGAAGCGCGAATCGAGATATAATGGTCTTGAATGATCCTTTACCTTCTGCCTCAGGCATAATACTCGTCTTACCTGATTTAAAATCGGGCGTCCCCTCGTCCTTTGAAACCCCGCGTGATTGATACATGTACACTCTTAAAGGTGTTGCAGCACTTAAGGTGGTCAAGGCCGAATAAATTGTTTCATCGACATAATTCTGATCACTCATTTTTCCAGACTCTTCCATCTTTTCACGCAACAAAGCTAAATAAACCTCGCCTGATTTTTCCGAAGCTTGAAATGTTTTTGACGTTTGACTAAAAAGGTATTCAAGCAGTGTACTTTGTAAATTCTTTAGATCTGAAATAGGCGCATCGTTATCTTGATCTTTCACTGCCTTGAGATATTGCCTATAGATTACATCAGTAACCAATTTTTCGGTTAACTTAAGGGCGTCATTTTTGGAAAACATGCCTAAGAACCATACAGCCACTTCTTGGGGATTTTGTTTAAACGAGCTGATAAAAAATTTAGTCAAACGTAAATTGACGTCCGACTCTAAAAATACACTTTCAAATATTCTTCGACGCTGATCATAGTCAAGCCTATCTTTCATCCAAGAAAAAAGTTCAGTAATTGAAGCGTTTTCTGTAACAGAAACCTTTATCATCGATGCAACCTCATCAAAATTCTTATCCAAATATTCAGAAAGAGCCCAGTCCGGCAACTCTGATAAGGCTTTAAAAGATTTAATCTGCTTTTTATCCGGCATATTGTAGTCTAATCCGGTTTCATTTTGAAACGTGTCTGGCACATGCGCTATTCTTTCTAAGCGAGGCGAACTTATATCTTCTGTAGTATTTAGTTGGCTTGCCACCCATAGGTCAGGGTCATTTTTCAGTAAAGAATCAATCGCATCATTATTTCTACCCAACTCAATATCAAAATATTTTTTCAACCTTTGACGCGCTATATTTAATGCTTCTGACTTCGAATGTTCTCTTAGTAAAAGGTTATAATATTTTAAAAAAATAGTATCGAGATCCTGCTGTGACCCTCGAGTATGTAAATCAACACCTGGAAAAGAGCCATCTAAATAACGACTATTGATGTTTTTTATCGGCCTTTTTAAAATATACTGAAGAAGGATAATATTTTGAAGATTTTTTCGGGTATCCGCGGATTGAATATCGCGATATGAGGGATTTTGTAAATAAATGGAATTGCTTTTTTGTCGTAACTTTGCCTGAACATCCGTGGTTGGAACCTTAACATTCACGGACGGTTGTTGATCAATATATTTGGCGTAGAAAAAGGCAGAAATTAATTTCTTCGGATCTTTTATTGCCTTTTCAAAAATTGCTTCCGCTACGTAAGCTTTTTTTCCTTGCGGTAATGGCACCTTATTCCCTAAAATGTCAAGTCTTCCCGCATCTTTTGCATCTGTAAACATCGGGATCAATTCTTCAACTTCATTCAAGGGAAGCAAAAAATTATCAAAATCAGCGTCACTGAGGCTATTTTGTAGAGAAGTAATGGAATTTAATTTATTTAATAAATCCTTTCCGGAAGCAGATCTTCTCGTATCTCCACCCTTTTCTTTCGATTTTTCATAATCTCTTATGTAAGTTTCAACATCACCCTTTAAGTCTTTTAAAAAATCTCCATAAAAATCAGAATCCTTACGTTCTGATACTTTGATTGTCTCATTATCTTGCCCGAATTCATAAATGGCAGCAGCACTTCTCATATCAGAATAATCAATTTTTTTATTATATACACTTATATCAAGCCTGCGTGTCATTGCTTCGTGAACCGCCTGTACATAAACGTTACGCAAAAAAGAAGTTTTTAAATCTTTTTCTTTAACTAAAGCTTTTAAGAAATTCATGCGCCTTCGCGTAACAAGCATTCCCGTTAATTCATCTAAAGCTGTGACGCTTTCTGCATTCTGTATCTGATCTAATAAATCTTGGTCGCTCGCATCCATAAAAAGTCGAAAATCAACGTCTTGACTTTTTATTTCTCCTTCTCCTGCCATATTTACTCGTGGAGCCTTGATATTTGTAAAAATATTTGTTTTTTGTTCATAAATTAATTGAGATAATTTATGTTTCCTGAGGCTTATGTAGGGATGCGAATCTAATATATTTTCGGCTTGGCTGGATTGTTGCATATATTCCAGAAATCTCATAGCGTCAATGGCTCCTAGTACAGAATATCCCGCCTTATTCATCAATTCCAAAGCCACCATGTCTGCATCATATTCACCATTCTTGATCATTTGCAACAAATAAGGCAAAGTCTCAGATCCATAAAAATCTCGAATATTAAGGCCGTAATGGGTGGTGTTTTGTATGGAATGGCTTAACTCATGCGCCATGACAAAGGCAATTGCATCTTCCGTAAGCGGAACGTTCATTTTCCCAGCGATATCATACAAAGCTTCATACAAACCTTTAAAGAAATATACATCCGTACGATTACGTATCACAAATGCATTAATCTCATTTGAATCGATAATGCGCAACTCACCCGGTGAATCCTTGGTTTTTACTGTATAAATATCAATGAGGCGATCAAATATTGTATGCATTTTTTCAGTAACCATATCGGTGTTTCGCGGTAATATGCCTGTATGTTCCATTTGCTTTTCGATCATAACAATGTTCCGTTCAAAATTGGCTTCCACGTCGTCAACTGAGATACCCTGTTTTTTAGCAAGCTCCTCAATTAAAATTTCATCATACGTTTCATTCTTCTCAATTTTATATACAGGCTGTTTCGGCGTGGTTTCTTTTAGTTTTAAATTTTTGACAGGCTCTATTCTTGCTGCGGTTGTGTTCACATCTTTAGAACCAGTTAAGATCGCTGGATCATTTACCGGAGGTAATTCTTCTTCCTGCCCTTCTTCCTCGTTAAATCTTTGTTTCATAAATTCATTAACCGTCTCCGGAGATATTTTTGAACTGATAAATGCTCCCGCAATGAAATGCCTTTTTGTAGCTTTATTTGTCTTAGCCAATTGTTCCTGGGTCACATTATCCGGCGTCACTGTCTGAAGCGGGACGATAATCTTGGTCAAAACCATACCGCCGGAAAAATATTTTCTGGGAATGATTTCCTGTGATACCGCGTCATATTCATCTTTGATATAATTATAAACGCCTTGTTTAAATGCTTCTAAATATTGCGCGTAAATTTTTTCTTTAGCGGAAGGATCATCAATCTCAACACCCCCGATTTTCTTCCGATCTGAAAATTTCTGATTCAATATACTTTGTTTCAGATTCTGTTTGTACCACTTCGCTAAAATCAATGAGTTATAGACTTGACGTAACTTGGAAAAATTTTTACCTTCGTTCACTTCTTTTTCAATTTCAGGTAAAATAATTTCCCGTATAACCTCAGATCCCAGTTTACTAGTATTTTGATTTTCTGATTCGCTTCTGCCTTTTAAACTTCTTTCATCGGTTCGGCTATGTTCCAATGCCACGTAATCTTCTTCCAACATAACCTTTAAATGGCTTTCAATAACATAGACAATATCGCCATTTTGATAAACTACGGCCTTTTCGGGAACTATCCAAACTTTATTAAATGTGTTAACAGGAACTTCAGTTGTTCCATATTCTTCCTGCGCACGTTGATAAATCTTCTTCCAAAATGCTTGTCCCAAGGCCTCTTCCGGATAAATTAATGACGCCGTCAATTGCTTTAAAATATAATCCTGGGCTAATAAATCGCGGCCCATTTCTGTCATACCAAATTCATTGGGTACAATCCGATCCTTTTCATAGGGAGATAAATTCACCCATAGATCATCTTCTGGAATGGTTAATGAAGCCAAAAAATATTTAATTAACTTATTGGCCTCTTCTTTTAAGCGGTCGGGATTTAAGTCAACATCTCCGCTATCTAAAATGAAATCAAAATGAAAAGGATTATTAACCGCTATTTTCATACCGGTCAACATCGGAGGAATAAAGGCAGAAGTACGGGTAATCATCATACCCGGGAGAGGTAAATTAAGAACACTTTGCGCATAACTTGGCTGAGGCGGGACTACAAATGTCACAGCCAAAATAAGGCTTAGACAGGAAGAGAAAATTTTGTATAAGAAATGGTTTTTAAGCCGGGTCATTTATAGTACTCTATATTATTATTAGTTTAATACGCCCAAGTCTAACATATATATATAGGCGATGCCACAAAAGCAGCAATATAAATCGAAATTTTTTAAGTCAAATCCGATCCGGAAAGTCAGAAAAAATTCCGTCCACACCCAGCTTTTTCAACCGGTCAATATCTTCCTTTTCATTTACCGTCCAAACATAAACCTTTAAACCGCTTTGTTTTGCGTCTTTTATGATTTTAGGATCGGTCACTTTAAGGCTTAGATGAGCAGAATATGCCCGTATGGACTTGGCAAATTTAATAAAACCAAAGGGATGACGGGCTAATAAAGCACCTATGCGGACTTTATGATTTAATTTAGATAAACGTTTAAGATTCTTTCGTGAAAACGTAGAAATGATAAAATGTTCATACGTCCATCCTTTTGTGTGGACATATTCTTCAATCAGCTTTAAAACCGGGGTGAGCGTAAATTTTCCCTTAAGTTCAATATTGATGCCGATGCGTTTATCAATCAAATCGAAAACTTCTCGCAAAGTTGGGACTTGCTCTTCGTCGCCAGCATTTAAAGATTTAATGTAGGCCAAAGATTTTTTCCGGACCGCGCCTAAGCCGTTGGTCGTTCGATTAAGTTTTTCGTCGTGAATAACAATCACTTCACCATCGAGAGAAACATGAACATCCAATTCTACCATGTCCACGCCGAGTTCAATGGCTTTACGAACGGATTTTAATGTGTTTTCAGGAGCATAACCCTTAGCCCCGCGATGCCCAATCTTCAATAATGGTTTCGTCATGGAAGTGGGATATTTTTTGGAATCGTACTCTCAAAGGGTTGCTTCAGAGACGACCACTCCGCGATTCCACCTTTGTAATGCAGGATATTTGTATAGCCTAATTTTATTAAGCGCTGGGCGGAATACTCACTCAACGGACAGGAACTACTGCTGCAATAAACAACAATCTTAGCCCTTTTTTCGGGAAGAAAACTAAAAATCTGTTCATCCGTGGACTGACCAACATATAAATTAACAGCACCTTTGATATGTTGAGAATCATAACTTTGTTGAGAACGAACGTCGAGGAGAATATAGGATTCATCCGACGCGTGTAAACGCACCATATCGTCATAACTGATTTCAGAAACCTTGATTTCCGTCGGCGCAGGGCTTTCGTCGCTGCATGGAGTATCCGCCCCGCAATCGGAATCGGCGTTAGACTGATAAGGACATACGACTAAAAACAAAAATAAAATAATTATCTTCTTCACATTACCCTCCTGCCACCGGCGGAATAAAAACAATTTCATCATTCTCTTTAATATGTGTTTGCCAATGAACATATTGGCTATTGACGGAAACGCGTAAAATATCCGTCGACAACTTGAATGCATATTTTTTTCTTAAAAAAACATATAAATCCTGGACGGTTATACAATCTGTCTGAAGTGTTTCGCTGTTCAAGCCGCTCTCTTCTTTCAGCAATGCATAATATTTAATGTGAACTGTATTCATATCACCACCGATAAAACCTTGCCGTTGTGCCGGGTTTAATTACTTTTGTACCCGACGGAATCTCAATAAATCCGTCGGATAAAGCTAAAGAAGCAAAATCACCCGAACCTTTAAATATTTGCGGGCGAGCTGTCAATATTGCGTCTTTTGTCTTTTCCAATTTAACCGGACAGAAAAAAGTTAATGGCGTGTCCGGTGTAAATTCTTCATTCAATTGAACAAATTCCTCAGCCGGTTCAAGACCTAAGGCTCTTTGTAAACTAGGGATGACGTATCGGTATGTTCCCATCTGCGTTGAGACCGGATTTCCCGGTAAAGCAAATACCGGTTTTCCGTCGGAAGAAATTCCAAACCAAAAAGGTTTTCCGGGCTTTTGCTGAACTTTGTGAAACAAGACTTTTACTTTTAATTCCTTCATCGCTTGCGGAATAAGATCAAATTTACCCATCGATACTCCGCCCGTCAAAACTAATACATCATAGCGTTCAATAATCGCGCCGATTTGTCGAATGAGTACTTTTAAATTATCTTTAAAATGAAATAAAGCTGTGTCAAATAATTGAGTTTTTTCCAAAGCGGCCTGAATAAAATAGGAATTTGATTTACGAATCTGATAAGGCTCAACGGGAACATCCAAATCGACGAGTTCATCACCACTTGAAATAATGGCAACACTGGGTTTCGCGCTGACTTTAACTTGCGCCGCACCGACGGCAGCGACGGTGGCAATTTGAACGGGCCCCAATATATTCCCTTTTGGTATTAATATTTCTCCCTTCTTATGATCAGAGCCTTTACTGCGGATAAACTGTCCCTTTTTTAATGCCAAGCCATCCTTAACCAATGCCTTTCCTTCTTGAATCGTGACATCTTCAATAGGAATAACCGTATCACATCCCTCGGACAAAACCGCACCCGTCATGATTTCCGTGCACGAATCAGCAAATTTTAACGATAAGGCTGGAATTCCCGCCGACTGCGTTCCTTCGACGAGAAATTTACGGTTTCCTTTTTTATAAGATTCAATTCGAATTGCTAAACCGTCCATGAGCGATTTATCAAACGGCGGCATATCACGATCGGCTTTAATATTTTCTATTAAGACCGCGCCGTAGGATTTTAATAATGGACGCTCCACGATGGGAAATGGTTTGGTGGCTTTTAAAATAATTTGATCAGCTTCTTGAATACTAATCATACCTTTAACCTTTTTTTAGCGGCTGGATAAGCGACAGTCAAAAATAATAATTGAGCCAATAAGTAAATTAAAAGATTTGTCGCCAGTCCGGACGTGAAACCATATGAATGTAAACCAATACTCAATAAGTTTACGCCGAACCACGCCCACATCACGACGATAATTCCTAAAATACTCCCCACCGCTAAACCGAGTGGCCCGATTATTTTGGCGATCTTGGCATGAAATAACATGGCCGTCCAAAGAATAATCATCAAAGCTCCGTTCTCTTTCGGATCCCATCCCCAAAACCGTCCCCAGGATTGATCCGCCCATATTCCGCCGAGATTGGTTCCTAAAAACGCGAATGTGAGACCAAACCCTAATGTTCCGATTAAAACATTGTAAGTCGATCGTAATAATTCTTTATCTTTCGATTTAAAAATAGCCTGAAGCATATAGACGTGTCCGACAATACCGGCCACACAGGTACCGGCATAGCCGATCGTGATACTCGTTACATGCGTTGACAACCAAAAATTAGAATTTAAAACAGCGACGAGCATTTGCATTGTATCGCCTTCAGCCGCGAATTTTTCAGAAATACTTAAGAAAATGTATCCAGATATCGCCGCGACGGCAATACCCAGCCAATTTTTAGTCATTCGCTCAATAATCAAGCCAACGATCACGCTGATAAGGCCAACAAAAATAAATGTTTCAAATAAATTCGATACAGGCGGGCGCTGCAGGATTGTTATCCGCATCATCAATCCAATCAGATGACATAAGAATCCGATCCACAGAAAAATCCAAGCTGTTCGATAAACCCAACGATTCGAAAATATTAATCCAAAAATAAAAATAATAAACGTTAACAAATAAATAATTTTAGCCAGCAAAAATAAGTTTGACTGATTATAAAGCAATTCCAAATTGGCCAGCCCGATTCTTTTATCGTAACTGTCGTCGGAACGTGCTTTCAGCAAACCGCGATAAGCTTTAACGTTGAGATCAAAATCAAGCCCTCGTCCATCCCAATAGTCAACCATCATTTTCTGAAAAGAAATTAATTCTTTGCGTCCGGAAGCATCCCGCAAGCCCGTCGTCATAATGTCCCACGGACTATACCAATTTTCATCGCCTTTAGTGTAAGACGGAATAATTTGGAGAGGCATTCCTTTATAGATCATCGACCATTTCAGTAAATTCGCGGCTAACACGACAACTTCCTGCTGTTGTGAAGACCATTTCGACTGATCCAAGCGCTGCAGAGGAACCGTCAATTTTTGCAAAACATCGGCATTAAGGGCAATATCTAAATAACTGAACACATCCGCCCGTTCCCCAAGCCCCATCATGTTTTTCAGCTCGGCATCGGTCACGGTAAAATCAGGATGAGATAAAACAAAGGCAAAACTAATCGATAAATTCGAATACAATTTAATATTTTCATAAACACGGATGAGCTCCGCCTCGACGATATCACGTTCTTTACTATCAATTTCACTCGCCGCATGGGCTAAGCGCTGTAATGTCTCAAACTTTTCTTCCAGTTGAGAAAACGTATAGCGACGATGTTTATCCGGTTCAATTCCTAATGATTCGACAATCTGCGGGTTATTGATAAGAAAAATTTGATTTTCCCGGGCACGGCCGGGATCAAACAAAACCATGGTGAGCCAGTTGATCGCCGGTTTTTTATTGAACGTACCTCGTCCGGAAAACTGTACTAATATGCTGCGCGCGTACGTATCCAAAGGTTTAACGCGTCCATGATCTAAAATAAGAATATGCTGAAATTCTTTTAAGGATGATACACCTTTGGCTATGGGGCAAACTTGATCCGCCGACCATGATGTGATCGACACAAAAAATATCATCAAAAAATAAAAAAGAATCTGTTTAACTTTTCTCATTTTTTCTTCCGTTTAAAAGCCATCATAAGAAAATGAATGGCCAGGCCGGTAAATGTCAATAAACTGGAGATGTACGGTAAAAGCCGCCCAGAATTTCGTACAACCGCTAATGTCGAGCGCATATTTCCAGATGCGTCGACGGAATACGAAGCTTGATAAAATGTATAATTTTTATAACGATACGGATGATTCATATAAATTTCAGCATCACGTTTGGCTCCGCCATGCTCAATCGTGACATAACTTTTATAGCTTCGCGCAATTTCCGTCCCAGGATGTTTTTCCATTTCAAATTTTTTTAAAATAACGGTGATGGGCAAAGGATAACGTTTACGTTGTACCTGAAGATTTACACTTTTACCGTCGATCTCAATCGTCGTCGGGCGCGACTCTTTACCAAAAAGAAGGACACTGTCTTTTTTCTGTCCTTGCCCGGTGACATCTATAACTATTCCCGGAAAATTTTTTTCAGGTTCTTTATTGAGATCTGATTTTCTTAACTCATGAATGCCCGATACGTTCTTGATGGTGTTTTGCGCCTCATTACCCACGTATGCCTCGGCATTTTGGAAATAAGATTTAACAGCTGCCTCGACTCCTAAATCAGCAAACGACAATTGTTCGCCCGATTTTAATCCTTTCAAATCAAACGCGTATACTTTTTTAAATTCAGGTTTACTCTCCAGCCAGACGGCAACTTCCCAATAATGGTAAGCCACCCCGACATTGCTTCCCTGTCCTTCACTTAATGTCACGTTCGACTCCTCAACCATATGCAAAGTCACAAAAGCGGAGACAAAATAAGTAAGTAATCCCAAATGAATGACCAAAATCCCAATGTGTGACCAGCGGTACACAAATCTAGTTATGGAAACAGCGCAGAGATTGATAAATAAAACCCAAAGAACTAGTTGAGCGCCGGGAAATGGCAGGAAATTAAAGACAAGGAAATACCAGGAATTGAAAAATTGTTGTTGAGCCTCATACAAGCCTTGATTAACTTGGGCAACGGTGCCCCAAAAAGTTAAAATGAATAAGAGTAAAAGACAAACGACGGTTATCTTGATCGACGCTATTGACTTTAAAACGGAGGATTTCTTTAAACGTTCAAATAAATTATTCATTCGTTAATCTTAATGACGTAAGCAAGCCCATAAATTTTTCATCGTTTAAGTTTATGGCTTCTAACGTACCCGTTAATTTAATGAATATGGTCTTCTCATCCGATTCGATGACGCCGGCCATAATACTCGACTCTTGGTTATCTTTAGATGAGGAGAGCGGCCGAAAATCGATCAGGCGAATTTTAAGTCCGCTTTGTGATGCAATTTCCTTTTGAGACGACATAAAATTCTCAAACTCTTCCGTCGATAAATCGAAAGAAAGTTGACCTAACCAGCGTTGGATATTCGCCTCAAGCCCACCCGATGCTCCGCTCAAGGAAACAATACTGCATTCAATAGCATTCTCACCCGTCGAGGTAAACGTCGCCATGCGCATTCCGCTTCCTTTCTGCTCCGTCCATCCGTTGGGAACTGTCCAGCTCAAATCAGCGTTTGCCATTGAATTCGTGAGCATTTCCTGCATAGACGAATCTTGGGATTGAAAATCCATACCTCGATTCATCATCATTCCTTCATGAGGATCTTTCACGTTTGAAGGTTGAGGATTAATCGTCACCTCTTCGTAAGTGCGGATCGTACGATTCTGTTCACACGAATAGGCAGACAGTATAGTTATAGAAACTAATATTATTATTTTTGATTTCATAGAAGGGATAGTTATTTATTCATTTTATAAACTTTTATAACAAATACAAGGAATAATTTGACGGAAAAATCGAAGATTTTATGGAAATCTAAGACGGGTTTTATAAATTTACGAGGAATGTTGATTGGCTACTTGTAACGGAACTTTATCAATAGAATTTTCCTGATCTGATTCGGATTCTCCCAAAAGCATTTGGATATTGATCACCGGCGCGACATTGATGATGACAGGCTGTATCCCTTCAATCTGAATGTTTTGAATTTTGATTGGATCAAACTCAAGATTATATTTAATTTCCGTCCCTTGTGTGTTTAATTGCATATGATCTGGATTAAAATCAATACCACCCAAAGGATCACCGGTTAAAGGTTTATCTTTATTATCCGTCGCGTTAGGATTCTTCTTTCTTCCTAAATTCTTAAAGCCCAGAGTCATTGCCCAGAACAGAAGCTGACTAAAGTGAATAAGTTCTTCTCTGTCCTCATTTGATATATTTTTTTCCTCAATTAACGTGTCGGAAAAGTTAACAAAATCACCGTAAAGCAATGTCCCCGACGCAACGGCAATCAATATTTGTGAAAGAATTTTATCAAGATTCTTATTTTCAGAAACATCATAATTTGACAGGAACCACTGGATGACCGGATGATCAAGCGTTAATGATTGACCACCAGAATTTTTTTCCAGAGCTTTCTTAAAATCCTGAACCATACTGTCATTCGCGGAATTTTCTAATTCTATATTCAACCTTTGAGAATTAAGGGCAATTTCTTTCATCTGTTTGACACTTAACGAACGCCCTATCGAGTCCACCGCTGCCCGCCAAACCTTTTCTTTTGCGCTCTGACCAAACAGTTGCGTAAAAATCAAATCATCATCTATAGTATGGGCAACGTTCATACTGTCACTATACGTGAGACCATTATCGTTAATATATTTCACCGCCTCAGGAGATATATTTTTCTTCAAATTTTCCTGAAAATCGTCATTTATAGGTTTTGGCAAGATGAATGGCGGTGTGATAGGAAACGATTTAAAGTCTTTATTATATAATTCAAACGCTGCTTGCTGGAGCAACTCGGGATACATGAGCATGTCATCAATCATTTCCCGAATCGTTTCCCCGTCCCTGGCATCTCGCACCTTTTTTGGTTTTAAACCTTTGACCCCTTTTTTCCGTAAAGATTTATAGACGGAATTAAAAATATAGGTGGCTACATAATCGTAAGGATTCTGATACCCATCATTCTCCTGTTTTCTTAGAATAATCCTCCCTAGACCGATTAAATCCAAAATAGGCCTTCTATTCTGCGCCATTGAATATAAATAAGCGCCCGTTTCATTAATAATCCTAATCTGTAGTCTGTCATCAAAGGAATCCCATAAACCATCATTAAGAGTTTTAAAATAATCTGTTCCGCTATACGAAGATGCGTCTCTAAAATACGCATGTTCGCCTTCATGAACTCTTATATAGTTAATAATGTCCAGCTTGATTTCATCAGGCGACATCCCCGAAAAAGCTTCTCTGATTAATTGATCAATTCTGGATGATGTGACTGAATCCGTTAATAAATAATTATTTCCATTTAACGTGTTAATGATATTTTGGGTTTCTTTATTTACATAATCCATATTGATAAAAAGTTCTCCATCCAGGTGTGCCCCCTGATGAGCAACCAAAGGATGGAATGGTAAATCAATTTTATTTACTTGCCGATAATAAAAAACTTTAATTTCTCTGCCGGCTAAAATAAATTTTTCCTCTTTATCCACCACAAATATGGCGATAACAGGAAGCATATCACCCGATTTTTTTTCGATTAGATCCATCCCCCCTAAAAAACCATTCCGAAGAAGGTACACCTCGAATTCATCCCACTTCTTAAGAAAAGTAAAATCCTTACTTTTATAAAAAGCTGGATCCTCTTTCTGATAAGACATAACTAAATATTCCATATACGCTTCTAAAGTTTCGGAAATATCTTTAGCTTTACGAACGAGATCAACTTCGAGCTCTCTGCGATTAGGAGATGAGTCAGTAACTGCGGTCATATACTTTGACCAAACCTCTTCAAAAAATATCCGCAATTTTCTCGTTTCTTCTGATTCAATCATCCTCTGTTCCTGCCAATTTTTGTCATTGATGATATCCAACATCGCTTCTTTTAATAATCGGCCATTATCTTTTAAGGGGTCTTTTATTTCCAGCTTTGAAGCATCATAGGATGCAATTTTATAAAGATAAATAAACAGTTCAAATATTTTTGGATCATTTCCGAGATTTTTAAGATTATCCGAAAAATACTCTACGTCAACGGTCGTTTCTAAATAACGTTTCCACTCATTTATATCCGTCGAAAACAAAAGAGGCTGCTCTGTCTTCTTCATATGCTCCAGGTACTGAGTTAGATCAGATAAAGCTATTTTTGTACTTTGCTGATTAGCGTGGTTGACTTCATTGACTAGAAAAACTTCGAGATTATCAGGCTTTCCTCCATCTTCTTTTTTATAATACTCTCCTGTTTGCGTAATCCCCAAAGCGACTAGCATCAGTGAAAACACACTAAAACTGGCATGGGTCGTTCTTTTAAGCCAGTTGACGGATGGTTTTTTATTTTCCTTACTGGTCAGTATTGCAGCATCTATTTTTGCCGCGTTTATCCCCCCGGAAAAATACTTTCGAGGAATCATTTCCTGTGTTGTTGAATCGTATTCATCACGCACAAAATTATGTACACCCTTTTTAAATGATTCGACATACTGCTCGTAAATTTTCTCGTTCCCATCTTTATCTTCAACCTCTAAACCTTTAACTTTTCCCTTATTAACAAAGATTCCACCTAATAAACTTTTTTGTAAATTATGTTTGTACCACGTCGCTAAAATCATCGAATTATAAACTTGCCGTAAATTGGCGAATGTCTCGCCTTCATTCACTTCTTTCTCAACGGCCGGAATCAATATGTTCTTCACTATTTCCGAAGACACGCCGCTGGTGATTTCAATATCTTCTTTTGTCACCTTGCCCAACCCGTGCTGTTGACTATTCTGATTATGCTCTAAAGCCAGATAATCCTCCTCGAGCATGACTTTAAGATGACTATCGACGACAAAAACGGTTGTTCCATTAACATACACATCCGCTCTTTCTGGAACAATCCAAATCTTGTTAAAAGTATTCATTGGGATTTCTGTAGTTCCATATTGTTCTTGAGCCTTCTTGTAAACTTCATCCCAGAATTTTCCCCCCAGTTTTTCGTCCGGATTCATTAATGAAGCTGAAAATTGTTTCAACATATAATCCTGGGCTAATAAATCCCTTCCCATTTGTGTTAATCCAAAATCAGTCGGAATAATACGATCCTTTTCATACGGTGATAAATTCACCCACATTTGTTCGGATGGAACAGTAAGCGTTGTCAAGAAATACTCAATGAGCTTATTAGCCTCGGCGCGAAATTCTTCCGAACCTTGAACTTTGTCGCCCGGATCGATAATAAAATCAAATTTCAAGGGGTTGTCAGGATAAATCGTAATGCCGGTGATGATGGGAGGATTATAGGGCTGGCTGACTAGCACTGGTGTTCCCAGAGCAGGCAGATTGAGCACACTTTGCGCGTAACTTTGCTGTGGTGGAACAACAAACGTTACCACCAAAATAAGGCTTAAATAAGCCGAAAAAGTCCTGAATATTATGTGTGTTCTTAGTTGACGCATTAGGTTATTAGTATTATTTATATCTATTTATGCTCAAGAGTAACATATAGTGAGCAGAGTTGCTAACCTAGGAATTAATCCTAGAATGCAGTCGTTTTGGGTCATCACTCAGGTGCTTATACTGGAAACTATACTCTGTTGGATTACCTTCCTGATCGACGAGGCCTAGAAGAAACGGCATATTGGTCACTGGTGTTAAATTGATAATGACGGGAATAAAACCTTCGATATTTTTGAGAAGATCGGCTGGCTGCTGCAACATCGGCAACGGGATACCGTTACCGTCACGTTTAATTTGAAGGTCTAAAAGCTCCGGATTCAAATCAATCCCGCCGGGGGTTTCAGGATTTTTGGTATTCGACACGGGAACACCATTAACTTTCATGTCCCCACCACTCCATCCATTGAGATACAGTTTATTTTTCCAATTCTTTTGTTCACGCTGAAACTCCTTCTCGGTAAAAATCTTTTCTCTATTACTTCCACGAGAATTTTTGCGAGGCGCTAATTTGATACCCTTCTTTTCCAAAGCTGTTTCCGCTAAACGAAGCATATATTTTTTTGCTAGCCATTCATCCCATCTATATTGGATCTTCTCCGGGTGGTCATTAGAATTTTCAACCTTTAGAAGTTCCCCACGAATCTTCTTTTTAAGTTTTTTAAGCTTTTCTAAATCTAGTACGCCATTACCTTTTATTTGGAGAGCATGCACCCATATTTGCGCATCAATCCGATGTGCTAGCAATTTCCGGTCATGAGGCGATAAGACTGTCCAGTCTTCAGCTTTCAAATTCTTTAACTGAGCAAGTTCTCTTGCGTTTAACGAGAGCAATTCATGAGTTATCTTAGCTAAAGTCATTTTTAACATTCGCTCAATTTCTACATTTATTAGTGGTTGTTCCTCGGGGTCTACATCAAAATTAATTAGATCTTCCCATTCGTTTTCATCCTGAAAATCAGAAATCATAGCGTGATCAATTTTTTCTTTAACGCTTGATAATATTTTAGTCCATCTTTCCGACGATGGACCGATAAATTTCTCTCCACTTTCTTCTTTTATTTTCGTTTCCTGAATGCGAGCGTTAAGAATGCTGACGACAAATGATTTTAACGGCTGTTGAGAAATCCATTCAATCAATTTCTCGTCCTGAATAGCCGGATTTTCTTCAATTAAATGATTTAATTTTGAATCAAGATCGCTAAATATATCCTTCAAGAATTTAGCTAATTTTTGCTGATCAACCGGCGTGCTTTGGGCATCAAGATAATCTAAAATCTTATTTAATTCCGCCTTCTGCTTCTCATTAAAGGCATTCAGAGTTTTATGATCAGGCAGTTCATTTTCCTCCAAAACACTTTCAATGACCAGTTCAAGTAGGTATTGAATTTCTTGTTTAAGCATCAATTCCTTATCCGGCATTTTCGAAATTTTTTCAACGATGGCTAATGAAAATTCGACAAATCCGGACGACGACCAATTAGGACTAGAGGTAAAAAATATCTTAAAATCCTCATCAATTTTACTTAATAATAAAGTTAAAATCTGGTCAGCACTATGATTCACAACTATTAACCGCGCATTAATCCTTTTAATGAGATCCTCTGATTCAGCTGATTTTCTTTTTTGTTCAAGCTGTAAACTAGTTAGACCGCTTAAATCACTTTTTAATGCCTCTAGTTCTAAAAGCGGACGATTCTCTTTTTCCAAATACCGTGAAAGCGGCAACTCAAGTACATAACTAAAAGGTTCATATTGATATTCGATTCCTTCCTGAGATAATTTAGTGAGGAGCTTTACGGCGCTTGATTCTCCGTGCGTATGGACCCAAATTTGTGCTTGTATACGTGATAAAACAATCGCTATGCCTTGCAGGCTGCCAGACACATTTATATCTTCGCTTCCTGTGAGACTATTTAAACCAGCCGAAACGACTGTTACTAAATCTTTCTGCACTTCAGAATCCAACTTCTTAATATATTCTTGATAATTTGAAAATTTGCCTTTGTCATTTCTCAAACCATTCTCAAGCACATCATTAATTTTTGTTAACTCAGTACGAGTAAGTTGCGCCAACATGTTCTGAAAAATTTGATCTTCTTGCGTGTTTTCATTCTGGGATCCGAGAATTTTTGTTACAGTCATCCATTCTTCCAAAGAATATTTTCCTGTTTCCACCGCCGTCGGTTGTTTTCTAACTGAAGCAGGATTGTTTGGTTCAGCCGAAGGCTCATTCAATTTAATCATATCCTTCTCGGAAAATATTTCTTCATTCTCTAAGTCATGTTCATCATGCATAATCGCTGCTTCTAAAACATACAAAAGAGGTTGATGAGGCTCAATCATAATTCCCGCGCGAGATGTTTCGATAAGAAGCTGTAAAACGCCTAATTTCTTAAGTTCGAGTAAGCGTTTTTGGGCTTTAAATCTTCTTAAAACAATATTCCACTCGACGGGTTTATTGACCCTTAAAACTCTAAGTAAATTCTTGGGATTATTACGCCACGTTTCATATCCTTGCGACTTTTCTACTTCCAGACTGTCGATCCCAGTCACAATCGCATTCCGGTAATTTGTCTGCTCCTCAGAAGTGAACTGGCTAAACATTCCCATTAAAGCATATTCGAGGGTTGGTTCATCATTCGTGTTCCCAAGCTCCATGATTTTAATTAACATGTCGAGCTCTTCCACGTTCAATTCATTGAGTAGTTTCTTAAATTCTTCATCAGATTTTTCACCTCTTTCCGTTAAATAGATGGGAACCATTTCCCCCGACTTATTCTCTTTATATCGATAAATAATGTGAGGTGCAGTAAGAACAACATTAATGGCATACCATTCCAAAGGTGGACGGCGGCCTTGTTTCCTCAAGGCCATCTTTTTTTCTTCCGATGCATTCACCCAATCGTTCGTTTCAGATTCATACATTTGTAATGTTTTAATCTCAATGGAGGTTAATGTCTTGACTGGTTTTGATAATAAGTCCTTAATATACGCCTTTGTGACCATCATAGCCTGATCCTCATCATGATTATCTTTTTCAAGAGCAAATCGGAGCATAAACAATACAGCTTCCACCTCCTCGGGAGAACGCATTGAGTAACCATAAAGCGCGTCTTGAAATTTATTAAAAACACGTGATCTCAACTTTTCTAGAGTTTCAGTTTTTCTCTCAATTTGCACAAGCACCCATAATTGAGCGGTAACACGGTCTAATAAAATCTGCCATTCTTCCGGCGCGCGATTCCCCTTTGTTCGCTGAAACCATTCTTCCGGAGATTCTTCTTCGATCTGCTTACTTTCTCGTTTCATTTTCTCAAACTCTTGATTTTTTACTAATTCACGGCCTTTAAGCCGTAATAATTTCTTCAATTCCTGATCTTCAACCATACTCCATTCTTTATGGTTTTCGAGCGCATTCTCAAGGTTTCTCTCAATAATATCGCTTAATTCGATAAGTTCATCATGGTCTAAGTCAGTTAATTGATGACTAAATATTTCTAACGGCTGCTGCAATAATGTATCCATTAGATCCTCAGTATTCCCTTCCCCACTCTGATGATTGGCTAATAGTTCACTTAACTTCGACCAATTTCCATCATTGACCTTTTGACTTTCATTCTTCATAGCATATTCAATCAATAATAAAAAGGGATGACTATGTATCCATTTTAAATGTTCTTTATTGGCCATTTTTGGATTATTTTCTAAGTGTTTTTCTATCATAACCAAGAATTCGTCCATTGCTGCCTTAAACGCTTCGCTTAATTGCTCTCCAGAAATTTGATGGTTTAAATTTTTTACATAAAACAATAATTCTTGTATTTTAATTCTTTGTTCCTGGTTAATTTCTTTATGAAGCTCTTTCTCTAATGCAACTTCTGCAATATATTGGAAAACATATTTAATTGGATGTTCGATATAATTTTGTTCAGAAAGCTTTTCAAGAATAATCAAGGTGTTCTCAATAAATCCTGACACAGACCAAGGATCACTATCCTTTAGGGATTCAATTAAATCTTGATCAATATATTTTAAGTACAAAAACAACAAATCATTGAGGCTTTTTTCAAAAGCCGATAGGCGCGCATTAATACGCTCATCGATCATGTTTAATTGCTCTTTGGTTATATATTCTTGTATAAAATCATTTTCGGTTTCTGTTCTTTTTTCTCGCAGTTGTTCAGAATTTAAATTGCTCAATCCATCTGATAATTCATTCAGCGATTTTTCCATTTTTGACTTTGGAATATATTGAATATATTCTTCAAATTCCTTTGATAAAGACGCTGCAAGGATATAAATAAAAGGTTGATCCATCATAGGAAAAATATTTTCGCGGATAATTCGTGTTAAAAATTTTACACCTTTTAATGTCCCATTTTGAAGCAGCCAGATTTGCGCTTCAATACGTTGAAAAACAATTTTCAATTTTATAAAATCGCTATCCTCGTAAGATCCTGACGAATTTATAAATTGATCATTTTTTAGACTATCTATACCAGCCTGGAGTAAGTTTGTAAAATTATCCTTCAATTCCGCGTCTAAACCATCAAAATATGATTCATACTCTAATTCTTGATCATAAGTTATGCCCATAATCGCAGGCTTATATATGTCGCGCATTTCAATTAACTGTTCAACACTAAATTGATCCAACAAAGTTCTAAAAGTCTTATCTTCTTCTGTGTTCTTAACATTTAGAGGGCCAAGAATGTCGGTGATGATCACCCATTCAGTCGCTGTGTAAGACCCTAATTCGCGTTTACTCTTCTTTTCCTTTTTTTGTTCCGGTTTACTTTCGTTTCCCTTTTCTTCAAAGTCAGTTGCAATATCCGAAGTCTCCATCCACGTGAGGAAATGGTCACTAGTAAACACATCTTTATTTTCCAAATTGGCTATACCGTACTTAATTGCTCCCTCAAGAACATATATGAAAGGCTGATTAGTGGAAATTTCAAAACCAAAACCACCCAAACTGAAAATTTCAGCTAAACGCTGTAAAGCGGCTTCACTACCCATTTCAACCAAACGAATTTGGGCTTCAATACGTTTTAAAACAATTTCCCATGCCTCTGGATTGTAGGAGCTTAAAGCCCTAAACCAATTATCGTCCTGTTCTTTTTTAGTGCCATGATGAATTTGTAAAGCTAATGTTTCTAGGCTATCTACCCCCGAAATAATGATATTTTTAAAATCCTTGGTTTGCTCAATTATTCTTTTCGCTTCTATATAGTCTCCGTCATTCGCATTCTGCCCTAGTTGCATGACATACTTTAATCCATCCAACTCTATAGGACTCAATTTGTTTATTAAAGACTTGAAAATAATATCAGAACTTTGAGCATGTGGTGTTGGATAGTCAGGATGAAATTCTAATAATCCTTCACCATCGTCAAATAATAATATTTCATTTGGTGAATTAAGGACAAATCCTAAAGCATACCATTCATCAGGCGGCCGACGGTTATTTGATCGAAGCTCTGAGCGTTTCTCTTTTGAAGTATTAACCCAATCGCCGGTTTTATATTCGTATTCTTCGAGTTGATTAATCTCCGTACCCAGTAAGTGTCTGATTGGTTTTTTGAGAAGGTTCTCAAATTTAGCCTTGGAAATCATCGCCTGATCAGCTATTTTCTCATCAAGAATTTTCAACCATTTTTGAGTCGGGCGAATATACGAAACAGCTTGCCCATTTAAGCTCGGTTGTGAATCCAGAGCCTTTTTAACCAATTTTTCCAAATCTTCAAGCTGAGGCTTCTGCATGACGGCTATTGTTTGCCGGAATAAAGCGTCATTATCTTCGTCGGATATTAATTCCCGCGATATGATTTCCGGTTCTGTTGAATTTTGCCTATTCGCCACGTCAATCAACTCTTTCATGCGGGAAATATTCCATGCGGAATCTATGTCAGAATTCTCTGCCTGCAGCGGCTCGATGACCATCAGCCTTTTTATTCCCAGCAACGGCTTACGCAACATGTTAGCACTCCCGACATCGACGTTCTTGCCATTCCGCGCCCACAATTCAATAATCTTATTCATTTTTACGTCTAAATCTTTCAGCTCAGTGGAATCTAATGTCAATAATTCTTTATGCGCTTCTATCCGGTTAATGGCCCTGTGGTAATACATTAATGTTATAAATCTTTTAATCCGCTGATTATCGTCACCTATGTACCAATAATCAAGAGCGTCTTTTCCAGTTTCTAAAATATTTTTCGCTTCGTTGAAATCTTCGTTGCTCAAAGATTTTTCATTACCAGAACGATTCAACCGTGCGTTTAAAAAATAAGCCAGGTCATCCGGTAAATCAATATTACGGAGATTGGGCATTTCAACCGGTTGTTTAACCGGCTCTATTTTGTTTATCGCAGATGGATTTGATTCGAGAATCGCACTTGAAGCAACGTATTCCGATTCCATCATCCGCTCAAGCTCAGCGATTTGACTATTGATCCATTGACTGTTTAGGCCCGCATTTAAATCCTTAAGTTTCTTGATCAAGCTCTCCAATTCAGCCAATTGCGCAAAATCTTTTTCAGAATTTGATTCTTCATTTACATTTACAGGTGAATTTTTCTTTAATTCTTCCTCAGCATGAGGCAGTTTTAGTTTTTCATCGATCCTAGACAACCATTCACCGGTAAATTTGTACTGGCCTTTTTCTATAAAGTCATTCTTTACCTGAATACTTAAACGGACTTTCTGGGTTAACAAATTTCGTATTTGTGTAAGCTGAATAAATTGTTCAGAGTTTTCATCCGAAGCCTCAGGAAATCGCCTTAATAATTTATTAAATAACTTTATTCCCTTTACCTCATTTATACTAACATCCGACAATATCGTATTATTGTCGGAATAGTCGGGCGTATTTAGAAAAAAATTAACATGACCGATAAGTCTTTCCAGATCAAGAATGTACAAAAAGCTCTCCAATTGACCAACGCGCGGTATTGACGACGACTGACTAAAATTAACTTTCAGTTCATTTTCTAGCGCTGCTTCCGCATTTTCTTTTATGATTCTAAGCTCCAGGCGGCTCTTATCGTTCAAAGGTCTTGTCATTAAATCTTTCAAATCAGCCAACTGTGCGAAATCTTTGTTTGATTCATCAACTTTAGAGGCCGATGTCTTTCTCCTATACTGTCCGCTATACTCTCCGCCGATCACTTTGCTGTGCTCTACGGGTTTCGACGCAACCGTGGTTTTGTCTTGCATTTTTAACTTTTCTAAGATTCCTTCCAAAATCGATATCATTGCCTCACGTTCCCGCTTTGATTTAAGGCTAATACTATTACTTTCTTTCCTGCTAATTCCTTTTTGCCAATCATCTCTATCACTATCCAAATTCCATTTTCCCCAGAATTGACTTATGTACCGCTTAACCTGCTCAATGTCATCTAATCCAGTTAATTTTTTAACCCCTACATATGCTTTAGTAAGGATTAACAATTTTTCTAACTCATCTTTGTCCCATGGAAATGTGATCTTCTTATGTGTAGTTTCATTAAACACGTGCGGCTCAAGTAGATATTTTAATTCTACGAGCATTTTGGGGGTTAATTGACTTAATTTATTTGCGGCATCATCAAATGATAAATGCAGCAAATCTGATAATTGCAATTCATCACTATGCCTCGGCTTTAATTTGTCATCAATCAAGGAAGACCATTTGTCAGTGAATACGTAAAAATGCGGACTCTTAAAGTGGCCAAATCTGGGATCATCAGAGTATTCGTGACCAGCGGTTTGAACTTCCTTGGTTAATAAATCCCGTATTCGGAGCAACGGAAAAAATTGTTCCGGTTTATCTTCGGTATAATTAAGCGGAATTCGATTTAATATCTGTAACAATATACGTTCACTCGTTTTTTCATTCACGATCACTTCAGATATTACTTTTCTATTTGTTGAATAATCAGCCGAATTCAAAAGAGAATTGATGTGATTAATGAACCATTGCAAATCAAGAATATCCAAAAATATATCCGCTTGAACAAATGATGGTGCCTCTTCGTTTCCTGGAGCAATGAAATGCATAAAAAGTTGCTCTCTTAAGGTATTCTCAGCCTTTTCTTTAATGGATCTAAGTTCCTCGCGGGTCTTGTCATTCAAAGGTGTTGCCATTAAATATTTCAAATCCGTCACCTGAGCTTGACTTTTATCTAAAGACGTGTCCACATCCCTTTCCGCAGCGATCATGGCCGCATCGGCTTTCAATTTCATCTGAATTTCAGATAACTTTGCCACCCATCGATCTCTTGACCATAGGTAATGCTCTTCCAAATATTCTTTAAGAACATCGGTCTGTTCTTCGGGTTTATGTACCATCCAGTACCGGTTTTTGAGTTCAATTTTTACTATTTTTTCCAGCTCTTTAAGTTCCAGCGGATTCGATTCCGCAATCGGTTTATTCAATAATCGCTTTGTCGACTCGGAAAATCTCTTTGCTGTAGCGGCGATTCGTGCTTCTTCCTCTTGAGATAACATAGACTGATCGACGGATGAAGATTTTTGAGGAATAAAAACAGTAATTTTCGGATTATCTTTATGATGAGTATCGTTATTCTCGTCGAAAAGAACACGAAAATACATTGGAATTTTTTTATTGATGAGCTCTTGGTATAACTTATGACTAATATAAATTTTCTCAACTTCCCAATTTTTTGCGTCTGAAGTTGTGTTAGAAAATTTTAGATAGTTTTGTACGTCAGGATCATTTTTATCGACCTTTTTAAAAGTTTCTTTACGGAAAACTTGCCTTACTTTGTCTTCAACGACTGCTTCTTCTTTCATAAATTTATTTTGAAAAATAACTCTGGTTCTTTGACTGGGCAGACTCCATAGTATCCTAAGGTGGTCATTCCTGAAGTTCTCATGAATTTTACCACTCCAACTAAAATTAATTGGTTTACTGCTTTTCGCTTTTTCCTCTCTCGCTTTTATTTTTCCTTTTATTTTTTCTTCATCCCTTTTCGTTAACGCGCTCATAGTGGCTTGGTCCGAGCCGGCTTGATTTTGTTTTTCATCAGCCGTCATCGCCTCGTCATGGGATGTTGAAGGTGATTCAGACTCATTGCTGATTTTCCCGTCTTTTCCGTTTTCCATTACCCTTGATGTCGGACTTCTTTTAGAAATTTCATCTCTAAGGGCGAAAATTCTTGACTCCAGAGTTAATAGGCTGTCATTCAGCTCTCCTTCATTCAGTTCTCGACCATTTAGCTTAGATTCTAAATTTAAAATCACTTCATTTCTTTCTGCTATCGACTCCGATAGTATCTTTTCAAATTCTTTTGTAAGCTCTTCTTTTAATAGCGTCTTATCTTCTTCTCTAAATCTCCCTTTATATTGTTCTTTATATTTTCTTATAATCTCATTACTCATATTTTTGTATTGGCGCAGATATATTAATGCCCGAACATAATATAATAAGATTTTCTGTTCTTCCTTAATATGCCAAAGCCTGGAGACATTGATCATTTTTTTATTTTCCGCCTTATCGTTCCAATCCTTAGCGGGATCAATCAAATCTTCAACTTCCTTGAGTTTAATCAGGCTTATTTGGTCTAATGGCCAATAAGATAACGGATCCCATTCGATTTTCCGTTTTTCAACACTAAATCCCGTTGATGGCCAATAATTTAATAATCCCATCTCGAATAACATCGATTTAAAAATATCCGAAACTCTTGTTTGTATTTTAGCTAAAGTCTCGTTTAACTCAGTAATTTCTCCCTTGGACGTTTCGTCATTGATTTTCTTATAAACTAATTCATTGAATTTAAAAATTTCTGGTAATTTTAATTCATGTCTTAAAAACTTCGCGCGCATTTCGATATACTCTTCATCGTGATTTTCCCCGATCATCGCAACATCAACAAACTCTTTGTTACCAGTGTATTCAAAAGAATCGACATTTTCTGCCACCGTAATATCACCTAGATTGTCGTAAATAGCACGTCTGAGGTCATCCCATGTCCGCAATGACAACCGGCCTTTTCGCAACAATTCTCTTTCTTCTTTTGGCGTCAGTGTTGACCAATCTGTTCCTGACTTTTGTTCCACCTCATATTCATTCTCTATATTAAGGAATAGTTCAAATTTCGTATCAGAGTTTGTATACCCATTAAAACCCTTAAGACGAAGCCATTGCTGCGGATCGACACTGGCAATCTTATTCAACCAGTATTCTAATGGTTGCCGACCAAGCTTTTTCCATATGTCCTCTATTTCATCACTTTTTTTCAAGTCCCAACGAATGATCGATGTTTTGGAGAGTTCTTCTTCAAGTTTGTATTCCTCTTTCAATATTTCCCTTAATTTGGCGACCTGCTGATCATTTAAACTCATTAACGGCGCCTTCATATTGATTAAAGCATATCTTATGGCTTCTTCTACTCGGGAACGTAATTTCTGTTTCCATAAGGCGTCTTCAATCGACCGCGACGGTTGTAATAAAAGGTCAACCTCTTCAAGAAGCTTGAGCTGATGAGCCCCTATGGAATTTGATTTAACATAATCAATAACGTGTTCGATTTTAAAATCTTTTCGGATAGGATCAAATTTTTTACGGAAAATAGAGGGCTGATTAGACCGAACTGCCTTTGTCACAAGCTTATGAAGTCTCACTACTTTTTTATCGTATTTATTTTCCCTTCTTGACGCCAACGCATCCTTAAAATTTTTGACTTCCTCTCGCTTTAACTCAGCCATCTTATTGAGTATCGAAAGTTTTTCTGTATCTTTAGCGGCGACAGCATCATTAATTATTTTTTCATTGGTGAAATTAGCCTCAAAAAGCTTTACGTCCAATGCAACCATGGAATTATCTTCGGCAATCTTCATTGCTTCATCAATAATATCTTTTTTGGCATACTTTAAATCTTCATATGTTTCCGATAAGACAGCTTTATCAATATTCTGAAATCCTGCCCCGCCGGAGAAATATTGTCTTGGAATAACCTTCTGCACGGAAGGATCATATTCTTCTTTAATATAGTTATAGACTCCCAGCTTAAATGCCTTTAAATACTGCTCATAAATCTTATCTTTTATTGCAGGATCATCCACATTTACGCCGGCTACTTTCTTTTGATCCACATACACTTGGCCTAAGAGTGATTCTTTCAAATTATTCTTAAACCAAGCTGCTAAAATCATGGAATTAAACATTTGTCTTAAACTCGCGAATGTTTCTCCTTCATTCACTTCCTTTTCAATCTCAGGTATAAGAATCTCTTTGATCAATTGAGAAATCATTTCATTCTTGTCATTGTCTTCAGCAACTTTTTGATCCGGTCGTAAAGCCATATAATCTTGAGCTAACATCACCTTCAAATGACTCTTTAACACAAACGCGCTGCCATTATGCTCATACACCGCCGCTCTTTCTGGAACAATCCATATCTTATTAAATGTTTCAACGGGTATCTCCGTTGTCCCAAAACGTTCAAAAGCTTTTTCATGTACTCGTGTCCAAAATTTTTGACCCAATTCATCCTCAGGATACATCAATGAGGACGTTAACTGTTTTAGTACATAGTCCTGGGCTAATAAATCTCGTCCCATTTCAGTAACTCCAAATTCCTGAGGAATCATCTTGTCTTTTTCATAAGGTGACAAGTTAACCCATAGATCTTTGGATGGAGTGGTCAAAGTGGCTAAAAAGTACTTAATTAACTTGCTGGATTCTTCTTGAAGCTGATCATCACTGATATTTTCATCCCCTTTACTCACATAAAAGGTAAAATTAAGAGGATTTTCAGGGTTGATCGTGATACCTCTAATTAAAGCCGGCGTAAACCCTGATGTTTGAGCAACTAATGAACCGGGTATGGGAAGATTAAGAATGGTAGGAAGGCTTTGAGCCGCCACTTGCGGGGGTAAAATCGAGGTGAAAACAAACGAAAACGCCACAAAACTACAGATAATTTTGCGGCCGATGATTCTTTTTTCTTTATTTTTTGCCAACTTCATAAACCAAATTTACCCCGATATCGACATAGATTGATTTGCTAAAAACAACGTAAAAAACCCGAATGATTAAAACCATAAGGGCTTAAATGACAAAATAAACTAAAGTTGTAGTTAGAATTTAACTCAATTGATTGGGGAATTTGGATCAGTTTTGGATATGCAGTAAGTATATTCTATATACTTATAACTGTCAATTTTTTCTTTAAATTTTCTATAACAATTGAACTGTTTGCTGGGCGGATTTAATGCAATCGTTGACCGATACTCCGTCCCAATAATTCGCGGTGAAATAAATATGAGAATGATGTTTGAGCGCGGATTCAATACAAATCTTCGCCTGATGCCGATGGAGGTCATACTGCGGAATAGCGTTTCGCCACGTCTTTAAAAATACGTGAACCGGCTGCCCGGTGAACCCAAGCGTTTCACTGATTTCCCGACGAGCCATAGCGATCAAATCGTCTTTGGAATATTTTAGGATTTGCGGATGGCGGATGCCTCCGATCATCAACCGGAGTAAACATTGATCCGGCTGGCTGCGGTTCTCAAAAATTTGGTCTTCAAATAAAACACCCAGAATGGGACTTTTCTGATTCGATGGTTTTAAATATCCAAACCCTTTGGGCATATTGATAAAGTCTTTTTTCAAACACACAAATCCTATGACGGCCAGCGGGGCGTACTTGATTTCATTGAGGCTGGCGGCCAAAACCGGGTCAAGACCATTGAGCATATAGCCCGCCGCGTACGCCGGCACAGCGATAAACAGTTCATTCGCCAGGTACATCGTTTCGGCGGTATGCAAAAAATACGGATGATCAGGCTCCTTGTCGATGGATTCAACCTCCTGAGACAAAATAATATCGTTTCGGTATTTCTCATAAAGAGCGTTTGTCAACGAAACCATGCCGCCGCGCAAAGAATATAATACACGTTTGGCCGGATTTACTTTTCTCTGTTCCGTGAGGCCCTTTAAAACCGAACCGTGATTTTGTTCATACCCATACAGTTGCGAAAAAGCGTCTTTGAATATGATCGCTTTCGCGTCACCGGCGTAAATGCCGCTGACCATCGGATCAGCCAAAAAATCTGCCCAATTAGACGACAAACGCCGGCTAACAAACTCATGAACAGTTTCCCTCGAGTTCATCCCTGGTTTAACCAATTTCTCTGACAACAAACGAAGTTTATCCTTCATCGTCAAAAAAGGAAAAGCGATTAATTTAAGAGGTGATGTCGGCGCCGGGTAAAGTTTTTGTTCAATACATAAATATCTGGTTTTAGTCGCTTCAGACGCCTCAATCAGTTGATCGCGAATACCAAGGGCGTTGATCAAATCCAATGTGTGCGGCTGATGATTAAGAAAACTGCCGGCTCCGGTTTCGAATAAAGCGCCCGCTTCCCTCTCAGAGTTGATGACACCGCCGGCCGTCGGTTTTTTTTCCAAAAGTTTGATCGACATATCCGGCCTGTTTCTATATTTTTCTTTTAAGAAATGCAGCGTCGATAAACCGCTGATACCGCCACCGATAACGACGATGCTATGATTTAAAGTCATGTTCATGAGCTTGTCCTAGGAAACTGATGCACTTGATCCACAATGCGTTTCAATTTATCAGGATCGACGTCGGGAAAAATACCATGGCTGAGATTAAAAATATACCGCGGGTACCTGCCTCCGCCGATGAGAACATCATTCACTTCCCGACGAAGCTGTTCATGATCAGCGTAAAGTAATCCATTAAATAAATTACCTTGAATACCCGAATTTGTTTTCTCCAGCACGCGTTCATGGCCAAGCACAACCGTATGATCGACGGATAAAATGTCAGCGCCGCATTGCGTCATGAGTGGTAATAAATGTTGCGTGTTTTTTAAAAAATAAATCGATGGATGATCAACCGCTTTAAATATACGCTGTATATATGGTAAAACTAATTTCGCATAATCAACGGGACGTAAAATTCCCGCCCAACTGTCAAATAATTGATATACAGCGACGCCAGCTTCGATTTGTAATTTTAAATATCGAATTGTATTTGTCGTCAAACGATCCATCAGTTGATGGAATGTTTGTTCTTGCGTTTGGATAAAACGCAGCGTCTTGGTGAAATTGATCGATGATCCGCCTTCGATTAAATAGGTCGCGACGGTAAATGGCCCGCCGGCAAAACCGATGAGTGGAATGTGATCAGGTAATTCTTGTAAAACGAGTTTAATCGTCTCGTCGATATAATCCAAATTTTCGAAATCACGCATATGTTTAAAATCAAGACTCTCGTCGATAAGAGGCCCTTTTTGATTATCAAATGTAATTTGAAAACCCATAGCCTGCGGCAAGGTAAGAATATCAGCGAATAGAATGGCAGCGTCCACTCCCAAATACCCGATGGGCTGGCACGTAATTTGCGCGGCCAATTCAGGCGTTGTGAACATTTCATTTAAAGAATATTTTTCTTTGATTTTACGATATTGGGGTAAATACCGCCCAGCTTGACGCATAAACCAAACCGGGACGGTTTTATTGGTGCCATCAAAAGCTTGTAACAGGAGTGGTTTTTCGGATGTGATCATCTAACCATCAAATACATTACGTAGGTTTATACCGGATACTTTAGCCAGTCTTTTCCGGAGGATTACTTTTGATGAGAGACGTATAAAATTCGAGGAATCGTTCATAATCAGGTCCTTCACCTTCCAAAATCTGGACGCCAACCATGAAACGGCCGCTATCCCCCACCGCCTTGCACCAGGCGGATTTAACTTTTATCGTCGCGAGTGTGTCATCACCGAGATCCACGCATAAAAGGATGTCTTTACCGGCCTTAATCGGTTCATGGGTAAAAAAACCAAAACCACCGGAAGATACATTCACGATGGTGGCCTCTTGAGTGTATGGCAAATCTTCCGGGATTCCAAACGAAGCGGCCATTTCTATCGGAGAGCGTTGATTAATACGTTTGTTGTCCATATTCACACCGTCCTTGAAAATCGAGCGTTTAGTTTCTGTTTATTTAGATAAACATCAAAGCCCATACAGATATTGCGGATAAAAATTTTTCCTAAATCACTTACATTTATAACATGTTTATCGGCTTCAAGCAAACCATCTTCTATACAATTTTGAATATGCGCCTGTTCTTCGAAAAAATAACCATCAAATAATTCGTCAAACCGTTGAGAAAATTCATCCTTATCCAGCCTAAAATGGCACATCAAAGAATTGATGGTAAACTGCCGTATTTTATCGTCCCTGGTCAAACATTTCCCCCGCTCGACGGGAAGCCGGTTCTGATCTAAAGCGCCATAATAATCTTTAAGAATCTTGTGATTTTGAATAAACGCGTCTTCAATAAATCCTATCGACGAGACTCCGACGCCAATATACTCATCGGCCGGCTTGACGGTATAACCCATAAAATTTCTGTATAACCGATTGTTTCGATACGCCTTCGCCAATTCATCCTCTTTTAAAGCGAAATGATCCATAGCGATAGCCTGATAACCAGCCTCTAAAAGTTGCCGGCGCGCCTGAAGAAAGATATCGATTTTTTCACTGCTCGTCGGTAATGAAGCTTGATCTATTTTTTTTTGATGTTTTTTCAGCCATGGGACATAAGCAAAACTATATAAAGCAATTCGGTCTGGGCGTAAAGCAATAACTTTATCGACGGTGTCATAAAAACTTTTCGTTGTTTGAAAAGGCAATCCATAAATCAGATCAAAATTAATCGACGGAAAACCAAGTAAACGGCAATAATCATAGAATTCTTTGACTAGTTCGTAGGGTTGAATACGGTTCACCGCTTCTTGAACAGCGACGTCAAAATCCTGAACGCCCATGGAAATACGGTTAAAACCCAAATCCTTTAAACTTTTAACTTTTGAGCGGTCAATTGTCCGCGGGTCGATTTCAATGGCGATTTCTCCAGTATAATCAATTTCAAAATGTTCACTCACCTTTTGAAAAAGTCTTCGGATCTGGTCTTCATTCAAAAATGTCGGAGTTCCTCCCCCCCAATGAAATTGGCGGATATTCTTCCGACGGCCGATATATTGGGAAAGCAGATCAATTTCTTTAAAAAGATATGTGAGATATTCTTCACCATATTTGTCGTCGTGTTTGCGTAAAATAACGCTACACGCGCAATAGGTGCACATGGTCTGACAAAAGGGAATATGGATGTATAAGGATAAAGTTTTATCTGATTGGCCGAATGTTTTTAACTTCTCTTGATAAATTGATGAATTAATTTCCTCTGACCAAACGGGCGCGGTGGGATAACTTGTATAGCGTGGACCAGCGATATCAAATTTCTCAATTGTATGTTTATCAATCTGAAGGGACATAGAGTTACAATAGCAGAGTTACGGTATATTTCAAGCTCAAATCTGAACCGGATGAGCTGACTTTATACCGCTTTATCTTACGCTGCTCAACATCTCTTCTTCGTTCACTGTCGCACCCAAAAGAAGCGGTAAATTGGTGATTGGCGTTATGTTAATGATAATGGGCGATAAACCTTCGCCGATGTGGATATTTTGTAGATTTTGATTAACATTCGGCGCGTTAAAACTTTGACCTTTTCCTTGAATTTCGAGATCTAGTAAGCCGGGATTAAAATCAATACCACCGACTTCTTTTCCCAATATGCTTTTATCGGAATTTTGCATCTCGCTCGCGCCACTCACGTATTTACCAAAAGGAACCTTCGCTTGGTCTGACGGATCTTTGGTCGGGTCTTGGCCAGGTATCGCGTTTGTTTTCATCTCTTTTCCAATCTTTGCAATTAAATCTTTGGCCTTGTCTTGTAGTCCATCCGCTTCAAAACGATTAAGCACATTTTTTAAAACAGCGTCAGGTTGAACGAGGGATTCTAACATTGATTTAAGCAAAGTCTCTTCGGATGATAATGTTTGTTCTTCAGCTGTCTGTTTAGATCTTTCTTCTTCAACTAACTTTTTATATTGATCTGGCAAGTTACTCATCGTTACTTTTTGATTGACATCGTGACCATATTTGATCGTCAGATTATCCCGATTTTTGTGACGGACCAGAGAACGGTAAACTCTCTCCATATTATTTTTGATAGTGGCTTCGTCTCTGTAGTTAGGAGCAAAATCATATGAATGAATCTCAATCTTTTTTAAACTTGATACTGTTTCCAATTGTTCTAAATATGATAAAGAAGGTATGTTTATCTCCTCTAAATTTTCAGGAAAATCTATATTTTCCATATTTAAATTGCGATTATCCGCATCGCGCAATACTAATTCTTTTAAAAACTTAAAATTTTTCAAATAACTTAAAATCCTTTCTCGAGCGGCATCGTCCATCTTCTCAACAGATAATTTAATATTACTTATATTCTCTAAATGACTAGGCCAGGAAAGTATTTTAATTATTGCCTCTGGTTCCAAACCAAAAATACTTAATCCGCTAATTTCTCCTTTTCTATTAAATCTTAATGTTTCTTTAAGCATCTCCCTCTCAATAGACAGATCTTTGACGGCCGCATCCAATGTCTTTTCACTGTTTAAGGTCATCATATGCCCTTGCGACGTAAGGATAGCCAAATTATCCCGATTCTTATGATGATTTAAGAAATCTATCAAAAGATCATCCTTAAAACCTGTGGCATACACACTTAAATATTCCAAGTTTTCCAGGTATTGTAGATTCTTTAATCCGGCTATAGTTATATTTTCTTTGTAAAGGATTAACTCTTTCAGGCTCTTTATTTTTGTTAAATATTTGAAATCGACATCATTATTTTCGTTTGTGGAATATTGTAATTTTTTCAAATTCTTCAGTTTTGGTAAATGCTTAGCTCTATTTTTCATTTCAACATTGTAAAGATATAATTCTTCCAAATCATCGCTTAATTGTTCCAACCCAACAAATATTTTATCCATAATTTTTTCGTCGAGAGAACTGTTATCTAAATCTAAAACGAATTTTCCGTCACTGTTGAGTGTCAATCGTTCTTTACCTAAATTCTTATTAAGACCAAGATTTTCTAAATATTTACGGGCTATGGCCAAACGTTTATCCAAAGCAGCGGATGTTTCTTTCGGGTCAGCGATTTTATATTCCGAAGGTACGTCGTCAAGAAATAAAGTTTTACCCGAAGAAGACACAACAGAGAAAATTTTTGGTTCTGGAGAATTATATTGCATAATAAGTTTAAAAATAGCGTCATCGCTCACCGCAGTATCTTTAAAATTTAAACTTTGTAATATAGGCAGCCCTAATAAATGTTTTTCTAATCCCACATCAGTCACTTTTGTTCCTTCAAGATCAAGGCTTGACAATCCTAACCCTTTTAAATGCACTAAGCCGTTATCGCTTATATTCGTTCCGTCTAGGATTAAAATTATTAAATTGGGTAACTCTCTAATCTGGACTAATCCCGCATCGGTCACCTTCGTTTGTCTAAGATTTAATATGCCTAACTTATGCAAACTCTTTATATGTGCTAATCCATCATTGGTGACGTTCGTTCCCTTTAAATCCAAACGTACCAAATTGGGCAAATCTTTAATGTACCCTAATCCTGAGTCGCTCACCATTGTATCGTTAAGCATTAATTCTTTTAAATTCGACATCCCTTTTAAATTCATTAACCCGCTATTGGTCACAGCCATTCCACTAAGATTTAACATGTTTAGGTTCGTCAAACGGCTGATATCAGAAAGGATATTGTCAATATCAATAATATCGGCATCTATACTTAATCCGCTTAAATCCAACTTCATAAATTTTTCCTCACCTAATAAATCAACTCGTTCTTTTATTTCGTTAAGTTTGACAACACCCAAATCTCCTAAAATTTTAATGGCCAAATTCACCTGGTCGTCCAGGCTGAGCCCCTCTTTCTGTTCCGCGATTTTGTGCTCAGGTAGATCCTTAACTGTAAGTTTAGTATTTGAATCGGTAAGAATTTCCAGATTTTTCTGATTAGCATGCTGTTCAATAAATTTCAAAAACGCATCCTTAGATATTCCAGCTTCAAGAAACAATAATTTTAGATTTTTTAAACTTAGTAAATTTGATAGTCCAGCCTCCGTAATTTTTGTTCCATCAAGATAAAGACTTTCTAAATTTAATTTACTCAAACTTGGCAGCCCGGCATCCGTGACTTTAGTGTTTGTAAGATCCAAATGTTTTAAAAATGTTAATTCTTTTAAATATTCTAACCCGTCGTCACTTATATTCGTATCTTTAAGTTCCAAATGTATTAATTTTGTCAAACCTTTTACATGTTGTAACCCCGCATTACTTATACTTGATCCACTGAGATTTAAAAATTTCAAATCCGTTAAACGGCTGATTTCGGAAAGCTTATTGTCCATTTGATCATTTTTGAGACCTGACAAATCCAAACTTATCCATTTCTGTTGAGCGTCATTTCGTATATTTATTCGCCCCTTCATTTCTTCGAGATCTTTTACCCCAAAATCATTCAATATTTTTTTGGCTATTTCTTCTTGTTCGTCCAGGCTGAGGGTTTCTTTCTGCCCCGCGGTTTTATATTCCTCAGGCACGTCAGTTATTGTGATTGTTTCAGTCGGGGAATATATGATTCCTAAATTATCCCGATTTGGATGCTGCACAATAAATTCATAAATAGCTTTATCGGTTAACTGTGTATCGTCACCGACATTTACATCTTCCTCTAAATGTGTGTCTGTTCGAAAATGAAGATCCAGGGTTTCCAATTTTTTCAGTGAAATCAGGTATTTTAATCCCGAATCTTGAATGCGATTGTTCGAAAAAGTCAGTTTCTTTAAATTCGTTAGCTGACCAACCCTGAAAAGAATATTGTCTTCTATTTTATGTTTGCTTCTAAGGTCTAACTCCAATTCTCCCTGATCATTGACGTGTAATCGATCCATTGAAATATTTAATTCAAGCAATACTTTTCGAGCTTCAATTATCTGCTCATCCAGAGTGAGGGGCTTTTTCTGCTCAGCGGTTTTATATTCCTCAGGCACGTCATTTATGGTAATAAGCTTCCCAGAACTTGATATAACAGCCAGATTGTCTCCATTTTCATGTTGGCTGATAAAATTTTTAATGGCATCATCACTTACTTTCGTAGCTACAAATATCGCAGATCCCAAATTCGGCAATTTATTTAAATACGGCAATGCGGCATCAGTAACGTTCGTATCAGTCAAATTAATAAACTTCAGATTCAGTAAATCTAAATACTTTACCGATGTATCATCCACTTGGGTATAGTCAAGATATAATGCCTCTAAAGTCGTCAGAAGACGAATATTGAAAAGCCAAGTATTGATATTACTGTTTGTTAAATTTGATAAAATCACTCCAATAACTTCTTCCTTATCATTTTTTATGATTCGATCTTTGATAGCGTCATCCGCAACGTCCAATCCTTTTAATAATTGACGGGCCATGTCCTCAACGGTGAGAGGTTTTTCCTGCTCCGCGGTTTTGTATTCATCCGGCACGTCATCTATGGTCAAATACGGGCCGCCCGCTCCAACCTCCAATTTTTGATTCGGATGTTGTACTATAAATTTATATATTTCTTCATTACTTATATCTGATCTAGAAAAATATAAATTCTCTAAATATAGCAGACCGTTAAAATACTTTAACTTCGAGCTGGTTATGGTTACGCCTCCAAGAAATAGCCATGTGAGGTCTTTATCTTTTAATCCAGCAAGAACTTGGTCAATATTATTATCATTCAAATCATCTATGTGTGCCTTCAATTTTCCGCCTTCAACCAATACAATGGGTTCTTTGATTCCTAAATTTCTTAACAATTCTTTGATCTGTGTCACTTGATCCTTCAAACTAGAAGGTTTTTTCTGCTCCTCGGTTTTGTATTCATCCGGCACGTCGCTTATTCCAATCGTCTTACCAGAGGCTGAGATGACTTTCAGGTTATTTCGATTCATATGTTGTCCTAAAAATTTTTTAATATCGTCTTCACTTACATTCGTTCCAGATAAATCTACATAACGCAAATTTGGTAATTCAAGCAAAGGCGTAAGTCCAGAATAACTCACCTTTGTTCCCCTCAAAAACATTGTTTCTAAATTTTTATTATTTAAATATGATAATTCTGAATCACCCACATCTGTGTTAGTAATATCCAATCTTGTCAATTTTTTCAATCCGTTAATTTGCTCTAAGTCATTCCCCTTTAATTTTAATTTAGTCCCTTGTAAAGTTAAATCTTCCAAAGTATCTAGCCGCGCCACGTCATAAAGTATTTTTGAGAAATCTTTATTATCAGCAAATAAACTGAGGGACAATCTAAATAATTCACCTTGAGAGTTGACGCCTATGCGCAAATCACGCCGACCTTTTTCTAAAACTCCTACATCCTTTAATATTTTATGGGCCAGATCTATTTTTTCCTCCACGGAAAGTTCTTTTTTCTGTTCTGTGGTTTTGTATTTATCCGGCACGTCTGTTATGCCAATGGTATGGTGCCTTCTTATAAACTTTCCTGACTTAACACTTATCTCATGCGCTAACGTAACTCTTATATTATCCCGATTCTTATGCTGCACAATAAATTTATAAACAGCTTCATTGCTAACTTGTGTCTCATGAAGATTTATCTCTTCCAAGTTTTCTAAATCTTTAAGAAGGAGGAGGTGTTCATCCGTCAAATTTGCTATCGAATTAAGAAGCAGATATTTTAAATTTGTCAAACGGTTAACGTCCGAAAGCACCTGACTAATATCATTACTCACCAGGTCAGATAAATTAAATCCTTCCAACTCTCCAGAGTCGTTCTTCAGTATTCGAGCTTCAACTTTCAAAAAACTCGAGCTAAAAGCCATATTTTTTAATAGTTTTGTGACTAAATCAAGCTGTTCTTCAGAGCTGAGAACTTCCTTCTGTCCCGCGGTTTTATATTTCTCAGGCACGTCACTAATTTTGTAAACAGTTCCGTTGTCATTTTTTCCCCACCCGTCCCCATAATATAATTTAACGGATAGATTATTCTGATTTTGATGCTGTCCGATAAATCTTTTAATAGCATCTTCGCTTACTACCTTTTTATAAAACGTTACTTCTTTCAAATTCGGCAGTGCCAATAAATATGGCAGTTCGGCATCGGTGAATGCCGGTCCATTAAAGGTCAATTTTATCAAATTCGGAAGACGATTGAAATTCAGAAATATAGACTTGAGACCTTCAATGTCAAAATTTGATAAATTTAACGTGAATCCTACCCGATCGTATCTTTTTGATATTCGTTCCTCAATGCCAATCGCTGACTCCCCCTGCTTTTTTAAAATTTCCTGAGTCAGTTTCACCTGTTCATCCAAGCTGAGTTCTTCTTTCTGTTCCGCGGCTTTATATTCATCAGGCACGTCTTTTATTGTAATTTCTTTTCCGAATGCATGAACTGTTAAATTATCTCTATTTTTATGCTGCCATATAAATTTCTTTATGGCATCCTCAGTTACTTTGGTTCCATTAAGATATAAGTTTTTTAAATTTGACATTAAGATTAAATACTCTAACTGTTTATCGGTTGTATCCGTATCATGCATGTCTAATGTTTCTAATTCAGTTAAATGCTTTATATCGTGAAAAATTGCCTGTTTCGTTGGCTCTAACAATGCTACACTTAATTCAGTTACTCCATAGTCATTAGTATCCATAAACAGATTACTTTTTGTAATGCCTAGCTTTTTTAATATTTTAATTGCCAAGTCAATTTGTTCTTGCCTGCTGAGTTTTTCATTCTTTTCCGTTGATTCATCTCCAACATTTTCCTTTAATATGACTGAACGCATGACGCCATAGGTATAAACCTCTTCCACTTTGCGCTGAATGTCCTGTAAACTTACCAGTTCAAATGTATCGCGCTGAAGGCGGCTGGAAACGTCTTTCTTTATCGCTTCATTCTCGACGGAGGTAGACCGTTGTATGGCTTTTTTAAGGTCGGCGAGTGTAGTGATTTCGTCAACATAACTGACCGCGTCTGTATATACAGTGAATTTAAATCCTTGTGCAAATAAAAATGCCAAAGCCTCGTCGAGAATCGGATTCCATTTGATTTCGTTCAAGTTCTCACCCGTTAAAATAATTGTCTTTTTAGAAGTTAAAGGAACACCGCTGCTACTCACATGTGCTTCGGAAGGATTTAGAAAATAGGCTTCTAGGTCAAATACACCATTCATCCCAAAATCATCACCAGGTGTTTTTTTAATTTGAATAAAGGCGTCCAAAGCCTGATTCAGTTCACTCTGGAACGTTTCACTGACTTGAGCCATACGTGGTTGTCGAGGAGTATCTTCTGTTGTACTTCGGGTTAATTTGATTTGCTTGACCGATGGTGGTGTTACGGGCTTAGGATCATATTTTGAGGCTCGATGACTATCTGTATGGACACCCGCCCCATGTCGCCGGCCAATCATTCCTCCCATATCTATTCCTTCTCCAAAGCCATCTCCAAATTGTTGTCCGAACCCATGTCCTTTTACATCATTCCAAAATTTATCCAGCTTATTTAAAAAACTGTTTGATTTTCCTTTCTGATTCAATGATTCATTCGCCGCCTGCATTCTTTTTTGTGAAACCTTTCTAATATGACTCTTCAGTCGATTAACTTGACCTATAAGCGTTGACTCCAGATTAGATTTTTGAATTTGATGAATGGCATCAACAATGTTTCCTTGATAAGACGGATTTTCCAATAATGAAAGCATTTCTTCAAGACGTTCATCTAAAAGACGATATTCATACATTAAGTCCTTAGAAATTTCGTCTAAAATCCGTTTGATTTTTTGTTCAGTAGGTCGTGTGTTCCGTTTAAGACGATCAGCCAAAGCTTGTTTTTTCTTATTCAACTCAGCTTCAGTTAATGGCTGATTATTTTGAACAACATGGCTTTCTTCCTCTACATTTTCAACCTCACCCAAATTCCGGATAGCCTCAGCACTGTGGGCGCGTTCTTCCTCTTTCTCTTCTTCAGAAAGAATTTCTTCCGGTTGTTCTTCCACTGGAATAGATAAATAGTCATTTTCCATTGAGGAAAATAAAATATCCCCGCGAAACTGCTGATACAAACGTTCTTCTTCATCATTTACCCGCGCGTAAGAAAGCCCTAATTCCCGAGCAGCATCCAAATGTTTTAACGCTAAACGGACCGGATTTATAGCAAAGACATCATCTAATACACCGGCAAATTGTTCCAGACTCTCGCGTCGATTATTTTTTGCGTGTTCTGGGGTCAACAGAGTATTTGCATAAGTCCATAACGTATATTGATACATTGTCCGCATAGTTAAAGGATCATTGCCGTCAATCATCCATTCATCAAATGTTTCAATATCCACGTCGGCTGCCATTTGAGCAAAACGTTTTAAACCGTCTGACGGTATACCAAGTACGGAATACTCAAACTCATAACGATGCCCGGCCTCATGACGCAAATCTTCCATATCTTGCTGAAAATCACTTCTGAGTACTGAGCGCGTCCGACGGGCATGACTGGTTTCATGGAACATGACATTCTCCCAATAACCATTGATAAATCCCCGCGACCGTTGGACAATTGCTTTTTGATCTTCCTTCCAATAACCACCACCGTCGTTTGCATCGGCACTGTCCTCCCACACATCAACCTCTCCGTAAAGATCTCCGACCAGATACCAAGCTATTTTTTTCATCATATTAATTTGCTGGATTTTCAAATCCTTGGCATCTTCCTGGTAATTGATTAATTCCTCGCGAGACGGAAGCTTTTGATTTTTCAAGAATTTTTGTAAATACAGCTGATAAACAAACTCTTCAGCTATTTTTTCAGGAGATTCACTTGGTAAACCCAAGCGCATATGTAACATACGGAGAAACTCCCGAGGCGTAGGCTGATGTTCTTTATTTTCAATGTGATTCTGCAGCCATAAATGAATATTCACCATGACCTTAATATCTTCCGTTGATACTTCCTTACCAACCATATATGAATCAATAAACTGAACCGCAATTTGCGTTAATTCTTTTTGATTATAACTCCTTAAACGTTTATAAATAACCCGGTTCTGCAAGGCGCTGGAAAGCTTTTCTCGTCCATGAAAATCCACGGAATTAATGGTGGCAAACAGCGCAAAACCCGGAGCGGCGTTACCAGTCAACACATCATTGAGCCGCCCTTCCAAAAATCCGCTCGGTAAACGGTTCATTTCACTAATAACAACAATTGATCCTTCTCGTTGCGCCTTCTTGATGAGAGCCACCATTGCATCCGTATCAAAAGACGCCGTAATGCGGTAAAAAGTTGTTTCAGGATTTGTTGCAGTTTGCTCTACCGATCCTTCTTTAAATCCATTTTCAGTGAGTGTTTTAACAACACTCACGTCCTTACCTTGTCCAGATGGGCCCTCAATAATCATCCCGCGTTTGCCTTGTAATGTCTGCGGATTTTTAACCCGCTCTTGACGCATATTTAAAAAATCTTGAATATCCGCCGTTAATTCCGCTGTAGAGTCGTTGAAAAAGAATTTATCTTTTTTAAAACGTTCGCCAAATTTTTTTTGAATGTCTGCTATCCGTTGTTGATCAAGATCGTTCACTAAAACACCATACTTTTCTCGAATCAAATACGTAAATGCTTTTTTCTCCTCTTCAGAAAAATTTCCTTTATAAATAATCCAAGCGATGCCGACAATTTCTTCCTTGCTCCAACGCGGATTGATAAATGTGTTGATTCTCGCCGTGAGTTCCTGCACATCTCTTAAAGATAGATCTAATTGCTTATCCATTTTTTGAAAAAAGAAGTGTAAATCCACGATGAGATTGATTAATTGTTCTCGATTGGTAAAAGTACTTTTTACATATTCACTGACCCGTTCCGTCATGAATTCTCTTGGAAATGGCTTAAAATCAATGGTAATCATATGTTGACTGATGATATCCATGAAGTGGCGATTAACGAGCGTTTCCTGATTTCCGGTGAAGATGATTTTATGATTTTTCAAACTATATTTTTTACCATTCATCCAAACATGCGGATTTTTTTGATCAAACGCGCCTTTTAAGAAATTCCAAAAATCTTTTTCTTTAGGAATATTAGCTTCGTCCACAATCAATAAGGCGCCGGCTTGATTCGCTTCGTGCCCATCGGCAATTCCCGCCCATTGGGCAACGGATTCATAAAAGGCTTTAGTTTTTCCATTTTCCGTTTTCATGGATAAAACAATATCAGTCTCTTGTGTATCTGAACCAACCGTAATTGGGCCGACAATCTGCTGGTTTTGATATCCTAGTTCTTTGGCAATCTGTTCAGTAATAAAACTTTTCCCCGTCCCAGGTGAACCTTTCAGCATGACGCCATTGGTTATTTGAAGGGCTTGTATAACCCGATCTTTTTGTTCTTGCCACGTCATATCACGCAATGACAGAGAATTATCGATATTAGGCTCTCCATTGATATCCGTCGTAATTTTAAATCGCTCACGATAAAAACGCTCGCGGCTGAGATCCATTTCACCAAAAACGTCTTTCTTCTCATTGGCCGCTTGCTTTACTAACGCTTTTTGAATCATCTTATAAACCGCGCTGGTATCGTCGGTGTAATTTTCTTTAAGTTTGGCGCTTTGAAGTAAATCCAAACTCAATGCATCGGCAAACATCCAAAACTGTGATTTCCAGTTATCATGTTGGCCCGGCCCCACCATATTTAACGCCTGATTTAATTTAGCGGCATGAATTGAATTCTCAGCCTGTCCGGGATAATCTTCATTAAAAATGACTCGCGCGCGTGTACGAATATACGCCGCCACATTGGGAGATTCCGCATAATCAGAAAGAATGACCTGTTCAACGGCTTTAAGCCAGCTGCCGGTTCTCTTGAAATATTCATACAATAATCTCAGACGTGAAAGACTAAAATTAATTTTGGATGGATATAAATTGGTTTTATCGGGGGAAGGAATTTGAATGTTCAAAACATTACGTAGTTTTAAAATCTTATCAAAGTTTTCTAAACTAAATTTGTCTTGAAATTCTTTAGCTAGAATTTCTCCCATCTTTTGATCATCAACAGAGATTTGCGTCGTGTTTTTTATGGCCGATATCATTAAGACCGGCACGGTATTCGTAATAAGAATAAGTTTTCCGGGTAAATCGGTTTTAAAATCCAGACGCTGTCCATTCACCACAAGATAAGGATTTTCACCTAAAGCTGTTTCAAAATTCCTTAAAATTTCTTCATTATTCTCCAAACCTTCCAGCACAATTATTTTACCTTCACTAAGAGCTGTCAATACATCCTTCTTCTCGATTTTAAATTTTCTTTCATTGATATCACCGCTTACTTCGGAATCCTCAAGCTGTTCATCCAATAATTGACTCATACCGGTTTGTGACGTAACCGGATACCTGACGACATCAGCTTCATTGATGGCTAGTTCACTTAGAATTTGCGCGTAGGCCAAATCAGAATCGGCACTTTCGATAACAAAAATTTGCTCACTTTTTACATCGGTTAAATTCTTTTTGGCAACTTTTGAAGTGTATATTTTTAATTTTTCCGAGCGTAAAGAAGAATATTCCGACGGGACAATAACACCGGGGGCTACTTCTATCTCAATTTCATTCGATGCGTGCATAATCCGATGCCAATGCGAAACATCTAACTGATCCGTGATTTTCAGCCTTAACTGCTTTTGTTCAAGAAGTCCAGGTAAGCCCGTTATCCTTCCTTGATCATCAATCACATTATTTCCAAAAAGTATTTCTACGTTGGCGTTATTAATCACCCAGGAATTTCCCGTCGAGCGCTTGGATTCACCCATAGCCAGCAATGTTTTTCCGGTAACTCCCGATTTGTAATCCCGGGATTGACGTTTAATCCTTTGATCAAAATCTTTAGGTAAAGATATAGATTCTCCGTTAAATTCGACCGCTTCATTATTAAATATTTGGCGCATTAAGAATAATAAATTTTCATCTTGCCAGTTTCCACCCCGCAATAAAAGTTGTTTCCCTTGACGCAAAGCTTCTACCATCGCGCCGGGTTGTTCGTGGATATTCCCTTGTTCATCGATACGGTATGTTCCGATTAAAATATTCCGTAATTGACGCAGATTAGTGATTCCCCATAAATCGACGGTGATTCCTTCAAAACTACCCCCTTGGTAATCTTCAATAGCTTCCACCGGATCCTGATATGGCGCGGTGACTGTCTCGGCTGCCTGCTGCCAGCGTGAATAATATGAACCGGGGAACTGTCCGACTTGATCTTCACGAATAGCGCCGATAATACTTAAACCCTTTGAAGCTTGTAGATCACGAAAATACGGATTCTCATCAAAAAGAGAGTTTAAATCTTCCGCGTCGGTTGGAGCATCTTTAGAATCAGATACCGTGTAATCAATCAAAAGTACTCCGCCATTTCGTATAATTTCAGTTAATAAGCCATCCAAACGCTGAATCTTACCATTTCGTACGTATATTGTGTTGAGCAGGCGGTTTAAGTCACCGTTCTCCTTGAGCGTTACGCGTAAGAATTGTTTTCCTTTTTGAATGGCTGTGGAACGTAATTGAACTTCGAGGCTATCAACATTATCAGTCCAAAGCAGAACCCGTGTATCACTTTGAATAAGTTGTTCCTTAAAATAATCTTGCGCGGGTTCAGACAAATCTACTGCTTTCCCTGCCGCTGAATTAGAATCTTTTGAAGACGGAGCTCCATAAACACCTTTTATACTGCTTAATTTACCTGTCGGATCCGTCAACATCGCTGAATCTTTAGTTCGCTCAATATCTACCTTAAGCGTTAATCCGCCGGAAAAATATTTTCTGGGAATTAGCTCTTGTGTCGTCGGATCATATTCATCTTTGATGTAGTTGTAGACGCCATCTTTAAACGCTTTTAAATACTGCTCATAAATCTTTTCTTTGGCTTGTTTATCGTCGATATCAACACCAGTAGTCTTCTTTTGATCGGAATATTCCCGATTGATGATGCTTTCTTTGAGACTTTCCTTGTACCATTTAGCTAGGATCAACGAATGGTAAACCTGTCGTAATTTGGCAAAATTCTGTCCATAGTTAACTTCTTTTTCGATTTCAGGAATAATGATTTCCTTAATCATCTGAGACGATATGCTATTTAACTTTTTGACTTTTTCTTCTTCTAACGTTCCGATTGTTGCACTATTCAGATTATTCTTCATCGCTAAATAATCTTCTTCCAGCATCACCTTCAAATGACTTTTGACAATAAAAGCTTTATCCTCGTTTTCATATACCACCGCTTTATCTGGGATGATCCAAACTTTATTAAATGTGTTTACAGGAACATCGGTTGTTCCATACACTTCTTGAGCTTTTTTATAAACCTTATCCCAGAAAACTTTACCTAAATCCTTCTCGGGATACATGAGTGACGCCGTTAATTGTTTGAGAATATAATCTTGAGCTAATAAATCACGGCCCATTTCTGTGATACCAAATTCTGAGGGAATAATGCGGTCTTTCTCATAAGGCGATAAATTAACCCATAAATCAGTTTCAGGAATGGTTAATGAAGCTAAGAAATATTTGATCAGTTTATCGGCTTCTTGCTTTAATTCGTCTTGAGATAAATCGGCATTACCGCTATCTAGAATAAAATCAAAGTTAAAGGGATTATTAACATCGACCTTCATCCCCTTTAACAAAGGTGGAACAAAAGCGGCTGTTGGTGTGACCATGACTGTAGGATTTGGCAGGAAAAATGCTTGTTGAGCGGAAACTGATAAAGGCGTGATTGAATTCAATAAAAATGAAAAAAGAACCAACCAGGTACAGGATTTATATAATGGTTTATTTTTCATTTTTTAGCGGAATGTCCATAGGATTAATACTTAAAATTATTAGTAAAAGTATAATATATAAGGCTCAAAAAACCATAAAATCGATTTGCAAATCTGAAATCAACATAAACTGTTGTAATAAAATATGATAGGGATAATCATTGATCGAATCGGACGGTTTATCTTGCACTACTTAACTGGTCTTCTGCATTCTCCACCGCGCCTATAATTAAGGGCAGATTGGTGATTGGAGTAATGTTGATGATGACGGGAATTAAACCATTTTTAATTTTAATATGCTTGAAATTGTGTTCAGTGTCTGGAAGGTTAAAATCTTGTCCTTGACCTTGGATTTCAAGCTCTAGTAAATCAGGGTTGAAATCAATCCCACCGGGCGCTTTAGAGATATTTTCCTCGTCAACGAGTAACGCATTGTCTTCTTTTAAATAATTAATAGTCTTAGCAGAGAGTATTTTCTCTATCTTAACACCTTCCGCGTGTACTCCGGGAGAACTCATATAATGCAAGAATCTCTTTGCCTCCTCCACGTCAATACCGGTTCTGGACACGGCCATTTCTAATATTTCATCGACGCTGGCGCCTTGAACTTTTTCTAATTCCAACAACGCGACTAAAAAATACATATAATCTTGAACATGCTCCTCATCAATCCCTTTATAACTCCTGATAATTTCCAGCAAAGTCTCAAGCCAGTCATTAATTAAAAACTCATCGTCGTCTTGTACTTCTTCAGCAATTACTTCCTTCCAAACATTTTCTCCCCCATACTGAGTGACGGCCTTCATAACATTGCCAAGTTCAAGGACATCATTGGCCTGAATAGTAAATGTTGAACCCTCCGGATTGTCGACTTCGAAGGCCGCGATTTTTCCTGCGTTATTCCATAATGGGACAATATTGCGATTTTCCCAGAATCCCGCCGGGGCCGGAAGTTTAGAAAAATTATATAACTTATAACCCAGTCTATAAATTTTAATGACCACCTGTCCGTCGCTGTCTGTAAAATAATCGTTTTTAACTAGTTCGACATAGTTTTTTATATTTAAAGGCAAAAGTCTATACAGGGTTATTGGATTAAGGGATATATGATAACCAAATCCGTTAATCATTTTCAATAAATCGTCAGCCAATATTTTCTTTTTAAGTGGTTGTGCTAAATACTGCTTAAAATATTTTTGTGCGCGCGGATCGTCGAACGCCGTCTGCAACTGATCGTAAACCATTGTCGACACATCTACCTTTCCAATGTCTTCTTTTGTAATCCTACTACTTAATTGGTATGGCAATGCTGTAAAAAGATGCGCCAAGTAACCCCGCATACCTAATTTTTTTACAATCGCTGCCAATTTGTGGTCTCTTGGTATCTCCCAAAATTCATCGCTGTTTAAATAATCCTGCATATCTTGATCAAGGAGTCCCGCCCGAAACTGATCGTAAACTGGTTTTGATACATAAACCATTTGAATATCTTTCTTACTAATTTTTGAAGTTAATTGCTTGGGCGATTTGTAATAAAAACGTCCCAAATCATTACTAGAGAAAAACAATTTTAGTTCTTTCATTTTCTCTACGATAGCCACCAGGCGGTCTTCTTTTAGAAATTTTAAAATTTCATTGTCTATGAAATCCTTCAATTCAGCATCTTCATATGCTTCAAATATTTGCTCTTGATTGATTTTTTTTATTTTATACGCGGCCGGTAAATATTTTTTAATCAAGCTCAGACTATACTTGTTATCAAGTTTATCCTGTATAGCTGAATATCGTTTCGCCAAAGATAATCGCTTAAATTCATCGCTATTTAGATACGCTTTCATATTTCGATTAGCCAAATCCTTGAGGAATTGATCTTTCACAATCTCTTTTATCTTAATCTTATATTCGGTGGGTAAATATTTTCTAATAATGTACATACTGTACTTGTTATCAAGTTTATCCTCTATGGCCAAATAAGGTTTATTTAAAGCTAATCGCTTAAATTCATCGCTATTTAGATAAGCTTTCATGTTTTGTTTCGCCAAATCCTTGAGGAATTGATCTTTCACAATCTCTTTTATCTTAATCTTATATTCGGTGGGTAAATATTTTCTAATAATGTACATACTGTACTTGTTATCAAGTTTATCTTGTATGGCCGAATAACGTTTCTGCAAAGTTAATCGCTTAAATTCATCGCTATTTAGATAAGCTTTCATGTTTTGTTTCGTCAAATCCTTAAGGAATTGTTCTTTCACGTTCTCCTCTATCCAAATTTTATATTCGGCCGGTAAATATTCTCTAATGATATACATACTGTACTTGTTATCAAGTTTATCTTGTATGGCCGAATAACGTTTCTGCAAAGTTAATCGCTTAAATTCATTGCTATTTAGATAAGCTTTCATGTTTTGTTTCGTCAAATCCTTAAGGAATTGTTCTTTCACGTTCTCCTCTATCCAAATTTTATATTCGGCCGGTAAATATTCTCTAATGATATACATACTGTACTTG
>JAGOSC010000030.1 GCA_018062515.1 Candidatus Omnitrophota bacterium
CTTCAGTACAGCCGACCATTGTAGAATGTCTAGCGGAGTACCGACATCTTCAACCTTTGGTAATAAATAAAAATACTTCATGTCAAGAATACGATCCGTTTTGTCAGCGCGTTCGATTAATCGTCCGATATTGGCAAAATGCCAAGCCTCATTATGCGGCATGGTCACGGCCATAATCCCTTCAAATAGATGTGACCCTTGCTTGATATGACGATAAAACTCATCCAAATTTTGTCCTGACAAATCTTTCGTGTCCTGCACGGATAAATACAAATCATTCACCTGTCGCCAAAGTTCACTGGAAATGATTTCCCGGACAGAGCGCGCATTTTCACGGGCCGAAGCAAGACAGCTGATAATTGAATTTGGGTTATTGCGGTCGAAGGTCAAAAAGTGAATCACATTATCTTTTGTGTATTGTCCACCGTAATTAACATTAAAAACCTTTTCATCACCCGTAATGACCACGAGCGGCCGCCATTGTTCTTCAATACCGGGCGGTAAATCCATGGTCAGGCTCAGATTCACGTCAACGAATCGCGCATAATTTTCAGCCCGTTCAACGTAACGTGTCAACCAATACGTGGAATTGGCCACTCGGCTAAGCATCCCTCACCTCATTACATAAATATTCTTTTTGCAAAACCCAAGTGTCTTTACAACCGCCCCCCTGGGATGAATTGACAACCAGCGAACCTTTTTTAAGAGCTACCCGGCTTAATCCTCCCGGCATAACGTAAACCGAATCTCCATACAAAACAAACGGCCGAAGATCGACATGCCGACCTTCAATATGTTCACCGATGATGGTCGGTACACGCGATAAAGCCATGACCGGCTGGGCAATATAATTACGCGGGCTGGCCTTGATCTTCCGTCGGAATTCATCAAGCTGTTTTTTCTCCGCCTGATTACCCATCAGCATCCCGTAGCCGCCGGACTGATTGTCCAACTTGACCACCATCTGCTGAATATTCTGAAGAACATGTTGGCGCTGAAGATCGTCCCAGCATAGGTAAGTCGGGACATTTGGTAGAATGGCATCTTGGTCTAAATAATATTTGATGATTTGCGGAACATATGCATAAACAACTTTGTCGTCGGCAATACCTGTTCCAGGCGCATTCGCGATCGCCACATTTCCTTTTTTATAAACTTCAAACAATCCCGGTACACCTAAAACTGAATTTGGATTAAATGTAAGTGGATCAAGAAAAACATCATCGATGCGACGGTAAATGACGTCGACTTTCTTGAGTCCCCTCGTTGTACGCATATAACAAAAACCGTTTTGGATAATTAAGTCACGCCCTTCGACTAACTGAATGCCCATCTGTTGAGCCAAAAATGAATGTTCAAAATAAGCTGAATTGTAAATACCAGGCGTCAGTACAACGACGTTGGGAGAATCTTCGGATGATAACATCTGTAAAACTTCAAGAAGTCTTAAGGGATAGTCAAAAACCGGCGCGACGGATAGCTCAGCGAAAAGGTCTGGGAAAACATGTTTCATGATTTCTCTGTTCCCCAGAACGTAAGAAACCCCCGACGGAACGCGCAGATTATCTTCGAGAATATAATATTTTCCGTCCCCATGTTTGATCAGGTCAATCCCGCTGATATGAGTCCAACGGCCCTTGGGTGGTTTGAGCCCTTCACATTCTTTCAAATAGCCTGGGGAGGAATAGATGATCTCTTCCGGGATAATTTTGTCTTTCAGAATTAGCTTTTTATTATAAATGTCATCTAAAAAAATATTTAGCGCCTGGACACGCTGCTTTAAACCAAGGTCAATCGTTTCCCATTCTTGCTGATTGATAATACGCGGAATAATATCGAACGGCAATGTACGCTCAAGTCCTTTACCTTCTTGATAAACATTAAACGTAATACCCATGGAAATGTAAGCCCGCTCGGCCGCAAACTGTTTTTGGTGTAATTCCACCATACTCATCCGGGAAATTTTTTTCGCTAAGAGTGAATAACACGGACGTATGTGGTCTTTTTTAACCAGCATCTCGTCGAAAAAATCATCGGTTTTGTAATCAGTCAGCATCATATCTCTCAATCATGGAATACAAAAAAAAGGCCCAACGCTCCTCAAGGGAATGTTAGGCTTCTATGTCTTTTTGTTGTTACCACTTCTTTGCCGCAACAACAATTAATAATGTGTTAAATATAAATTAAAAATTGCACCTTGTCAAGCGTCTTGCCAGATTAAGAAAAACACAGACAATTACCTATAATCACTTTATTTATTATTCTTGCTGAATTGAGCGGCGATCAATTCCTAAAATCGGACGCAACCGGATCATACTAAAAAATATGGCCAAACTATTGGCGGATTGAACCGGACGAACTTCTTGAACCATCCGAAGCAATCCATATGCCACCATGATTCGACACACCGACGCAACAAGAAATAAAGAAAGCATTTGATATCCCATCAACTTCGGAAGAATTTTGACAATCACTCCCCCAATGAGCGCGCCCAAAGCTAAAGCCAAACCATTGACGACATTCAGATATGCGATACAACGTGGTCTTTTTTGTGGCGTTGCGGCATCAAACACAAAATTGGAAACGCATAGATTCAAACCCGCCCATAAAAAACCGGATAACATTTCAACAAAAAATAAATAAGTCGGGTTGCGATTAATGAGCCAAAATAATGGCATAATCGCGATAACCCTCGTCGTTAACCGAATTATTTTCAGATTGCCGACTTTATCCGCATGCAGACCCCAGCGTCTAATCGATAAGAAAACCCCCAAAGGCGCGCTTAAATTGACCAAAGTATACGTCGCATAGCTAAAATGCATTTCCTCGAGCATGAATACGGAGAAAAATGGCGCCGCCAAATTCACTGAAAAATTCATTAAGGCAATAAAAATGACAAACTTAACAAAATTGCTTTCTTTAAAACGCGCGAAGAATTCCAAAAAAGTAAACTTGTCCTCGTCTTTTACAACAATCGGTGGCTCTTCCATCTTTTGTAAAAACCAAAAAGAAAAAAACCGGCATATCATCGCCATCCCAAAAATAATACCGAAACCAGCGGCGGTGTTAATACCTTTCATTTGATCGAGGATAATCCCGGAAACAAACATTATCCCCAAAGTATTTAATCCCAGATTACGGCTGCGCCAGCCGAAATATTCTCCTCTCTTAGCGACGTCGACGAGATCTGACAGAAAACTCGACCAGGCTGGAATGAAGACCGCTCCGAATCCGGAAAAAATAATAATTGTAATTAGAAATGGCCAAACAAATTTAATCCCCATAATGATCATCATGACGATCACCGCCAGTGCGAAAGACTGGAGTAAAACAAAAAGTGCCGTCATTTTTTTACGGGATCCACAGCGTTCGGTAAGATCCGCGCTAAACAACTGCACAAACGAAGTCATAAGATTTGAGGCGCCGTTTAAAATCCCAATGTGAAAAGTATGCCCACCCATAAACAGGATAAAAGGAGTAAAAAATTCCTGAGTAAATCCGGCCATCGCGGAACCAAAAACACCTTTCCAGTAGGAAATTTTTAATGTTCGCTCTAATCGCTCTTTTGTTAAGGACATTTTTTCTTTTCCGAAAATAAAGCAACGGACCCCTATTTATTTCGACTATGTATTATAGGAGTCCGTCGCCTTACACTAAAAAATTTTAAATTATTATAAACCTAACTTCTTTGTAGCTTCATCCGCAGATTTATTTAATTGCTGACCGGCTTTATCCGCGTCTTTTTCTAATTGGCTTCGATTGTCGCAGCCAATCATTGTTCCCATAGCTAAAAACGCAAAAATGGAAGATAAAATAATACTCTTTTTCATGACATTTCCTTTCTTGGTAGTGTTGATTTATTTTTTCTTAAGAAGATCGCGTATTTCGCCGAGCAGTATTTCTTGTCTGCTGAGCGCTGGCGGTGCCGCGGGCTTAATTTCTTCTTTTCTCTTTAATTTATTCATAGCTTTAATCATCAAAAAAATGGCGAAAGCCAAAATCATAAAATCTAATGTTGTTTGTAAAAATTGACCGTAATTAAGCGTAACCGCATCTTTAGCTGCTCCGGCGGTGTCAACACTAGCCGGCTTAAGGATCCATTTTAAATCCTTAAAATTAGTTCCGCCCATTAAAATACCGACGGGAGGCATAATAATATCGTTGACAACCGAAGAGACGATTTTTCCAAAACCTCCGCCGATGATGATACCGACCGCCATATCCACCACATTGCCCTTCATCGCGAAATCTTTAAATTCTTGGATAACCTTCATACTTCCTCCCTTTTTTGTTCAGCCGACCGATCATAAATTTAAAGATTGATTATACAACTTTACCGCTAAAAGACAAGAATTAAAGACTTGCCGCTCAACCATTGATAAGTTTTCTGCAATGTCGGAAGTGAGATGATCTTTATTGAGGGATAAAATTTGTTTTAGGAGTAATTTTTAGAATTGTTTCAGCAATTAATTTCGCCGCGTTTTCACAATCATCAAAAGAACAGGTTTCAACCATGGTATGCATATACCGTAAGGGAATAGCCACTAACGCCGTTGCTACACCTTGACGGCATATTTGAAGCATGGCTGTATCTGTTCCTCCTGGCCGTCCCGTCGATGTAAACTGATAGGGAATCTTTTTAGATTTGGCTGTTTCAACGAGCATTTTTCCTAAGACACGATTAATAACCGGCCCCGCGTGAAGGAGCGGGCCTTTTCCAACACGTACATCACCGATTTGACGTTTATCAATGTCCGGTACATCGGAGGCATGGCCTACATCAACAGCAAAGGCCACCGTCGGATTTATTCCGTAAGAACTGGTAATCGCTCCTCTTAAGCCGACCTCTTCTTGTACTGTTGAAACCGAATATACTCCAACCTTAGGCGACAAAGATCGCTCGCTTAAAATTTTGATGACTTCATTGACCACAAACGCTCCAGTCCGATTATCACAGCCCTTCGATGAAAAACGTCCATTCGCCAATTCAGTAAAATTGGGTGCGTACGTAGCTGGGTCTCCAATTTCAATCATCTTTAAAGCATTTTTCTTGCTGGAAGCACCGATATCAATCCATAAATCTTTAAGGGGAATAACCTTTTTCCAATCATCCCCCTCCATTAAATGAATAGCTTTTTTCCCAATCACACCGACGATTGGGCCACTCTTTGTATGAATATGGACATGCGATCCCGGCAAAACACCCGGATCAATTCCGCCGATAGGAATCACATGAACATAACCGTCCTCTGAAACATGTGAAACCATAAAACCGATCTCATCACAATGTCCGGCTAACATAATTTTAAAATCTGCTTCAGGATTAAGGACAGCGACAGCGTTACCGTGAATATCTTTAAACGTGTGGTGGGCAAATTTTTTTAAGCGCTTTAACCAAACAGCTTGTTGCCGCTCTTCGAAACCGGATGGCCCGCATTGTCTAAGCATCTCAATTAAAAAACTTTTCGATTCAGCGTTCATGTATACTCCTGAAAATATTTATTGATTAAATTAACGTACAGTGAAGGTAGCGACAGGCTTCTCATTGACTTCCGCAATAAAACGGGATGAAGACTTACTGCATTGTGTTTGTGTTTTATCATCGACGGTCAGAACAACATTGTATGAACCTTTATTCGCATAGGTGTATTTAACCGTCGCGCCTTGTAAGGTTGTTCCGTCTCCCATATCCCATGTGAATAATAATGGATTATTATCAGGATCACTCGACGCTGAGGCGTTAAATTCGGTTTCTTTTCCGACACAGCAGGATAAATTCGGCCCGCTATCTGCAACCGGCGGAGTATTTATGGACACGCGCGTCTCGACGGTGGCGGTTGAACAATCTGAATTCTTTCCGTCATCCACAACCAAACTAACTCGATAATCGCCGCCGCGCTGGTATTTATGCTTTACAATAGCCCCGCCTTTTTCATTCTCCCCGTCGCCAAACGTCCAATAATACTGTAAGGTATCGCCGTCCGGATCATTCGCTCCTGACGCATTAAACTGAATTTCATTACCCACGCAACCCAGAGGCTCGGAAATAATGGAAACTTTAGGCGAAGCATTAATGACCGCCGTAACTGTACTCGTCGACGGAGGGCACAATTCATTGATTTGATCAACAATCGTCAAAATAGGTTTAAATTGCCCAGCTGATTCGTACGTATGTTTGACCACTAAGCCTTCAGCACTTTTCCCGTCACCAAAATTCCAAACGGCTTTCAAAGTCCCTTTGGTTTCTGAATACGATTTACTACCATCAAAATTAATTTCTACGCCGGTACATCCATCAATATCTTTTCCGGCATCAGCCTTAGGAGCTTTACTTAAATGAACCGTGGTGAAATCGACGGCGGTTGAACATTGTAAATTCGATTGATCATCGACGAGAAGTTTAACATCATAGACGCCAGTTCCAGGAAAGGTGTGTGTAACTTTAACACCCTGCTGCACGCGGCTGTCTCCCATATCCCACGTATAAATTAATTCATCCGAATTCAAGTCGACCGTATTCGAAGCATCAAACAAAACAGCTAAATCTTCTTCCCGAGTGACGCATTGAAATACTTGTTCGCGACCAGCATCCGCTTTCGGCGGTGCATTCACATAAACAAAACGCGTTCCGGAGCCCTTATTACAAACGGTATTTAAATTATTATCAACAGCTAATTCGATCGTATACGTTCCCGGAGCCGCATAAGCATGTGAGATGATCGGTTCTTTCGTCGCTTCGGTTGCCCCATCACCAAAATTCCAGGAATAACTTAATGGAGAACCAGCATCATCACGGCTGGCGTTGGCATCAAAATTGAAGGATTCATTCACACAGACGCGATTAGCGGACGTGAACTCAACATATGGAGGAATATTCACCGACACATGTTGACTATAACTGTCCTCTACGCACTCTAACCCTGATTTGTCGGAAATCATAAGGTTAACAAAATAATCGCCGGAATTTTTATAGGTATGTTGAACGATCATCCCCTCAGCTGTTTCACCATCACCAAAATCCCAAGCATACGTGATTTTATCATTATTGACATCAGCAGAACCAGTGGCATCAAAGGTAAATTGATTACAATTAGGAGATGTAATAGGCGCTTTTATTTCGGCTGAAACGGGAATTGTGAAGGCAAATTGCAGGATCGTTATGATGAGGCTGTACAAGTACAGCTTGTGAAACTTAAGCATAAATTTCCTCTATATTAGTGTGATGTTCATAAACTAAAACAGAGTATATCATAATTAATTTAAGGCGGTTGAAGTTTTTAATTTAAATTTGATATCTTTACTGTAGGCGCGGGATTAGTTTGCAGCAAGAACTCCCTGCGTATTGATCGACCAGCTGGTATTACCTGTCGTCGAGCTAACCGGGACCGCAACAACGGAATAAGTATATAAAGTCAGCGTAGCCGAAAAATTATAACCAGCATGGGCGCCTGCAAAAAAATCAGTGCTAAGATATGGCGGGACATCTCCAATAAGCTCACTCGTGTCTAAAGGGTATTGATTATGAATGCTGTAGTAGTTTTCTAAAGCGGTACTTATTGCCTTCAAAGTGGCCTTGGCTGAGGATTCATTGGCTGTGATTTTGGCCCGAATCAGATTAGGAATGGCAATCGCAGCTAAAATAGCAATGATCGCCACAACAATCATTACTTCCACCAATGTAAATGCTTTCTTACAACGTTTCATACTTAAAGGATACCACGTAAATTAAATATTAAAAGCCTTTTGTCAAGTTTATTTGTCGAGTGTGCCATATACATCCTGACCATCGAAAGAATCAAGTTTTACCCTTAAATATTGATTGGCTATATTACTACTACTTTTTACATGCACTCGAACAAAATTATCAGTTATTCCATGATAATATTCGCCTTTACAGCCTTCAAAAATGACATCATGCCGTGTGCCCACCATTGCCTGATAAAAAATGTTTTTCTTACGTAAACTTAATTCCCGAAGGACGCGGCTGCGATCCTGAATTTTAGCCGCTGGGACTGATTCATCCATATATTGGCTCTTAGCAAAATGGCGTTTTGAATAGCTGAAAATATGGAAATAATTTAACGGCAAATCACGGACCAACTCTTCCGTCTTCATAAAATCTTGATCTGTTTCCGTGGGAAAACCGACGATTATGTCTGTCCCTATACATACTTTGTCGACAGTTTCCGATACCCTATGAATAAACTCAGAAAATTCAGCAACGGAATATTTACGCTTCATGGCGGTAAGAACAGCGTCCGATCCGCTTTGTAATGGTACGTGCAGATACCGGCACAACTTTGATCTCGACGACATTTTCTTAATTAAATCGAAAGGTATGGTCGTAGGTTCAATCGAGGAAATCCGTATTCGTTCCAAGCCGTCCACTTGTTCCAGAGCATTAATGACATCCATGAATGAATAGCTCTGAAAAGAGTATGTCCCGACATTAATTCCGGTGATCACCAATTCTTTATGTCCCGCCGAGACCAAAGCCTTTGCTTCCATTAAAATATCGTCAAAAATCCGCGATCTCGCCCGGCCGCGCGCGTAAGGAATTTCGCAAAATGTGCAAAAGAAATCACAACCATCCTGAATTTTAATGATCGCGCGTTTGTGATCTTGATCAAATCCGGCAAAAGGCACAGTAAAACTTTCCCGGGATATCGTCGGTGTGATGACAACGGGATGATCTACGGCTTTAAATTCCTCAACTATAGAAACAAGATCCATCTTGCGTCCATTCCCCACCACCCAGCGCACATTACTTAGCTCCGTTAACTTTTCCTTCTGGATCTGCGCCTGACAACCAACTAAAGCTATGTTAGCCTGCGGATTTAGACGGTTAATTTTTTTAACTAAATAACGTGTATCCGCATCTCCATTTTCTGTTACCGTGCAAGTATTAATGACCACAATGTCCGCTGGCTGATCAAAATCAACAATTGTATAACCGTCTTTTTCAAAAGTTTTTTCAATCACAGCAGTTTCGCTTTGATTCAATCGACAGCCTAATGTATGAAAAGAAACACGGGTGAGTTGTTTATTTGATGTGATCATAATGACTAAAAAATAGTAATGCCCAGCCGATCAAAAATGACAAACCACCTAAAGGTGTAATCGGACCGAACCATTTGATTTGCGTGACGGATAAGGCATAAAGTGATCCGCTGAATAATATAATTCCTGCCGTAAAAAATATGCCGGCCAATTGTATTTTTGGATCACTGGATTGTGTGGTTAACCAAGCAACAATAAATAATCCCAAAGCATGAATAAATTGATATAAAACGCCCGTCGTAAAAACGTGCATTTGATAGTCCGTAAATTTACTTTTTAGCGCGTGCGCCCCAAAGGCTCCCAACGCGACGCTGAGAAACATAAAAAAACTGCCGAATTTAATCCACATCATCTCTAAATTTCCTTTTTCAAATTTGATTCGACCCATTCTATAGCCATTTTGAGGCCCGCACAAGTAACTTTTACCCGGGAATCAAAAATATCATAACCGGTTCGACCTTCCGACTTAAATCGGCGAATCAATTCAATATTTTGATCCAAAGAAGGTGTATCCAAACGCTCTTCAATTTCAAAAGATTTCCCCAAATGTGCTTGGCTATCAAACATGAACTCATGTCGAAGATACGTACCATCCGTTTGTTTCACCGTGCAGAGTATCTTGGCATGACGCATCAAAGGAAATGCTGTAGTTCCTTCCATTCCATTTCGTACAATGATTGCCGCCGGATATTCAGCTCGTTCACAGAGGGTTAACATTTTCTCGCCATACGGTGGATGAAAAGCCGATGCAATTACGATTCGCGCCCGGCACGGATTTACAAATCGTTCCACCGTGGCCATAAATGGACGTTTAATAATTTGTCGACGGATATCTACCCAACGGTCCATCGCCTTAGATAAATCTTTTTGATCCAAGTACCATCCAAAATCAGGAGTTAGTTTTGATAAATCTTGATTTGATTTTAGAAAAGATGCTTTTAAGCCCTGCGCTAAGTCATATAAATTATAAAAAAGTTTAGGACCACTATTACGCCCGACTAAAGAAATTACACGATAATTCAAAGTTTTTAAATAATCGGTGACCACCGGCGTGATCATATTGGAATGGTCTACTCCATCAAACGGATCAGCGACGGCGATGATCGAATTTCCATCCGGAACAGCCGATTTAAAGGAATCATTAAACGTCTCTTCTATGCTCTGTAATAAGCCTTGATATTCATCCGCTGTTTCATATCGAACCCTTAATAAAGAAGCAACCAGGCCTCGTGCCCCATCACCCTTTTCATCGGACATCAAAAACCGGCCTAATTCTAACGCTTGCTCATAAGATAATTCCTGTTTATCCAATAGTGATATGCATAACTGTTGAATTTTTTCCGGAGCATCTTTTGTCAATATTTTTGCTAATTGATCGGAATTTTCGAGGACCGGATTCTCAAAGGCCTCATTTAATCTTAGCTCGTCGGGAGTTAAGCCTTTCATGATCAGGCCGGCAAAAAAAGCACCCCTAATAGCGTCGGGAACAGTCCGGGATTTAATTTCTTTAATAATTTTTTCGATGAGATCTTTTTCCAAGGGTTTGCTTCCCTTTTTTCCGATACCAACGGTTTTGATCCCCTCTTGAATAGCTAATTTTTGTAAATTATTCATATCTGCCTTTTAACTTTCACCATAAGATGTTTTTCAGTATACTAACCTTAATTTTAAAAATCAATGTGATCTTTTAACTTAGAGAAATTAAGCCCTAATGCCTGTGACATTAAAAAATTGCCTAATACCCAAACTTCATTTATACTTTAACATCTACTAAGGAGTTAATGATGCCGCGCGGTCTGATTATCATGGGTTGCATTTTATGTTTATTTGCATGGTTTTTGCTTGGAGAGCAAAAGAGTTTTGGGGAAAAAATTAGGCTTATACTATTCGTCATAGCTGCCATTGTCCTCTATAGACTTTGTAGTGGTGATACAATTGGTAATATGTTGGACATTGTTCGAGATTTTTTATTCAGGAGATAAGATAAGTGAAAATAGGTCATATCGACATTAATAAACCCGTCATGTTAGCCCCCATGGAAGATGTTACCGACATGGCCTTTCGACGTATTTGTCGAAAAATGGGTGCAGATATTGTTTACACAGAATTTACGAGCTCTGAAGCAATCGTACGAAATATTCCAAGAGCCATGGATAAAATCGAAGTATGCGAAGAAGAACGTCCCGTTGCGATTCAAATTTTTGGTGGTGTTGAGGAATGTATGACCGATGCGGCGCGTATGGCGGAAAGTTTAGGCCCTGATTTCATTGATATTAATTGCGGCTGTTGGGTCAAAAATCATGTGGCACGAGGACAAGGCGCAGCCTTACTGAAAGATCTTCCGCATTTTGAAAAAATCGTCCGCTCGACCGTCCAGGGAACAGATTTGCCCGTCACTGTCAAAACGCGTTTAGGTTGGGACGAAAACAGTATTGTTATTCTCGACGTAGCACGAATGGTCGAAGATTCCGGCGCCAAGGCTTTAACAGTTCATTGCCGTACACGAAGCCAGGCTCATAATAAGGCTCCTGCGGATTGGACATGGTTAGAGAAAATAAAAAAAGTCGTTTCTATTCCTGTTTTTGGAAATGGAGACGTGGCCTCTGCCGAAGACGCCAAACGTATGCTGGAAACCGGATGTGATGGTGTCATGATCGGACGCGCTGCCATCGGAAATCCATGGTTATTTAAACAAGCCCGGCATTATATTGACACTGGCCGTCAACTTCCTCCTCCCACGCTCAAAGAAAGAATTGATCTGTGTTTAGAACATTTAGAACTGTCGGTTGAAACAAAAGGCACGCGAGGCGGACTCATCCCTTTTCGAAAATTTTATGCCGGTTACTTTAAAGGCATACCGAATATTTCAAAATTACGCAATGAAGTCATGATATTGAATGAATTTGACCAGATTAAAGAGTGTCTTTACCAATTTTTGGAAAATTCTCCCTCCTTAGAATACAGTTATGAATAATTTTAGTTGAATTTCAATAATGAATTGCTAAAATAACGTCAATTCCACATAACAAATATTAAATCATTTCAATCAATTCTTATTACATGAAAAATTACGATGTTATTGTGATTGGCTCCGGCGGTGGATCAAAAATTACGTCGCCCGCTGCCCGTCTTGGTTTGAAAGTAGCCGTCATTGAAAAGGATCAGCTCGGCGGTACGTGTCTTAATCGGGGCTGCATCCCTTCCAAAATGTTAATTCATCCCGCCGATATCGCTCAAGAAATTCGCGAAGCGAATAAATTTGATATTAAAAATAATCCGAATTTCACCGTTGATTTTACGCGACTAATCCAAAGGATTTCTAAAACCGTTGATCAAGATTCTTTAAGCATCATGAATGGATATAAGCAAAATCCAAACATAAGTTATTATCGAGGAACAGCGACTTTTGTATCGAATAAAGTTATAAAGGTCGGACAAGAAACATTAACCGCCGATAAAATATTTATTGGTGTCGGCGCTCGCCCCACCATTCCAGACATTGATGGACTTATCGGAACTCCTTTTATGACGAGTACCGAAGCCTTGCGCTCTACTTCTTTACCAAAAAAGCTAGTGGTGATCGGCGCTGGTTATATCGGCGTTGAACTTGGCCACGCTTATGGAGCTTTGGGCAGTGAAGTTCACTTTTTAGTACGATCATACTTTCTTCGGGCAGAAGATTTTGAGGTAGCCAATGAATTCACGCGTGTCTTCTCAACAAAATATCCATGTCACTTTAAGGCCGTTCCTAAAAAAATAAATTACAATAACGGCCAATTTAGAATTAGCTTTACCCAGGATGATCAAACCAAAACAATTATGGCCGATGCTTTGTTAGTTGCCGTCGGTATCACACCTAACAATGATACATTAGAACTACAAAACACCGATATTCAGCTCACCAATAATGGATTTATTCGCGTCGATGATCACTTGCAAACAACCGTTAAAGGTGTTTATGCGATGGGCGACTGTGTTGGAAATTATTTCTTCCGTCACAGCGTTAATTTTGAAGGTGAATATTTATTTGAATCCATTTTTAACAATCCACATAATCAACCGATTCATTATCCACCCATCCCCCATGCTATTTTTTCCAATCCGCAAGTAGCGGGCGTCGGTAAGACAGAAGATGAACTAAAGGCCAATGGTGTTGATTACGTCGTCGGGAAAAATCCATATGCAAAAAGCGCTATGGGCATGGCCCTTCTCTCGGATCATGGTTTCTGTAAAATCCTTTTCTGCGCGCAGACAAAAAAAATCTTGGGCGCCCACATCGTTGGACCAGAAGCTTCAAATATGATTCATCTCTTAATTGCGTTTATGTGCAAGGATGGCACCTTAGACGATTTATTAAATATGGTTTATATTCATCCAGCCTTACCGGAAATTGTCCGCAACGCGGCGCGTAACGCCAAAGTAGAGTTTTCTAAACAGCTTATTCAGGCAGGTTAGAAACGATGCGTGACTCAAAAAACGCGATTCTAATTAAAAAATTATCAAAAAGTTACGACAAACTTCAAGCCCTTCACAATGTTTCCTTCGACGTCAAACGCGGAGATTTCTTCGGATTTTTAGGCCCTAACGGCGCCGGAAAAACCACCACCATCAATGTATTAACTGGCCTGTCTAATTTTCAAAGCGGTGAAGTAAAAATCTTCGGTTACGACACGACGCGCGATTATATTCAGGCCCGTCGGCTGATTGGATTATGCGCTCAAGAATTTAATTTTGACCCTTTCTTATCGATCCATTCCCTTCTCGTATTTCAAGCCGGGTATTTTGGCATTCTTCCACCGAAGGCATCCAGACGGGCGGATGAATTATTGAAACGTTTCGCTTTATACGACAAACGGCAAGTCAAACATCGGGCATTATCAAGCGGAATGAAAAAACGTCTGCTTCTCTGCCGAGCTTTGATTCATGAACCGGAAATCATTATTCTCGACGAGCCCACAGCGGGATGCGATCTTGAATTAAAATTTCAAATATGGGATTATTTAAAGCAGCTTAATAATGAAGGCAAAACGGTTTTTTTAAGTACACATGACATGGAAGAAGCTGAACAGCTTTGTAAAACCATTGGATTCATCAATCACGGACAAATGGTACGCATCGGTGAGAAAAAAGAAATTCTACAAGATAAATCTCTTCAGGATGTTTTTATGGAAGTAACGGGGTTAGAATGATCACCAACCCGATTGGAACAGCCTCATTAGCCAAACGGGAAATCTACCGATTCCTATCCGTTTCGACGCAAACCATATTCCCGCCGATTCTTACTTCCACCTTATTTATGTTTATTTTTGGCGTTGCTATCGGAAACCGCATCGACTTCCCCTCGACAGGCCTCACCTATTTTAATTTTATTGTGCCGGGCTTAATGACTATGCATTTGATTTCAACATCGTATGAAAATACATCTTTTTCTTTGTTTCTTGGCCGCTGGCATAATCATATTCAAGAAATTCTTCTCTCACCATTATCCTATTTTGAAATGGTTTTAGGCTTACTCGCCGGGGGAGTGATGCGCGGAGTCGTTGTTTGCACAGGAATTTATCTTGTATCTCTTATGTTCGGAAATACACCAGCTCTTCATCCGATCGTTCTTCTCTACTTTATGCTTATGATTTCGGTGATTTTTTCCTGCGTGGGCATGATCGCTGCTCTATGGGCGGAAGATTTCAATATGCTGAATATGTGGAATATATATTTAATTTTACCGTTTGTATTATTAGGCGGGGTCTTCCATCCGATTCATCTTTTACCCAACATCGTTCAGGAAATATCTAAATTTAATCCCATGTTTTATCTTATTCAGGGAATTCGGTATAGTGTGACAGGTGTATCTGATATTTCCATGGTGATCAGCGCGATTATTTCCCTCGTCATGGCTTCATTCTTTTTCTTCTTCACCGTCTATCTTTTCAAAATCGGATACAAATTACGGACTTAATTTTTTATACTCGCTCGATGTGTATACCTTTATTCCCAACGCGTGTATTTTTTCTTTAATCGGTTTCAATGCTTGGTATATCATTCGATGCCGTTCAACAGCAGATTTATGCATAAAATCATCACTCACCAAAAGAAGATAATAATGCCCTCCACCCGATTCGCGCGCGCCGGCATGCCCCTTATGCTGATCTGATTGGTCAATAACTTCACCATGCTCGACGGAAATGGATTTTTTTAGTAAAGCAAGTATTTGATCGCTTATCATTTTTAAATTCCTTTATTAATAGCTTTAGTGTAACATATTGCTTAACGATTTTTTTATTTATCCTGACAGTTTCTTATAGACAAACTAAAGTTATTACGGCATAATACCGCCTTTTACGTGTATGAAAATATAATCCTATGAACCAAATACATACCAGTCACGCCATCTCTCCCAATATGTCATCATTGATGAACCGGATTAAATCCACACCGGAGAAAATCCATCAGTGGCTGGCCGCTTATGAAGGCTCAAAAGAATTACCTATTTATTCGTCCGTCGATATTCGTGAAGCGGGATTTAAAATGGCTGTCGTAGACACCAATATTTTTCCGGCTGGTTTCAATAACCTATGCGAACATGGACTGGAAGATGCGGTTAAATGTCTTAAAAAAGCCATTTTAAAACGCGTTCCTGGCTGTCAAAATATCCTCATTGTCGCCGAAGAGCATACTAGGAACACCTGGTACTTAGAAAATATCCGCATATTACAAGAGATTATTGAAAAGGCCGGGTTCAATGTCAAGATCGCGACATTTTTACAAATTCAACCCGATTTTTGCGACAAGACCCGCTTTGTTGAATTAGAAACAGCTATGGGCCTTCCCGTCCGCATTCATTGTTTCAAAAAAGTTCTGGAAGATTTAAAAGATGGACGAGAAAAGTTCTCTTTAATCATTCTAAATAATGATTTAACAACAGGTATTCCCGATATTCTTAAACAGACGGCTGTCCCTATTTATCCCTCCATCGAAGCCGGATGGCATTCACGATTAAAATCACATCATTTCGGCCACACGGCTGACTTAATGAAGGAATTTGCTTCGCTGATCGACGTCGATCCATGGTTATTATCTTGTCAGTTTCGCGTCGTCAATGATATGAATATCAATGAAGAAAAAGATCAGAAAGTTTTAGCCGACGCTGCCTCGGATTTGTTTCGTACGATTGCTTTAAAATATAAAGAACATAATATTACCGGGAAGCCTTATATCGTTCTTAAAAGCGACTCGGGAACATACGGCATGGGTGTGGTTGCTATTGAAAGCCCCGATGATATTCTTCAATTCAATCGTAAAAAAAGGAATTCCTTGACGGTGGGAAAAAATTCGCAGCCGATCAATCGTTTTTTGCTTCAGGAAGGTGTGCCTACGATTTATAATGTGGCTGATCAGGTCAGTGAAGTCGTCATTTATCAAATTGAAAACAATTTAATCGGCGGGTTTTATCGCATGAATGACTCTAAGGGTGAACGTGATAATCTTAATTCTAAAGGAATGACGTTTCAAAAAATTTGTCCTCACTTGGAAAAATATGGGGACGCCCTGATTGATCCAAGCATTAATATGTTTGATGTTTACCGAATCTTAGCTCGTATTGCCGCGATCGCCACCCACCGGGAAATTATCCAGTTAAAAAATAACGCCTAATTATGATCTGAGGATTAGAATGAATTTTGTATTTTTAGTAGATCAATATGAACGTTGGAATGTAGATAAAGATACTTCGTTTATTCTCATGATGGGCGCTCATCGACGAGAACATAACATTTATTTGCTACATGAAGGCGGCATATCCAGTAAAAATGGAAAGTTAACATTTTCTGTTATCCAAGTACATCCGCAAAAAAATAACGTTACTCCCTTTATCAATCAAAGAAATAAAGTTCTGACGGACCAAGATATTGATATTATTTTTATCCGTACGGATCCTCCGTTTGATAATCACTATTTAATGCAGACATGGCTCTTAGATTTATTGCCAAAGCATATTCCCATCATCAATAAACCTAACGGTATTCGCCAGTGCAATGAAAAAGTTTGGGCTACGCAATTTACGGATCTTATTCCTCCGACGCTGGTCAGCACACAAAAGTCGGAAATCTTAAAGTTTATCCAGGAATATAAATTAGTTGTCGCTAAACCGACTGATGGTTTCGGCGGTAAAAATATTCTGCGTTTATCTTCTTCAAACTACAAAGAAGAAAATTTATCGGAATTAACCAAAAATTGGACGCAAGAAATCATTGTGCAGGAATACATCAAAGAAGCCGAAAACGGTGACAAACGTATACTATTATTAAATGGGGAGCCTATCGGAGCCGTCCTTCGTCTTCATGGCCCGGATGATTTTCGAAATAATTTCATGACGGGTGGCACTCCCCATGCGACGGGAATGACTCAGCAGGACTTGCATATTTGTTCAATCCTTAAACCGCATTTGATTGAAAAGGGTTTATATCTAGTCGGGATTGATGTGATCGGCTCGTATTTAACGGAAGTCAATGTGACATCTCCGACGGGCATGCAGGAAATTAATAATCTCAATCATACCCAGCTTGAAGAAAAAGTGATTACCTTCGCCGAAAAATTGATTGACCAATTTAAAACGCCCAGTAAAATATGATTCATTAAACATGAAGAATACGTCGTGAAAAATTTAACCTTATATCATCAAGAATTCTGTCCTTACTGCCGTAAAGTCCTCCATTTTATGGAAGCAGAAAACATCAAGTTAAACCTAAAGAATGTTTTTGAAAAAGCGGAATATAGTCAAGAACTCATTTCTAAAGGCGGTAAAAGTCAAGTGCCTGCCCTTGAAATCGACGGGAAAATAATGTATGAATCTAACGATATCATTCAATGGCTAAAGGAAAATTATAAATCATGATTACCGATCAAATCAAAGCCACAATCGAAGCAAGCGTACCCCATTCTCAAGCGATTGTCTTGGACCCGATGCAAGACGGTCAGCATTTACAGGCCTTTGTTATTTCTTCGGAATTTAAAGGAATGCTATTAGTAAAACAACATCAAATGGTCATGAAACCCTTGAAAGAAGCTTTTGCGACCAATGTGCATGCCCTCGGCCTTAAAACCTTTACACCAGAACGCTGGAATGAAGTCAAAAGTCAATTCGGATATTAACTGATAAGGAGTACATATGGAAGAATCTACCAAACAACGCATTGAAAATGATGTTAAAAAAAATAAAGTATTTCTTTATATGAAGGGCACGCCGCAACAACCACAGTGTGGATTTTCTTCGCAAGCCGTCAACCTTCTACAGCATTATAAAGTAGATTTCGGCGCGTTTAATGTTTTTTCAGATGAAGATATTCGTCAAGGAATTAAAGAATATGCCGATTGGCCGACGATCCCGCAACTGTACGTCAACGGCGAATTTATTGGCGGCTGTGATATTATGATGGAATTACATCAAAATGGTGAGTTAGAAAATATTCTGAAGTCTTAAGAAGAAATTAAAGCGATGGCCCGAATATTTTTGTACGTGTAGATTGCCGACGAGTGTCCGTCATTCCAAGTAATATTGATTCCATAATTCCCCAAAGGAACTATTTCTTTTGGAGCAATATCTGATCGTATATCTTCCGCTTTGATCAATTGCTCACCCGTCAATTCATTAACACTCAAGGCATCTTGCGAAATCATTCTTAATGCAAAATTCTTGACTGTCCAGCGATCTTTATTCTCCCAGATCAATTCTACTTTTTCCTGATCGAATTTTATCATCGGTATATTTATTTCCCGCGATTTTACTTGTTCAATCTGTTTGAGCATTGACTTGACCGCTGATTGAATGACCTCCGGTTCGTTGGGCTGAATACCGATACTTAATTCCTGTAAAATAGGAATTTCGGCTAAAACCTCGACGCCAAATCGATTGGCTAATTGTCCCGCGGATGAACGGCCGAATATATAATGTTTTTCCTGCGATTCGGTTTTAAGATAAGACATAATTTCGATGATACCGATAATCGGCACGGCAACTTTTTCAAACATAAGTATCCCGCGCGCAACGTCGATTAAAGACAATGTATGCGGTGTGGTGATAATCACCGCCCCTGTTAAACGAACTGTCTGTGTAATCGTTAACTGAACATCTCCTGTTCCCGGCGGCATATCGATCAATAAATAATCCAATTCTCCCCAATCCGTGTTTAACAAAATCTGCTGAATGTATCTAGTCACAACCGGCCCGCGCATAACGGCCGCATTATCTCCTAATAAAAATCCGAAAGACATTAATTTCAATTTCTGAAATTCAACGGGAAGAAATTGTTTTTTATTGTTCATAAAAATCTGAACTTTAGGTAAGTGAAAAATGGTTGGAACAGACGGGCCGTAAATATCGGCATCAACGAGTCCGACTTTAAAATTTTTCTGGCTCAATTCCTGAGCGATGTGCGCTGCCATCGTTGACTTACCCACACCACCTTTTGCCGACGATATAGCAATAATATGTTTGATTTTAGCGAATGGATTATTGGCCATCGGACTTTCCTGCGGCTGTATAGGTTTAATCAACTTACTGGCGACATGCTGCACCCCTTCCAATTGTTGGACACTTTCTTCCGCTTTCATTTGAATTTCATGTGATATGGATGATGACTGTGTCGGAACCGCCAAATCAAAAGAGACTTTGCCGTTATCAACAACAATATTTCTGACTATTCCGTCATCGACGATATTTTTATGACTGGCGGGATTAACAATTGAACGAAGGGCATTAATAATTTTTTGAACGGTGATCATAAGTTAAATTTTAAGTTTTTCGATGACTTGATCATCGACGGGAATGGAGTCAATAAGCTGTATATTGTTACGATCTTTTGAAACCCAGTATTTCATTTGCTGCGGTAGATCATCTTTGTAGCGGGAAAAACGTTGAATTATTCCCGCACACTGGGATAATATTTCTTGCGGCGGATTTTCACCCTTTAAAAGTAATGTCGGTCCAAGATTATTGGTAAACTGCATAATAATGTCGTCGGGGTGAGCGTACCGCAACAGCCCCTCATTTTCCTCATGATCCCGTCCGATAATACATTTATAATTCTTGTCAAAACGATAATGTCTTCCCCATTTTAAAGCGACCGTTTCCCTAAAATTTCTGTAACCGTGTTCAAACGTATCTTTAATCCGTTCAGAAAAATTTTGATCGGTTAATAAACAACCGCCGCCGGGCGCGCTATAACCGCTAACTCCCAATTCATCCGCTAAACTGTATTGGCCTTTACGGGAACGACCTGTAAGATCTAATAATTTACTGCGGTCAATCAATCCTTGTTTTTCAACGTCGGTCGGATCCAAATGCTGAGCCGATAATGGCCTTAATAACTTACCTTTCAATCCGCTGGCTTCTTCAATTCGATCCAAAGAAAGTCTTTTTTGAGACATGGGACGTTGGCCAAGAACTTCACCGGTAAAAACGAAATCTGCATTTATATGTTTCATATATTGCGCTGCTCGGGAAAACATATGAATACGGCAATCAATGCACGGATTCATGGCCGCGCCTCGTCCATATTTTGGTGAACGGACAACTTCTAAATAACGTTCGTCTAATTGCAAAGTAATAAAATTAATGCCAATACTCTGCGCAGCTTCAATCGCAAATGTTTTATCACAACATCCCCAAGGCATGGCAAAAAAAACTCCATAAACATCAACGCCTAAGTCCTTAACCACTTTGGCGGCCAATGTGCTGTCTAAACCTCCGGAGATGAGTCCAACTGCTTTTACTTTTTTTTTGTCATCTGATTGTGAAGTCATTTTTTACCTCTGGACAAGTGTACCAATATTATCCTCGAATGCAAGTATAAATTGCTTGCAAAAAGATTTGTTTTGGATATAATGGCAAATCAACTTATTAGCACTATTGAACTTAGGATTTCTATCTCAGAAAAAGGTCTTATGTCAGCCAAAAAACAAATCAAGAAAACGGCTCCTGCCTCAACCGCTAAAAAACAACAACTTACTGGTGCGGAAGCACTTATAAAATGTTTAGAAAACCACGGTGTTGAATATATTTGGGGTTTATCCGGCGGGGCTGCTATTCCTATCTTCGACGCTTTAGTCGGGTCAAAAATTAAATTAATTCTTGTTCGACATGAACAAGGCGCTACACATATCGCCGATGGTTATGCGCGCGCAACAGGAAAACCGGGTGTAGTTTTGGTTACCAGCGGTCCTGGAGCAACGAACACCGTCACTGGTATTATGACGGCGCATATGGATTCCGTTCCGATGATTGTTTTAACGGGACAAACCATCAGCCCTATGTTGGGAAAAGATGCTTTTCAAGAAGCTGATATTTTCGGCATTACCATGCCCGTCGTAAAACATAGTTATTTAGTCCGCACTACGAATGATATCCCTCGCATTGTTAAAGAATCTTTTTTTATTACAAATACAGGACGACCTGGACCAGTACATATTGATTTACCTAAAGATATTACTTCCGCTCCATTTACCGGCGATACTCTTGATCCGAAAATGGATTTACCCGGATATACCATTCCTTCTAAAGGTAAAATTTCTGATATTAAAAAGATTGCAAAACTATTAAATGAATCAAAACGTCCACTTTTATTAGTTGGACATGGTGCGGTTATTTCTCGAGCATCCGAAGCTGTTGGTCAATTGGCGAGAAAATTACGCGCGCCGATCACCAATACACTTTTAGGTAAAGGATGTTTTCCTGAAACTGATCCTCTTTCTTTAGGTATGCTCGGTATGCACGGAACCGCTTATGCCAATAAAGCCCTCACTCGCTGCGATTTGATTTGTTCTATCGGTTCGCGTTATGATGATCGAATCAATGGAAAAAATGATGAATTCTGTATGGGCGCCAAGAAAATACATATCGATATTGATCCGGCTGAAATGGGAAAAATTGTTAAGTGTGATGCCTCTTGTATTGGAGACGCTCGACTTATCGTCGAAGAAATAATCAAACTTGTTAAACCATTAGAAACTGAAGAATGGTTAAAAGAATTAAATTCTTATAAGACTCAATATCCGCTTAAATTTTCCGACGAAAAAGGATTAACGGCTCAACGTGTTTTATACGATCTTCAGCAAATCACTCAAGGTAAGGCCATTATATCGACGGACGTTGGTCAACATCAAATGTGGTCAGCTCAGTTTAACCTCACCCTCAAAGGTGAAAAATGGTTATCCTCCGGCGGCGCTGGAACGATGGGATTCGGATTTCCAGCCGCTATCGGTGCTCAATTCGGGTGTCCGAATGATTTAGTTGTTGCCGTCGTCGGCGATGGTGGCTTTCAAATGACATTATTTGAATTATCGACGGTGTTTATCCATAAATTACCGGTTAAAATACTTGTTGTTGATAATAAATATTTAGGAATGGTACGCCAGTGGCAAGAATTATTTTTTGATAATCGTTTGAGCGGCGTCGATCTCGAAGGAAATCCTGACTTTGTTAAATTAGCTGAAGCCTACGGCATCAAGGGCTTTCATATCGATAAAGTTGAACATTGTCATGAGCGATTAAAACAAGCCTTAGATTATAAAGGCCCGGCTTTGATTCACGCGGAAGTTATTAAAGTAGATAATGTTTTCCCGATGATCCCAGCCGGAAAATCGGCGTATCAAATGATTATTGAACCGCCATCTAAAGATCAAAAACTAGAAAAACCTACAGGTAGCACATAATGGACAAAAAAAATAACATTCATACTATCAGTTTGCTCGTCTCGAATAAACCCGGCGTTCTCATCCGTTGCGCGCAGGTCTTTGCTCGACGAGGATTTAATATTGACTCCCTTGTTGTTTCGACAACGATCAATCCAAAATATTCACGGATGACGATTACCGCTCAAGGCGATCCGGAAACTCTTGATCAAATCATCAAACAATCCGCTAAACTGATTGATGTCCTTCACGCTGGAGAACATGATGAAGCATCCACCGTTACTCGTGAATACGCGCTTATCAAGATCAAATCAACGCCGAATACATTGCCAGCTATCAAGAAACTTGCCGCAAAGTATAAAGCGAAAATTGTTGATCAAACCAGTAAACTCCTCATCATCGAACAAGCTGGTCCGACGTCCATCCTCAATGAATTTGAAGAACACATGAAAAAATTCACTATTGTGGAAATGGTCCGTTCCGGAAAACTTGTCATGGCCAAAGGCCAAGAAGCAACTTAAATTTTATTGATCAGCTAAACTACAAGGCATGATTTTTGGAAGTTCTTTTGGCGGGAGAACAACTTCAGCGATTTCAATTCCACTTTCTGTATATTCAATCGAGGTGATTGAACAACGATCAACATCGATATGAGGATCATCAATCCCCATATATAAAGCCACACCTGAACGTAATACTTCCCACTCTAAATGTAAAATAAATTTATTCTCTTCTTCTTTAATATTCAGCGCTTCACTCACTTGGGAAAATGGGGCTGTGATGATCTCAGGTAAAGTCCATCCTTTAAAATAATCGTTCAAGCCCGTCGAACCGGTAATTTCACGGCCGCAGGTGATCTTTGCGTACTCAAACTTAATGAAATTTTCATCATGATCCAGCTTTATAACCATACTGGATGAACTGTCACTACAAGGCATATTGGTCTCCAATTAAAAAGGGTTCTCAGAATTGAGAACCCTTTCATTCTACTGTCTTAAATATACTTGTCAAGCTTAGGTCTTTACCACTCCAAAGCGCCGCCGGTTTGGTATTCGGTGACTCTGGTCTCAAAGAAATTTTTTTCTTTCTTAAGATCAATGATTTCGCTCATCCATGGAAATGGATTGTCAGAGCCATACTGTTTAGGTAATCGTAATCGTTCAAAACGGCGGTCAGCAATATACTGAATATATTCTTTTAACAAATCAGTATTAAGACCTAGAATACCTTTTGGAAGACATTCTTCCGCGTATCTATGTTCCAAACCAACCGCGAATTTAATAAATTCAATGATTTCATTTTTAAAATCCTGATCCCAAACTTGAGGATTCTCGTCGATAATCGTATTGATTAACTTTAATCCAAAATTCATGTGAATACTTTCATCACGAAGGATATATTGTATCTGTTCACATGTTCCGGGTAATCTATTTTGTCGACCAAAGGACAACATGGTTACAAATCCATTATAGAAAAATATTCCTTCTGTAATTCCGTAGAATCCGACGAGATTTTTGATAAAACGCTGTAATCCACTTTTCGTTTTGGTATCCAAATTTGGATCAAGAATACCATCGGTACAACTCATCGCGTATTCATCTTTTTTATAAATTGCTTCAACTTCCCTATACATATTAAACATTTCGCCTTCATCCAATGATAAAGACTGAACAATATATTGAAACGCGTGAACGTGAATCGCTTCTTCAAAGGCTTGCCTGAGAAGATATTGTCTGGCTTCGGGATTATCAATAACCTTATAAATCGCTAAAACAAGATTATTACCGACGAGCGTTTCGGCAGTCGCAAAAAAACCAAATGTCCTTTTAATGACATGCCGTTCTTCTGGAGTGAATCCTTTTGGATTTTTCCATTGCTCAATATCTCTTTGCATGGAAACTTCCTGCGGCATCCAGTGATTGGCGCAGCCGTCGAGATAATAATTCCAGGCCCATTTATATTTGATCGGAACTAACTGGTTACAATCCACCGTTCGATCATTATTAATGATTCGTTTATGATCGGCGGCAACCCGGTTTTTCGACATTTTAATGCAGGAATTTGACATGTTGAATGGCTCCCATTTTTATTTCAAATTTATTTCATCGACGAATTTATTGACACGCTTCGCAATCTTCCGTTGGCTCAACGCTCAATGGAACTTCCTCTTGATCATTACCGGTGACTCGGCCAAAATCATCTCTTTCGCGCTGACCGACGGTGTTATCATAACGTGTGACGTCAACTGTACTCTTTTCAATACGAGTAGCCCCCATAGAGCGCAGGTAATAGGTTGTTTTAAGCCCCTTTTCCCATGCCATCATATACATATCACTGACTTTTTTACCACTGGGCTTGGCTTGATAAAGGTTAAGTGATTGGCCCATATCAATCCACTTTTGCCGACGAGCGGCCGCTTCAATAATCCATTCATAATCAATTTCGAAAGCGGTGGCGTATTTTCGTTTTAAGCCTTCCGGGATACGGTCAATTTCTTGAATACTTCCATCGAAATATTTTAAGTCATCGATCATTTCCTGATCCCACAAATTTTCTTTCTTAAGATCATGGACTAAGTAGTCATTTAAAACAGTGAATTCACCTGATAAATTACTTTTGACAAAAATATTTTTATAAATCGGTTCAATCGACGCGGTAACGCCGACGATATTACCAATCGTTGCTGTCGGAGCAATAGCCATAATCAAACTATTACGGAGGCCGTGTTTCTTTAATGCTTCGCGAACCGGTGTCCAATCCATGCGTGCTTTTGGATCGACTTTAACATATCCTCCGCGTTCTGTTTCCAAAAGTTTTAAAGTGTCGATGGGCAGCATTCCCAAATCCCATTTTGACCCGCGAAATGTTGAATAAGCCCCTTTTTCTTCCGCTAATCGAATAGAAGCCAAAATCGCGTAATAAGAAACGGCTTCCATGCTCTCGTCGGCAAATTCAACGGCTTCCCTCGACGCATAACTTAAATTTTGGATAAACAAGGCATCTTGAAAACCCATAATCCCTAAACCAATGGGTCGATGTTTTTGATTAGCATATTTGGCTTCCGGTGTTGGGTAAAAATTAATGTCAATGACATTGTCCAACATACGTACCGCTAATCGAACTGTTTCTTCTAATTTTTTATGATCAATTTTATTATCCGCGGTTAAATGTTCTGCCAAATTGACAGAACCTAAATTGCAAACAGCTGTTTCCTCGGCCGATGTATTCAAGAGAATTTCTGTACAAAGATTAGAACTGTGTACCGTCCCGACGTGACTTTGCGGAGAACGGATGTTGGATGGATCTTTCCAAGTAATCCAAGGATGACCAGTTTCAAAAAGCATATTCAGCATTTTACGCCATAAATCAATGGCCGGCATAACTCGAAAATGACGGATTTTTCCTTCAAGAGCCAAATTCTCATAAAACTCATATCGCCGTTCGAATTCTTTACCATAAATGTGATGCAAATCACTCACATCGTTTGGACTAAATAATGTCCAATTGGCATTTTCTTTAAGTCTTTTCATAAATAAATCAGGAATCCAGGTCGCCGTATGCATATCATGAGTTCGACGACGCTCATCACCGGTATTTTTCCATAATTCAAGAAATTCTTCGATATCCAAGTGCCAAACTTCCAAATAAGCGCACATGGCCCCTTTACGTTTACCGCCTTGATTAACCGCCAAAGCTGTATCATTGGCCACTTTTAAAAATGGTATAATTCCCTGACTTTTTCCATTGGTTCCCTTTATCCTCGATCCCATAGACCGGACATTAGTCCAATCGTTGCCTAACCCGCCGCTCCATTTGGAAAGCATGGCATCATCTTGAATACATTTAAAAATATGGAATAAATCATCGTCGATAGTAGTTAAATAACAGGAAGATAATTGCGGATGTTTTGTTCCGGAATTGAATAATGTCGGTGTTGAAGATGTAAAGGCAAACGTGGAAAGAATGTCATAAAACTCAATAGCCTTTTCATTCTTATTTTTTCCTTCTCGGGCCGATAATCCCATCGCGACACGCATCCAAAAAATCTGCGGTAATTCTAAACGGCGGTCATCCCAATGAATGAAATAACGGTCATATAACGTTTGTAAACCAAGATAACGGAATTGAAAATCTCTTTTCGCTTTTAATGCCGAACCCAAGCGTTTTAAATCAAACTGCAATAAATCCGGCGTTAATAATTCCAACTCGACGGCGCGGTGAATAAAATCCGCGAAATAAACCGGATATTCCGTCCTGATTTCTTCAAAACTAACACCCTTTTTTAAAGCCTCGCGGTATTCTTTTAATAATAATAAACGCGCCGCTACAAACGTATAATTTGGATCTTTTTCAAGAAAGGCTTTGGCACCCATAATATTGGATGCTTCCATTTTATCTGCGGTAATTCCATCATAATAATTTTTAAGCGACTCTTCTAAAATTTTATCCGCGTTAACATTTTCTAATCCTTGGCAACATGTATCAATCTGAAAACGGATATCATCCAAATCAATGAGTGATTCTTCACCTGTTTCGGTTATAAATTTTAAATTACGCGCCCATTCAAAAGTTTGAGATGATGTTCTTTGTAATTTTTCTGTCCGCCTAAGCTTGGCCCTTTCTTCTCGATAAATAATGAAACTGCGGGCGACTTCATGAAAACCGGATGTCATTAATTTCTTTTCAACCATATCTTGTATCTCTTCAATATGAATACATTTACCGTCCGGCCACGTTGCTAATATATCGTCGATAACCATATCCGAAACTTTCTTGGCATGTTTAAGCAATTCTTCGCTCAAAATTCCGCTATTATGCGCTCTAAATGCCATCGCAACCGCCATAGTAATCTTTTCCGGTTTAAAAGATACAACCTTACCATTTCGTTTGGTCGTGGTAAATAATTCAAAAACAACTCGCCTGGCGGCATGTTGTTTTCGGTAATTCGCATATAATTCCGCCGCGTCTTTAAATCCACTTTCGTATAATTGACGGATGACTTCGTCTTGAATTTCTTCGACGGTGAGCTGCTGACTTTTCAGCCAGCGTTCAGTTAATACAGATAAAACTCTTTGTGTGACTAAATCAGTGTGATGGGAATCAAGGATGGATAATTCTGCTTCTCGAGGTAATTTTTTTTGTTCTTTCAGTGCATTACCGATCGCTTTTCGAATACGCGCTTCATTAAATGCAACAACTTGTCCATTTCGTTTGTAAACTTTCATTTCCAAACTGGTTGAGATTTCACTGGCCATTCCGAACTCCTTTATCATTGGGGCGTGATAAATTTTTGATATTTATATCTTTGAAAAAGAATTCTAATACGACGTAGAATCTTTCTTAAAACATTAAGGGTAAAGCACTTAAGAATTTTCATAAAACACTATATATGGAACATTTTTTTCGGTGTAGTACTACATATAGTAGTATAAATTAAAACAAAATCAAGAAGAATCTAATAAATTTTGCGTAAAAAAAACAAAATTTTACCATCAGAGGCTCGTCGCTATCTTCAAATAAACAGAAATTTAACGTTGAGCAGCCGTGTATAAACTAGAAACTTTTTCCCAATTAATTATGTTAAAAAAAGCGGAAATGTAATCTGGCCGTCGATTTTGATAATTCAAGTAATACGCATGTTCCCAGACATCAACTCCAAGAATCGGAACGCCTTTGGCTTCGGAAACATCCATTATTGGATTGTCTTGGTTGGGAGTTGAGCAAATTTTAAGGGAGCCTTCCGCGACATATAACCATGCCCATCCACTGCCAAAACGATTGACTGCAGCATTTGAAAATTGTTCTTTAAATTTATCGAAAGAACCGAAGGTTTTATCGATATCCTTAGCCAAATTTCCCGTCGGTGTTCCTCCGCCTTTAGGAGAAATCATTTCCCAAAAAAGCGAATGATTATAATGCCCTCCACCATTATTTCTAACCGCCGCGCGCTTATCTTCCGGCAGGGCTGAAATTTTTGAAATTAATTCCTCAATCGATTTTGATTCAAAGGAAGTCCCTTCAATCGCCGCATTAAGCTTGGTGACATACGTAGCATGATGTTTTCCGTGATGAATTTCCATTGTCTTCGCGTCGATATGCGGTTCCAAGGCATTAAATGCATAAGGTAACTTGGGAACTGAATGCGCCATGTGTTGCTCCTTTTCCTAAATAATTGTATTGATCAATTTATATTTTCTTTAAAGCGTTTAAAGCGTCGGTATAATCTGGCTCGGTGGTGATTTCCGGAACGATTTGTTTATAACGGAGAGTTCCATTAGCGTCGACGATAAGTACGGCTCGGGCTAATAAACGAAGTCCTTTGATCAGTAAACCATACGCTTGTCCAAAAGCGGCATCTCTATGATCAGACACAACAATAACATTTTCGGCGTTAGCGGCTCCGCACCAGCGTTTTTGAGCAAACGGTAAATCCATACTGATTGTAAGAACTTTCACCTGATCACCTAACGCTTCTGCTTCTTTATTAAATCGTTTTGTCTGCAGATTACAAATCCCGGTGTCTAGCGACGGGACAACAGAAATAATCACTGTTTTACCTTTTACAGAAGATAATTTAAACTCGGAAAGATCTTGGGCAACTAAGGTACAATCCGGCGCAGGAGATCCAACTTTTACATCGGTTCCGAGTAAAGTTACCGGATTTCCTTTCATCGTTACTGCAGCTGTAGCTTGAGACATGTTTGCTCCTTTCAAAAGCGTGTAAATAAAATTTATTTATGTTCCAATAATTTTGAATTATAAAGTAATCCGGCTAAAATTCCACCCGCCATCGGGCCAACCCAATAAATCCATAAATTTTGTAAACCACCGCCCAATAAAGCCGGCCCTAAATGCCGGGCGGGATTCATGGCGGCTCCCGTCACTGGTCCACCAATCAAAATATCCATGGTCACAGCTAAACCGATAAATAAAGGCGCCGTCGCTGGTCCCCGTTTATCAACCGCTGCACCAAAAATTACAAAGACTAAAAAAAATGTTAAGACCGCTTCCATTATTAATCCCGCACCAACAGAAACTCCCTGCGCTAACCCGGGCGTACCCATGCCAATGGCGGCTAAAACGTCTTGATGAAAACATAATTTGATTAAGAGAGCTGCGGCGATTCCCGCGAGACATTGAGATATGATATATCCAATGGCGTTGGCTTGATCAATTTTTTTGGTGACCCACATTGCTGCGGTAACGGCGGGATTTAGGTGTCCTCCACTGATTGCGGCAGTAGCCGCAATCATGGTCGCTATGGCTAAACCATGCGCAAAGGCTATACCCAAGAGACCTGTTTGACCACCGTTGATATGGTTGCCGGCTATGGAGCCGACACCGACAAAAATTAAAGTAAATGTTCCAATAAATTCGGCGATCAGTGCCTTTGTATTCATATAATTCCTTCTATTTTTTTTCAAATCCCCAAGGCGACATTTATCATACTAAAATTGAACTGTTTGTCAATAAAAATAGCCCCGTTAAAAACAGTGAAAATGTTGTTCACTCGTTTTGTTTTGATATAATGCTAATATTCATTAAATTTTCATCATAATCAAGCTCAAAAAGGAAAAAATGTATACTTATCAAACCAAAATTAAACTCCATGAGACCGACGCTGCAGGCTTACTTTTCTTCAGTAATCAATTTAAATTGATTCATGATGCTTATGAATCATTACTTGAATCAATTGGTTTTGGATTTGCCGAACTTTTACGCCATCAATCATACTTTCTTCCGATCGTTCACGCCGAGAGCGATTATAAAGCTCCATTATTCGTCGGTGATATCATTAATATAACGGTCTCCGTCGACAATATTGGCACCACATCTTTTACCTTTACTTATACAATAACAAATAATAAAAATATTTTAGTCGGTACCGCCAAAACCGTCCATGTCACCATTGATAAAGCCAAACAAATGAAAATCCCGCTTCCTTCCGACATGCGTCGTAAAATACAGGAATTATATAATCAAGATCATTAAACGGCCTTCGTCAGCATACGCGGCTCTTTTTCGATGATTTTTTTCAATTCCGCTCGACTAACTTTTATTCCAGACGATACTTTTTCTTTGGGAAAATAATAAAATTGATCCGGAATTTTATATCTTTCAATACGTAAACTTAGATCGTCGACTAACTTCTTCCGACTAAATCGTTTTCCTTTAGCCATCTTTAAGAACGCAACAGGCCGATGACCAAACGTCAAATCTTTTACCGAGATAACCAGAACTTGCTCAACCGATCCTTGTTGTAAAATTTCCCGCTCTATTTGTTCGGGCTGAATATTCTCACCGCCGGAAATGAACATATTGTCCGATCGTCCCAACACTTTTAGACCATTTTTCTTTGAAAATTCTCCAAGGTCCCCTGTCTTATACCAGCCACTTTTATCCACCATCTTTTTAATATTTCCTCGTCGATAATAGCCTTTAAATAACGTTTCGCCTTTAACAAGAATACTCCCTTGAGAATCAATTTTTAATTTTCGATATTTTAAAACCTTGACGGAATTTACATCTATTAACTCCCGAATCTTTTTACTCGTGGCAACTTGTGAACTCATTTCCGTTAAACCATAACTGATATAAATCGGCAACTGATGTTCAATCGCCTTTTTTATTAGATTAGGATCAATGGCACTTCCTCCCACTAAAACAGACTTCATTTTTGATAAAATTTTTCGGCACTGAACATTCCGCATACATTTAATAAGCTGCGTAGGTACCAGTGAAATATGTGTCGGCTTAAACTTTATAATATTTTGTACAAAATCGATTTTGTCATTAACTGTTTGAATACTTGCCCCCGCGAGAATAGTTCTCCAAAGGATACTTAAGCCAGAGACATGGTAAGCGGGCAAAGAAAACATCCATCGATCGTCGGTGTGAAGCGTTATATGTTCATTCGAACCCAAAGCACTGTAATAATGATTTCCTATAGTATGAACAACAGCTTTAGGAAAAGCACCGCTTCCCGAAGTGAACATAATATTGGAAATATTTTCTAAGTTGTAACGGCAAACGTTAAGATTCTGTCCTTGTGCCTGTTTAATATATTTGTTCTGATCACTCAATTTGATGTGCTGAATTTTTTTTGATTTGGTTAAGTTTTTGGATGAAATCAGGAAGGTTAAATTCAATTCATCTAACTCTCGGTTAAGAACCTCCGACGGCCAGCGCGTATTTAGAAGACAGACAATGCCTTCTATCCTAAGCAAAGCGAAATAATAGACGATAAAATCAAGCCCATTGGAACAAAGTAATCCTACCTTCGCTCTTTTCTTAATTCCTCGTAAAATTAAATCATGGGATGTGTATTGGATCAGCTGATCGAGCTTATGATATGAAATGGAACCGGAAGGATTTCGTATAACCTGATCATCTTTTCTCGACGACAAGGAAATTTTATTGATAGGACATTGAATATACTTCATTAAAGCTTTATTTTTTTGAGTAAATCAAAATTAATATCAGCCTGCGTAACAGCTCTGGATCCAATTTCGATCTTGCCGCGCCGAATCTCGAGCGGATCTTTTAATAAACTATCTTTAAAACATTTGGTTGTATCTAGTCCGGCAGCATTATTTCGAAAAGAACAACCGGCTATATTAGCTAACGTTAAAAGTCCGATATGCGATTCAAAAATTGAACTGATCACCGAATTTAATCCCATTCGTTTTGCATCATTTAAAATTTTCCAAGTTTTTTCAATTCCACCGACGACAGAAGGCTTAAGCACTAAGATTTCCGCTCCTTCAATATGCTTAATTTCTTCAAAATCATGGTGCTGAAGTGATTCGTCGAGCGCAACAGGAATCATGGTTTGATGAAAAAATTCTGGAATCTGATCAATATCCTTAAAAGGCTCTTCAATATAATCCACCGCCGCTAAACTGACTTCATTCCCAAAAAATATCGCCTCATCCAATGTCCAAGCCTGATTTGCATCCACATGTAATAAGGCGTGTCCGTTAATAATTTCATTTAATTCACGAACCAATTTTATCTCTTCGTTAATATCTTTTCGACCCACTTTTAATTTTAAGGCTGAAAAACCGTCGGCGATCAATTGTTTGGTTTGAAGCTTTATCTCTTCTTGCTCACCTAGTAGTAATCCGTTAATCGGAATATGACTATGTACACTTTCCGACAAGAGTTCTTTTAATGTCTTTGACCGTACATTAGCCAATAAATTTAAAATTGCCATTTCGATACCAAAAATGACTGAAGATTTCAACTCAAAATTACCCAACCAATCTTGAAATCGTCCGCCTAAATCATAAACCCCGTCGGGAATAGGATCAGATAATAAAAAATACCGTATAGACTTTAGCTGATTTAAGGCGTCATCGAGTGATTCCTGACTAAAGCCTTTTAAAGGTGAGATTTCTCCATACCCTACCGTTCCTGCAGCAGACACTTCAATAATGTATCCAGGACGGCTGTTAACTTTTTCGGATTTAATTTTAAGCGGCCGTTTTAATTCTAAATCAAATGAATAAATATTTACCTTATCGATGATCACAGAATCCATCCTATTGAAAAAAGAATACTATAAATGAGTAATATTAAACCGGTATAACCCAATGTTTTATTCAATATAGGACCGTCGATCGACGAGAAAACTGCTTTAATTCCCGGTAAAGCTAATAATCCAACCGTGGTTGCATACAAAATACTCTGATGATCCAAGATTAATAAATAAATCATAACCGGGACAATAGCCGCTAATAAAATAGATGCCGCATATTCATATTGAGCAAATGAGCGGCCAAACCTGACCGCTAAGGTTTTTTTTCCACTGCGTCGATCACTGTCTATATCCCGATAATTATTAACCGCCAAAATTGCCATCGATATTAAACCTGGACCAAACCCAGCCATAATAACCGCGTAATTCAATTCGAATGTTTGAAGATAATACGTTCCGCCAACGGCGACTGGTCCAAAAAAAATAAAAACAAAAATATCACCCAGCCCTAAATATCCTAAAGGCCGCGGGCCAGCCGTATAAAAAAAACCTGATAAAACACAGATAATTGCCAAAATGCCTATCGACGAACCCCCACGCTGAACTAAAATAACCGAACAGAATAAGGCTAAAATGAAAGAAATAATAAAAGACCATTTAACCACTTGAGGTTGAATTAAGCCCGCTTGTGTCACACGAACGGGACCTATACGGTCAGCCGCATCTGTTCCCTTTTTAAAATCAAAATAATCATTCGCTAAGTTTGTGCCGATTTGTATTAAAAGTGCAGCCACCAGGCAAAGAGCTGCGGTCGGCGCATGCCAAAGCCCGTCGCCATACGCCATGGACGTTCCGATTAAAACCGGAGCAACCGACGCGGTTAATGTTTTCGGACGAAAAGCCATAATCCAATTTTTTAGCGCACTCATTTATGGCCTTTTCGGAAATTTAGAAAAATTTGGTTTACGTTTTTGCACAAAAGCGTTTCTTCCTTCTTGTCCTTCTTCCGTCATGTAAAATAACATCGTCGCATTACCCGCCAATTCTTGCAACCCAGCTTGCCCGTCACAATCAGCATTCAACGCGGCTTTTAAACAACGAATCGCCATCGGAGAATTAACTAAAATTTCCCGGCACCATTTGACCGTTTCTTCTTCTAATTTTGCATAAGGAACAACAACATTCACAAGCCCCATTTCTAAAGCTTGTTTTGCATCATATTGACGACATAAAAACCACATTTCACGCGCTTTCTTTTGACCAATAATACGCGCCATATAACTAGCTCCATATCCACCGTCGAAAGAACCGACTTTCGGCCCGGTTTGTCCGAAGCGAGCATTATCCGCCGCGATCGTAAGGTCACACAATAAATGCAAGATATGACCGCCGCCGATAGCGAAACCGGCAACCATCGCGATAATCGGTTTGGGACATGTCCGCATTTGTCTTTGAAAATCAAGCACGTTTAATCGATTTGTTCCGTCGGCATCTTTATATCCGGCATCTCCACGGATTTTTTGATCACCGCCGGAGCAAAAGGCCTTTTCACCTTCGCCTGTCAAAATCACAACACCAATCGATTGATCGTCACGGGCATCGGCTAAAGCCTCTGACATTTCGTGAACAGTCTGCGGACGAAAAGCATTACGCGTTTCCGGACGATTGATTGTAATCTTCGCAATTCCTTCAGCTTTATGATAAAGAATATCTTTATACTTCCCGTACGATTGCCATTTTATATTTTTCTTAGTCATTACTCACCTCTATTATTCGTGAATTTTTTAATCTGCTGACGGAGTTTTTGTTGTAATTCAAAATTTTCTTTCTTATTGGTTTGAATTTCTATAATGGTTGAATCTTCTGATTTTAAAGCTTGTGCATAATCTTTTTTAAATTCACTTAAGGATTTCGATTGAGCATAATTCAGGTTAAACAGTTCAGCTGCTTTATGAAACGTCAATCCATGCGGTGTTTCAAAAAATTTTGTATATGTATTTTTCAGTTTAGAAACGGGGAAAAATTCAAATATACCGCCACCATCATTGTTTAGAAGAATAACCGTCATCGGTTTGACTAAATCCTTTAACATAGAAAGCGCATTCAGATCATATAAAAAAGCTAAATCACCGACGATCAGTGTAACTCTTTTATCCACTCC
>JAGOSC010000031.1 GCA_018062515.1 Candidatus Omnitrophota bacterium
CACCATGCTCAATAAAGAGAAGGATTTTTTCTTCCATAATTCCACGTCGGTGGCGATACATACGCCCGCACATAATCCCCAAAGTCCATGCGCTGCCCCTTTAACCACTCGATACTCTAATTCAATCACTTCTTTGGATTCTATTGATTCATATTTATTCTTCTCGGTTTCAATTGAAGTAAAAATCGGATTAAATAATTCATCTCCGATTTGTTTCTTGGATACTTGAGCGGCCAAATCTCCGTCGACGACTTTCTTTACAACTTTTTTTAATTCCCCCTCTAATTGGGTTATTACATTCGCTTCTAAATCGATTTTCTTATAAACTTTTAATATACTACCCAAAGCTAATATCTTATTTTTTTCATCTGTCTTTGGATTATTCCATATTCCGCTCAACTGTTTTGTAAGGCCCAAAACTTGATCACTTGTTATTTCTCTTTGCCCTTCTTGATTCAATAACGTTTGTTCAATATCTTTATCTAACACTTCCGTTAATAAGACCCTTAACTGATCTTTATCAGAGAATAAAGCCCCTAAATTCTCTAAATTCACATAATCTAACCCCTGTATCGCATCGACTTTTTCTTTTAATAAATCATTATGGCGTACATATCCATAAAAACTGTTTAATGTCTTTTCTCTTGTTTCGCTATTATTACGGTCGCCTAGATAAATTTTTAAATTTTCCAAAAATTCTTGTTTAGATTTTTCTTTTGCTGTTTGAATTTCTTCTTCACTCTTTCCGCTATCCGGATACTTTAACTTATTTAAAACTTCTCCCACTCCTCCGTCCTGATCAAGCACTTCTCCGGGCTTTAATTGATAATCGACTTTTTGATACCTATTTCCCGTATGAACAAAATTCCTTAACGTTTCTGGAATATCCGATCGTCGATCTCCGGCTTCTAAATATTTATCAAAAAGCCCCATGATTTCTTCACGCTTCACAAATGAAGCCCCACTCATCGGAATGACCATTCCAACCGCGGCCAAAGCCAGTTCTTTGCCTTTATAACCTTGATTATTCATTTCAGTTTGATATGCACGGATATCTTCCGGAGATAATTCATCTTTCAATGCTTTTTCAGCAATGAGTCTAACATCGTTAAGACCTTCATCACCCTTCTCTAGATATAGACTATAAAGAGTAGGATTCATTCCATTCGTTTTCTGAACAAACTCTTTAATTGTTTTTTGTTCCTCGTCGGTGAGATCGACGCTGACTTTTCCTGATTTTAAAATTTCAAAAAGGCCTTCTAAAATTTGATATCCTAGTCGAGGATTTTCTTCCAACAATTCAGCATAAAAATTAAGATGCTTCGCGTGATCTCCTTTATTTTTAGATATCCAGTTAATGTTTGTTTTGCTAAAAATAAGTTTAAAAACTCTTTCGCCATTATAGTCATTAACGGATCTTGCCAATCTCAAAAATACAGAGCTCCAAATAGATTCAAAATTCTTGAAAAAATCTTCTCCGATGGCGTTCCTAATCCCCGGAAGACCTTCCTCCAATAAACGTGAGGGCCCGGCTGCGCTTTTGATCTCAACTAATTGATTTCCTATTCTTTTTAAACTTTCTTCATTAAAGAAAATGACCAATTCCTTCACTATAGAAGGATCGGTTATCGCTAGTGATTTGTAAATCTTCCCGGCGGCTTTCTCAAATTCGACTAATTGATTTCCTATTCTTTTTAAACTTTCTTCATCGACGATCAGCTCTTTCACAGCAGAAAGACCGAATGAAAAAAAAGTAGCATCTGCGCCCTTTCCGATAGCTTTTCCAAATTCAATCAATTGATTAACTACTCTCTTTAAACTCACTTCATCTGTGATCAATTTCTCTACATATGAAAGACCGTTATACTTCCAATTCTCTTTGCCTGCATTTTTAAGCTCAACTAATTGATTTCCTATCCTTTTTAAACTTTCTTGGTCAGTAATTAATTTTTTCAAATGAGGCAGGTTTGCAAACAAACGGGGGACATCACCTTCTCCTCCAGAAGAGGCTTTTCCAAGTTCAATTAATTGATTTCCAATTTCCATTAAACTCTTTTTATCCGTAATCAACTCCTCCACTGCAGAAAAACCAAACACAAATAAATCGTTGGCCCCTGCCGCGTGTCCAAGCTCAAATAATTCCGGCCAGTACTGGATAAACTTCTCACCAAACAATTCTTTCCCAGCTGGAAGACCCATCCTAATTAACCCAGAATCCCCTTTTTCACCAAGCTCAATTAATTGATTTCCAACCATCTTTAAGCTGTTCTCGTCGGTGATCAATTCTTTGAAAAGAGATAAACCCTTCATGACCTCGGAAGCATTACCTCCAGCGGCTATGTTGATCTCAATTAATTGATTTCCAATCACCATTAAACTCTTTTCATCGGTAATCAATTCCTTCACCGCGGAAAAACCATTCTTAAATAAAGCGTCGGCATTTTCCCCTGCCGCGCGTGCAAACTCAATTAATTGATTTCCAATCACCATTAAACTCTTTTCATCGGTAATCAATTCCTTCACCGTGGAAAAACCATTCTTAAATAAAGCGTCGGCATTTTTCCCGGCCGCCTGTCCAAGCTCCATAAATTCCGGCCAATACTCGATAAACTTCTCACCAAACAATTCTTTCCCAGCTGGAAGACCATCCCTAATTAACTTAGCTCCGGTGGTTTCACTAAGCTTAATTAATTGATTTCCAATCACGTCTAAACTCTTTTCATCGGTGATCAATTCCTTCACAGCAAAAAGTCCCTTCGAAAGCCACCCAGAAGAATACTTCCCAGCTTTATTCCGAAGTTCAATTAACTGATTCCCAACCCTTTTAAAGCTTTCTTGATCCGTGATTAATTGCTTCACAGCCAGAAGCCCAGGTTTAAATAGATCGTATGCATGTTCCCCGGCGGTGATACCTAGCTCAATGATTTGCTTTCCGGTCATCCTTAAACTCTCTTCATCCGTGATGAGTTCCTTCACGTCAGGCAGACAATAAAATAATAATTTGTATTTACGTAAGTCAGTCGTATTCCCAAGCTCAATTAATAGATTTCCGATCGTCATTAAACTCTTTTTATCAGTGATCAATTGCTTCACAGCTGGAAGACCGTCGCTCAATAAAAAGTACATTCTTGGCCCGTTTGCTCTTCCAAGCTCAATGAATCCTGGCAAATATTCATTAAAATGATCTCCAAATGCTTCCTTCAATGCAGGAAGGCCATGTTCAAATAGATATTCAGCTTCATAACCTTCCGGCCCGGTTTCAGCTAGTCTCGCAAGTTCCGCATATTCTTTCAAAGTTCCAAAATGAGAAAGTATTTCCCGAGTCTCTTCAGGCAATTTTTCCCAGGCTTTATCAAAAATTTCTTGTAAACTGACTGCATACTCTTCTTTCGTAATTCCTGCCTGACCGTTGCTGCTCGACAACAAGGCCGAATCTGTCTTTTGTTCCGTCGGAATCACATAAACTTCTTTAAAAGGATACGGGTCCGGTAAAGTATTCCACTCAACTGCTTCATCCAATGTTATTTTTTCATAATCAGCTTTTTTGGCTAGTTTTTGAATATCACTTCTGTTACTTAGAATAGTCTCACTCACCGGTAAATAAATCTTTGCATATCCACCTTGTTTAGCAACAGCCTGAATCGCCGCAATCATATCGGGATATAAATCTCTGGCCTTGACTTCACCCAATAGCTCTGACGATGGCTCTATACCAGGAATGGTTAACACTTTATTTCCATTTTCCATAGCTTCATAAAGATGAATATAACCAACCACTTGCCCTTTTCGTTTATCCACCATGCTCAATAAAGAGAAGGATTTTTTCTTCCATAATTCCACGTCGGTGGCGATACATACGCCCGCACATAATCCCCAAAGTCCATGCGCTGCCCCTTTAACCACTCGATACTCTAATTCAATAACTTCTTTGGATTCTATTGATTCATATTTATTCTTCTCGGTTTCAATTGAAGTAAAAATCGGATTAAATAATTCATCTCCGATTTGTTTCTTGGATACTTGAGCAGTCAACTCCCCGTCGATAATTCTTTGAACAACTTCTTTTAATTCACTATCTAATTGAGTTATAACGTTATTTTCTAAATCACTTTTCCTATAAACTTTTAATATATTACTCAAAGCTAATATCTTATTTTTTTCATCTACCTTTGGATTATTCCATATTCCGAATAATTGTTTTATAAATCCCGGGACTTCACTAGCCGGTTTTTCTCTTGCGCCTTCCTGATTCAACAATGTTTGTTCAATATCTTTATCCAATACTTCCGTCAATAAAACTCTTAATTGGTCTTTGTCCGAGAATAATGCTCCTAAATTCTCTAAATTTACGTAATCCAAGCCTTGTATCGCATCAACTTTTTCTTTTAATAAATCATTGTGCCTTACATATTCATAAAAACTGTTTAATGTCTTTACTTTCTTCTGACTATTCCTACGATCAGCCAAATATATTTTTAATGTTTTAACAAAATTTTGTTTGGCTGCTTCTTTGAGTGTTTGAATTTCCTCTTCACTTTTTCCACTATCAGGATATTTTAATTGCTGTAGAATTGTCTCTAATCGTCCTTCTTGATCTAATTGCTCGCCGGATTTTAATAGGTATTCGACCTTCTGATATTTGTTTCCAGGATGAACAAAGTTTCTTAAGCTTTCTGGTATGTCGGCTCGTCGATCTCCGGCCCCCAAATATTTACTAAAAAGACCCATGATTTCCTCACGCTTCACAAATGAAGCTCCGCTCATTGGTATGGCCATCGCGACGGCAGCTAAAGCAATTTCTTTTCCTTTATATCCTTTTTTAGTCATTTCGGATTGATACGCGCGAATATCCTGGGGGGATAACTCATCTTTCAAAGCCTTTTCAGCTAATGTTCTTACTTCTTTAAGACCTCCATCACCTTTCTCTAAGTAAAGATTATATAATGATGGATTCATGCCATTTGTCTTTTTGATAAATGCCTTAATTGATTTTTGTTCTTGAGAACTAAGTTTTACGCTGACTTGTCCGACTTTTAAGCCTTGATTTAACCCTTCTAAAATCTGATACCCCAAACGTGGATTTTCTTCTAATAATTCAGCGTAAAAATTTAAATGCTTCGCATGATCCCCTTTATTTCGAGATATCCGGTTTAAGTTAGTTTTATCAAAAATGAGCTGAAAAACTCTTTCACTATTATAGTCATTCACCGATTTCGCTAACCGAATATAGAGTGGCGCCCATTTGACTTTAAAATTCTTAATAAAATCAGCCCCGACGACATCTCTCATATTACTCACTCCGTCAAATACTATAGAAGGATGTTTACCAGAAGCCTTCCCTAATTCAAATAATTGCGGCCAATAATCTTTAAATAGATTTCCAAACAATTCTTTAATATAAGGAAAATCGGAGGTAAAAAAAGTTTCACTTTCATGAAAAGGACTAAGGCTGTCCATATTTCCGGCAATGGCGGCTAATTGCCCTCCTACTGTCTTTAAACTTTCTTGATCAATAATCAATTCTTTTACCTCCGGAAGACCATATTGAAATAATGGAGAAGAATTGGCTCCAGAAGCTTTGGCTATCTCTATTAATTGATTTCCAACGGCTTTTAAACTTTCCTGATCAACAATCAATTCTTTAAAGGTTGGAAAACCATACCTCAGCATATAAAACAAAGCATGATCTGCGGCTTTTCCCAATTCTAATAATTGCGGCCAGTAATTTTTAAATTGAGGTCCAAATAAATTTTTTAACTCTGGAAGAGCGTAAGCAAATAAATAATGAGATGCGCCCTTGTCAGCATCTACCAACTCTTTCCAGTCTTCTAGGGTTCCAAAGTTTGAAATTATTTCACGAGTTTGTCGAGGTAAATTGTTCCAAGATATATGTATGATTTCCATTAAGTGCTTATTATATTCTTTCGGCGTGATTCCTCCTATTTTCTGCTTACTATCCGACAACATAGCTGAATCAGTATTCCCACCTTCATTCTCTTCGGAGGTTTTTCCATTACTGTTCGCCAATCCAGGGAATAATTGTTTTAGTCGAGAACTATTTAAATCTTCCATTTCTCCCTGCGCATAAGCATCGCCTAACAACAAATCCAACACTTTTTTATCCGACTCAAATATTCGTCCATATACTTCATCAAATGTGCCTTGTGAAAAATAGCGGTCATAAACAGTTTCTACTCTTAATTCTGAATCATGTCTCGTCGCTTCACTGACACTATCCGTCGGGAAATATTCTACCGTTCCATCTTTACGTCTTATCTCGGTGATTGTTTTCGTACGTTGTAAAAATTCTTCTGAATAACGAGCCTCTAAGACATAATGTCGCGTCTCATATTTCTTTCGTTTATTGTCAATTCTATTAATTCGCCGATCAAATTGATCTTCAATTATCGCATTGCGTCCACGGTTCGATCTTACCGTCGCATTTCCCGCTGTTAAAGTAATACCAACACCGCCCGTCTGATCATTGGTGATCATGATTTGAACTTTAGGATCATTTTGGAAAACCAAACGGTTATAATCCAAGGGCGTAATTGGCCCAACCGTCGAATCTTTAACATTTCCTCGACGATCGTCTAAAATTGGACGTCCATCTTCACCAATCGCAAATTCGTGCGCGTTTTTCTTCTTATAATTTAAAATCTGTGAATCCTGTCCACTTTTATCGGCAATGAATTCACCCTTCGTCGAAAACTCGGTATTAGTATCTCCATAATAAGTGACAACCCCATAACCCTTAGCTTGATAACGCTTAAGATATGCTTCTATTTCTTCATTATATTTAGCATTAATAACAATCTTCCCGGCTAATTGGTCAACTTCTTTCTCGACGATCTGGTCTAATGTTTGCGCTTTAGGACTGTCTATTTTGGATTCCTTATCAAAATATTGAGGAAGGGTCATGATTTGAAGCAAAGAATGCACCTTTGAGAAATAGTTCTCATCTTTACCCGATTGTAATTTTTCATCTTGCTCAGTAATAATTCCTTGGGACTTCTGTCTATCCTTCCATCCATCCCAATTGGTGAACAATTCAAGAATAGCTTCCTCTTGTTTTGGATCCAACAGCGTCGATCCCAATTCTTCCGGAGCAATATCTACCTTTGCGGGAAGACGATGATTTTGTTCTGCTAAGGGCTTACTACGGTCAAATTCTTTAAATACATGACGTGATTTAATCCTCAATATATATTTTTTAAGCATAAATCTTAATAAAACCAGTGATTCAGAATCACCCTTGTTGAATAATCGGCTAAATGCGTGGCTATGTTTAAGCCCGATATTATCCCGCTCCAAAAACTCCAAAATTGGTCTTACCGCATTCACACTCACAAATGGAGTACCGCTGGTTAATATAGAGAAGCCGCCTTCTAACTTTCTGGCTCCTAATGACTGCAAGCTGTCTGTACTGCTGAGCATCTGACTTTCATCAATAAAAACAATTTGATCTTTTTGATTCATTAAGTTAAATCGATCTAAACTTTCTGCCCGCAAAAACTCAAAATTAACCAAACGAATCGGCATATCGGTCTTTTTAAGTTTCTCCGCCTTTTGTTTTGCACTTGACCCCGTGAGTAATTCCGTTTGTGAACTTTCGAAAAACCTTCCCTCATCTTCTCCCCAGTGTGTGACGACGGAATTCGGTACAGCACCCATCGCGCCCGGCCGATGCGATCTCAATATCATGAGCCCGATCAATGTCTTTCCTAATCCCTGCTCTAAGGCCAAAATAATTCCCGGCATTGATCCGCCATTTTCTTTCATGCGCGTCATTACTTCACCATAGGCATACTTCTGATAAAAATATGGAGTTTGCTCATTGCCGTCATCATCTTTGTATTTGAAATCCTCAATTTTAAGATTAACTAATCTCTCAAACTTAGTCCGTATTGTTTTATAAAGATCGACGAATAATTCATTTTTTTCCTGTTCAGCACTTTTAATTCTTCGATCAATTTCCTTTAAACCGGCTTGTTCATCTTCGGTAAAATAATGCAATAATCCCAATTCCAAACTATTTTTAACAAATCTTAGTTGATGTTCATTTTGAGAAACTTTTTGGCGGATATCTTCTTTTTGACGGAGTAAATCTTCTAATACTTCTTCAGGGGTATGGGACAGGCTGGTTTGATGAATAGATAATGCGACAGGTGAACCGCGTGTTTTGTTGGTATCATTAAATCCAAAGAATATCAAATTGACGCGTGATCCTTTGGCTAAAATAAGTCTCAAATGAAACTTCCCATTTTCGTCCACTTCAATGATCCTATCCCGATCACCTTGAATTTGGACATATTTAAAATCACCTTCCACTCGGCCGCTAACTTTGACAAACGATTCCGTTGTCTCTGTTGGAAATTCATCTAGTACAATATCTCCGTCGGGAGCAGTCGTAAAATCTTTATAATTTCTTAACGCTTTCTGACTCGTAGAACTATCTCTTAATCCCCGATAAGAATACATGGCAATGGCCTGAATGGTTTCGGCAGGCAAATCGAGACCTAACATGAGCAGAATGTCGTACATCATATCCACGTCGTCGGCTGTCCCTGAAATAATGTCATCCAAATTATACTTTTCAATGATTGAGTCTAAAAATTCTTCTTCGGCCCTTATTTCTTCTTCTGTTTTTATACCAGCCAAAGTAAGCATGGCGCGGTTACGTTCTTCTGCCAATCGGCGTATATTTTCTTCACGAACCAATTCTCTATAATTATCCAGGAACTTAGAACTTGCAGAAACTCCCAGTTCCGCTGCAATCATGGTCTTGGTAATACGGCCGTCCATTGTTCGTAATACGCTTCTTACTTCTTCTGCACGCTCCTCCTTACTTTTCACTGTGGTAATAAGCAAACCACGCTTTGGCTCTACTTTTGCCCTACGTTCATTTTCTTCTTTGACTAAATCTGAGTAACCATATAAAGAGAAACTTGATGACGAATATCCAAGCTTTTTTCCAAGAATATCCAATGAAATTTTGCCGTCCATTTCTTTTAACGCATTTCTCATGTCTCTTATTTGTTCTTCTTGGGTTTTTTTAATGTGGAGATTAAGCAATTCACGACCTTCTTCCTCCTTTTTACGGCGTTCATTTTCTTCATTAACCAATTCTATTCCGCCATTATTAATTATTGTCCCATACGACACGCCCACTTTTTCTGCCATCATGGCAACATTAATCTGACCGTCCAATGTTTTTAACGCGTTTCTTATTTCCTCTTGTCGATCTTCTTGGCTCTTCATCTCAGGGGGTAAAACAAGCAACTTTAGCTTAGGCTCTTCAATTCCGCGGCGTATATTTTCTTGCTCAACCAATTTCTTATATTCAAATTTGTGTAACGTGGACTCAGCCACATCCAATTTTTTTGCCACCATTCGGGCGGTGATCTGACCTTCCATTTCTTTTAATGTGTTTCTTATTTCTTCTTTCCGTTCTTCTGCGGACTTTACATCGGGCAAAGTAAGCAATTTCCGCGTAGGCTCATCAATCTTTCGACGATCATTTTCTTCTTCAACTAATTTTCGAAAATCATATTTAAAGATTGTTGTCGTGGTAACATTCAGTTTCCGTGCAAGTAAAGTGGATGTTACTGCACCTTCCAGTTTTCGCAAGACGTTTCTCAATGCTTTTAATCTTTCGACTTGATTTCCTGTCTCCGGCAGTCTGATTAACTCCCGACTAAATTCTTCTTTTTTGCGGCGCTTATTTTCTTCTATAATTAATTTCCGTAAATCATATTTCCTTAAGGTCTGCCAATTAATTCCAACCAAAACGGCAATTTTCTGTGCGCTCGTCAAACCCCCAGGATGTTTTCTCAAAACTTCTCTGATGTTTAAAGTTTGGTCTACTGTTTTAAGCAATAAGACGGATATTTTTTCGGCCTGTCTGCGGTCATTTTCTTTTTGAAACAAATCCGAAAAACTTTTTAGAACAACATCATAAGAAACACCTGCCTCTTTAGCCACACTTTGAATAGTAATCTGTCCGTTCATTCGAGTCAGCGCTTCCTTGATTTTTTGATTGCTTTCTTCTGAAGTCTGAGAAAGCTCAATAAGAGAAAGTTCTTTTTCTTTCCTTTGTCTATTCTCTTCGACGATAAAATTACGCCAATCATATTCTCCGAGCGTATTCAATGATATTCCGATAAACTCCGCTATTTCGTCCTTCGTCTTTTTTCCTCCTGGAATATTTTTCAAAGCTTCTTTAATCTTCGTTAAATGCTCTCTTCCTAGAAGGGTTAATGCTGATATATTCTCGGATCGTCTTCGTCTATTTTCCTTTACTACTAAATCATCAAGATATTTTCTAACCATGACAGGATGTAAATCTGCTTCAATAGCCACACTTTGAAGAGTAATCTCTCCGTCCATCCGAGTCAAAGCCTCTTGTACCTTTTCTTGACTGTTTTCTCCAGGCTGAAAAATTTCAATTAAAGGAAGATTTTTTTCCTTCCTACGTTCATTTTCTTGCACGATAAGAGTGGAGAGATTATATCTTTTAAGATTACTCGTATATATTCCCGTCAAAGTGGCTATTTCTGTGGCCGTTGTTTTTCCTCCAGGAAGGTTTTGCAATACTTCTTTGATCTTCGGCAACTGATTTCCCCGAAGAACTAAAATGGGTATATTTTTTGACTGTCTTCTAGCATTTTCTTTTTCTAACAGATCATCAATAAATTCTGCTGTAGACAAAGCATTGAATGAGATACCAGCTTCCTCGGCTATTGTCGTAACAGTGATTCGTCCTTGCATACGAGTTAAAGCATCTGCCACTTTTTTCTGCTTTTCATCCTGACTTTGAAAAAATTGAATTAAAGGAAATTTTTCCTTCTTTCGTCGTTTATTCTCTTTTTCAATGAGTTTATGCCAATCATATTTTTGAAGAGTACTTGTACTAATTCCGACCAACTCAGCTATTTTTCCTCCAGTGGTCATTCCCCCCGGATGGTTTTGCAAAACTTCCTTAATCTTTGAACTTTGGTCTTGGCCAAAACCAATTAAAATTGGTATATTTTCGGCGCGCCTGCGCTCATTTTCAGCTTTAAACTCCTCAGCAAAATATTTATTTGTAACATTAACATCAAGGCCTGCTTCTGCTGCCACACCTTTAACATTCACTTGTCCCGTCATGCGGGCTAAGGCTTCTTGAATCTTTCTTTTACTTTCACTCGGATTGTCACGGCCGACTGAAATGTCAATCAAAGGAAGTTGTCCTTTTTCTCGTCGAATATTTTCTTCCGCAACCAGTTCCCGCCAACCATATTTTGAAAACATCTTAAAAGGTATTTTTGTTAAGCGGGCTATTTCTTCTGCTTTTATTCTTCCGCCTGAAAGGCTTTGTAATGCTTTTCTTATATCCTCTCTTCGCTCCTCACGACTTTTACTCAGAATAGCAAAATCAGTTTCTTCTTTCTTAACTGGATTTAATGTCGTTAATGCTGTATTAAGCGAACCTTCAGTGACTTTGGAAACCGCGCTGATTTGCTCAGATGCCGATACGGACTTTACCGACATGGCCGTATCAATATTTTCCCCATTGAATTTCATACCGCCGGAGAAATATTTTCTCGGGATGAGATCTTGAGACGTAGGATCAAAATCTTCTTTGATATAGTTATAAACACCAACCTTAAAGGCCTCTAAATATTGTTGATAAATTTTTTCCTTAGCCGCTGTGTCTTCAATATCAACTCCGCTGATCTTGTTTTCGCCTAAGTAAACTTGACCCAATAAACTTTCTTTCAAATTACGTTTAAACCACGTCGCTAAAATCATCGAATAATACACTTGGCGTAAGGCTGTAAAATTCTTCCCTTCATTCACTTCTTTTTCAATTTCCGGTAGTATAACTTCCTTGATGATTTCCTGCGCTGTTGCATTGACCTTTTCAGATGTTTCGCTGTCCAATCCAACCGCATCCCTGGCATTTTCAATAGTCGCTAAATAATCTTTTTCTAACATGACTTTCAAATGACTTTCGATGACAAAAGCCGTATCACCACTCTCATATACGACGGCTGTTTCTGGAACGATCCACACCTTGTTAAAGGTGCTGACCGGAACTTCCACCGCCCCATAACGCTCATTTACTTTCGCATAAATTCTATTCCAAAACTTCTTTCCGAGTTCAGCTTCCGGATACATTAACGAGGCTGTTAATTGCTTGAGGACATAATCCTGCGCTAAAAGGTCGCGTCCCATTTCGGTCATCCCAAACTTGTCAGGAATAATGCGATCTTTTTCATACGGCGATAAATTGACCCAAAGTTCGTTCTCAGGAATGGTTAATGTAGCTAGGAAATACTTGATTAATTTGGTGGATTCGGCTTTTAATTCATCCCCGGCAAAATCACTATGGCCGGTGTCGATGATGAAATCAAACTGTAGTGGCTGATCCGGGGAGATTTTGATGCCCCGCATAACGGCCGGCGCGAAAGCTGGACTTGCCGTAACCATCACTCCCGGATTAGGAAAGAAAAAGGCGGATTGAGCGTGAACCTTCGAAGGTGTGATCGAGGAGAACGCGAATGTCCAAAGGACTATCCAGACGGATATCTTAAAAAGAGGGTAATTTTTCATTTAGCGCGCAGTACATACATAGATGTCTTATTAATAAAATTAGTAGAAGTATATACTATAATCTTTAAAAGGCAATATAATCATAATCGCCTAGAATTATCGTTGACATTCCGAATGAAATGGTTAATATTATAGTCTTACATTAATTTTCAATCTCCAAAACAATGGCTAAAAAACCGTTTCAACCCAACTTAAATACACCCCCTGAACTTCTTTGTAAAGAAGAGCTCAACAAGCTGGCCCAAAAGGGTATAGCTAACTCTTCTTTGTTGTACGATGCCTTTCGCGATAAATCCGTCGCTGATATTGCCTGGGAAGCCGAACAAATCGCTAAATGTAATGGTCTTTATCTCGAATTTGACCGGAATTTTAAAGAATCCGACGGCCATTGGTTTTATATGATCCGTATGGCCAATCCCGGCGGTGGTGTGATCAGCCGTAAACAATGGCAAGTCATTGATGAATTATCGAATAAACATTGCCAAAATCCTTACGGTTTACCGACGCTGAGAATCACTAATCGTCAAACCATTCAGTTTCATTGGATCAAAAAAGAAGGCATTATTGATCTCGTCAAAACATTGGCCGAAACAGGTTTCAACACATTAAACGGTTGCGGGGATAATACTCGTAATGTCATGGCCTGCCCTCTCACCCGATTTTCAAATGTCTTTAATGCCTTGGAATGGTCACGTAAGGCTGGCCTCTATTTTCAACTTCCTTTGGATCCATTTATTCAAGTTTTTGGCATCGACCCTACTCAAATCCGTCGGCCCGAAGAATCTTTTGATTACGGCGAGAATTTATTAAACCGTAAATTCAAGATTGCTTTCTCTGCTATTCATCATGATTCAGAAACGGGAAAACTTGTTCCCGATAACTGTGTGGAAATGCGCACGCATGATATGGGCGTAGCTCCTATTCTAGAAAATAATAAAGTCGTGGCTTATCAAATTTATGTCGGCGGCGGTCAAGGTGAACGTAATGGCAAACCGACCATGGCAACCTTGAGTCTTCCTTTAGCTATTGTTTCAGAAAAACAATTATTGCCGGCGATGGATGCGGTTGTCCGTGTTCATAAAGAATGGGGCGATCGACAGAATCGTTTCTGGTCGAGGCTTAAATATGTGATTAAAAAACAAGGTGTGGACTGGTACCGCGATCAAGTGTCAGCCAAACTCGGCTACCCTCTCGAAAAACCAAATCCTGACCACGATTATGGCGATCGTCATCTTCATCATGGCTGGTACAAACAACCGAATAATGGTTTGTATACGTTTGGCGCTTATATCGAGAACGGCCGTTTGCAAGATGACAGTTTGAATGGAAAATTAAAATCCATGGTCCGTCAAGCGATGGACAAATATGATATTGAAATGTCTCTAACTCCGAATCAAGACATCCTTTTCAGCAATATTCCGGAGAATAAAAAAGGCGAATTTGAAGATTTTTTAAAGAGCTTCGGATACGGTCAACGTAACGGTAAACCTTACTCTACATTACGCCTGAATTCCGGTGCATGTGTCGGCCGCGATTCCTGCCGATTAACGTACACAGACTCAGAAAAATTTGAACCTGAATTGATTGATGAATTAGAAAAACGCGGTTGGGGTGATATGGCGGAATCGATCGGTATAACCGGTTGTGAGCGTCAATGTTTCCGTCCTGGGACAAAAAGCATTGGACTTATTGGAACCGGTATGGACCGTTACATGTTTAAACTATTCGGCGATGAAGCTGGTCGTCATCAAGGGGTTCCCCTTATTACTTCCGACGGACTGCAAATGCACCTGCGCTCTGTTCCCCGTGAACAAGTCGCTGTGGTGATTGAAGCTTTGTTTCAAAATTTTAAAAAGAATTCCTCACCTACTGAAGATCTTGGCGCCTTTCACCGACGGATCGGTGCGGACGCTCTCATCTCTTATCTAAAAGAAAATCCGGTCACAACGGAATTGATGAATAAGCCGTTTACGACCGACTGCGTGATTGATTAATAGTGATCAGTGGTAAGTGATAAGTGATAATAAAGAAGTTGGGATGCCGGTCATTATTCTTATCACTTATCACATATCCCTTATCACTTTTTAACTGCCCACCGCAAAACTGCACTTTTCGAACGCGGATTATCATATTGTTCCTTAAAACTCGCGCGAACAGATTCCTGATTTATTTCCGAGTACAATCCCGTTTCCAATCCTTGTTTAAAAGATTCAGTGACACGATCATATTCACCGGAATGAAAAGTTAATATCGCCACCTTACCGCCGGGTTTAAGACAAAAAGGCACATTTCTTAAAAATTGTTCTAACACCGAAAATTCCTCATTCACCATAATTCTTAACGCTTGAAATGTCCGGCGGATAGAACGAGTAACATCTTTATCCGGCATATCACGATCAATTTTTGATAAAGCTTTTCGAACGGTAAATGTCAAATCCGATGTCGTATTCATATCCTCTTTTCGACGATGGATAGCTTGGGCGATTTCACGCGTGAATGGCTCATCCGCATTCGCCCATAATATTTTTTCTAGATCAAGCAATGAAAGGGATTTAATTCGTTCAGATGCAGGTTTATCTTTTTCCGGATTAAATCTTAAATCCAATGGTCCGGCAGTTTTAAAAGTAAATCCCCGTGCTGAATTATCCAATTGCATCGACGAGACTCCTAGATCCGCCAATATAAAATCAAAACCATCTTTTACATCCGTTAACAATTTGGAAATACCGGCAAAATTAATTTGCCTCGTTATAAAATCTTTTTCAGTAAAGCCCATCCCTCGCAACCGCGCCTGTGTCCGTAATATTTCAATGGGATCAACATCGATAGCATATAGGCAACCACCTGGTGTGATTCGTTTAAGAAATTCCTGCGCGTGTCCGCCATATCCAAGCGTTGCGTCTAACCCAATTTGGCCGGGCTTAAGATTAAAGAATTCAAGAATTTCCTGAACACAAATCGGCCGATGCATTCCTGCCGGGGTATGACCGCTTTCCATAATTTTCTTAACATCATCCGCATATTTTTCCGGATTATGTTCTTTATATTTTTCTTCGAACCGTCGAGGATTTTTTCCTCGATACCGGACACGTCTTTTATGCGGTTCCTGATTATTTTGATTTTGTTCATCCATACATTAATTTAATTCGGTATATTTCTTGGAATTTCCTTTTGATTTTTCCACTGGATATTTCTCGTTATTAATTTTTATTTTGGCCTCAAAAGCACTATGAAGATCAATATCCGTTTCATGCGCTAAAAGCAAAAGATAAGCATACACATCAGCCAGCTCATGCGCCAATTTTTCTTTTTGTCCGTCGGGTAAACCATGATCATCCGTCCATTGGAATAATTCAAGGATTTCGCCTGCCTCGAGCGACAATGAAATGGCTAAATTTTTCGGCGTATGATATTGTTTCCAATCACGTTCCTTTTGAAAGGCTAAAATTTTTTCTAAATGTTCTCTCACGTTTACTATCCTCCGTTACTGATCTTGAATATATCTTCTTCCCCCATATTCACCTTTAAGCATATGTCTTTTGCGCCCAAAGCCCGGGGCTTTTTCCATGTTGAATCCTTGTTCGATTAAACCGCGGCGCACATCACCGGCAGAAGTAAATGTCGCGATCGTCGTGCCTGGCCGGCTCAAAGCTCCAATTCCGACGAACACATCCTTTGACCACATTTCCTCGTTCTTAGCGGGCGCAAACCCATCAAGAAACCAGGCATCCACGTAATAATGTTTCCGGCTCATTTGATCGAGGCCTTTTAAAACATGATCATAAATTAAACTGAGTTTAACTCGCCCATCAGACAGCACAATAGTTTGTTCTTCATCACCGATCGACGGATAATGTTCAATGAGTTGTTCTGAATATTTTTTAAGCTGCGGCCATAAACTGAGCGCTCGTTGGAGATCTTGTTTATTTAGAGGAAATTGGTCGATGGAAATGTAATGCAGCGTCGTGGACAGCGGCGCATTTTGTTCAAATAATTGCCAAGCACATAAAAAATTTAAACCCGTACCGAATCCAGTTTCACCAATTAAAAAAGGCTCAGTAGAGGATAATTTCTTAAATCGTTCTTCTAAATGATTGCCGCCGCAAAAAACATGCAGTCCTTCTTCGTATCCGCTTTCCTGACAAAAATATTTATCATCAAACATGACAGAATGAGGTAAGCCGTTTTCATCCCAGCGGAGCTGTGTATAGGAAATATCATTGGAAAACATGGAGTATGATAACAGAAGCTAATACGTGATGGCTAGAAAAAATTTTGCACCGCTATTGGGGATGTTTGTATTCTAATTAATCGTCATTCTTTGTAAATGGATCAGTGATAATAGGGAATGTTCGCGAACGTTCTCTACATTTTACAAATGGGGTGAGAAATGGTATTGTTCAATCTTTTTTCGGTTAGCCATTAAGAATTTTTCAAATTCAGGGGTTATTTGATAAACACCGCGCGACACACGCTCAAACCAAAATTGATGATTATCGCGGAGAATACGCGCCGGATGCTCAATATCGATTAATGTGGTCGTCAGCCGTTTTGTCTCGACGGGGCCGTTTTCGTAGAGAAATAATGCCAAGCGAATCGCCTTCTCTTTATAAGCGGTAAACAGTAATTCGCTGCGGCTTCCGCCTTGATTAAGATCAAGACTGCGTCCGTGAAATTCTTTGAGAGCCATTTTCTTTTTCGCGTAATTCTTATATCCGGCGTAGCTCTGTGGTTCAAATTCCATACAAACCGTTTTTTTGCTATCGAGTGTCATAAGCCCGCATTCCAAACGTTTCAGTAAGCCGCACATTTGCTTATAACCTTTTGGCCAGCGCCCGCCTTTGCCCAAAGGAACATAAGCATAAACTTTATCGGCAATTTTGCGGCGCTCAATGAGTTGATAAACGAACTTAAGATTAAACGCTGTCTTCATTTCAACAGCAATAATCTCCTCCCCTTTCTTAGCGAGCACGTCGATATCGTTGACTTCTGAATGTACAGTATATCCAGCCTTCTCGAGAAATTCCTTCAATGGATAATACATGTCGGTTTCGCGCATATTTTCCTAGGACGAAATCAGTTTATTCATATTCACAAAGATATGCGGCGTCTTGGTCGACTTTGACTTTGAATTTTGACTTGGCCGGAATATCAAACGAAGAACCAACCCCAAAATCTTCCCACTCTTCATATTCAGGAAAATATACAGATAATGATCCTGCAACGACCGTCATCGTTTCTTTTGTTTTCGTATCAAATTCATATTCGCCCGGCTTGATAACACCTACCGTTTTTTTACCCACGTCGGAATTAATAACAAATGATTTTACCTTTCCCCCAAAATACTCATTTACTTCAACCACGTTTATACTCCTTTTAGAATGTCTTAATGATTTGTTTTTCCTAGATGAATTATTTTAATGCACAAAAAGCAAAATACAAGTTACAAAAATCTAAAAATATTGATTAATTATTTTCGCTTAGATGCTAAAAATGCTCCTACATTAGCCAAAATAACACCTGGAATTAATAATATACAAGACAGAATTAACCCCAATGGCCAAAGATTACCGAAGCCTTGTGAAAGAATCATCCCAGCAAACTGCCCTAAGAAAGGAAAAAGCCCCCAACGCCAAGCGCGTGGTGGTTCAATATATCCGAATATCAACGAAATGACATACATAACGGGTAAAAATATTTGTATATACAGCGACGAGTCCCAGGCCTCCCATTTTCCTGATAATTCGGATATCACAATCCAACCGATTACGCCGCTGCTAGTCGATAAGGTACCAATGATTAAATTATTTTTCATTTCATATCTATCATTGATTAATATACGTTTAAAAATCCATCGGACCTATATATTAACTGAACAGCACCTTAGTTTTCGGACGGATGAGATAAAAAAAAGACGTCATTAATGCACATAATATTCCCAATTCAATCGCGTGTATTATCGTTAGTCGAGAAATTAACGATTCCTTAGCAGCGGCGTTAACGGAATCAATGGTTAAATCAAAACCGCTTAGAGCCCATAGGGACCAAAGCAAAATAAACACAAAATGCAAAACGATGACTATCATTCCTGTTTTTCTGGCCCATTTTTTCAACATTAAAATCCCTATCCCGGAAGAGATTGTCAAAATTGGTACGGCTGAGTAGGGTAATAAACTTATGAAATGCCAAATATTGATGGGATTAAAGTTATCAAGTAACGATAATAAAAATATCACTATTTGCCCAATCAATCCTAAGATAATTAAAAATATGGCCACCATTGTTAAACCTATTGACCGTCGCTTTTTCATAGTTTTTAGTTCCTATGTCTCATAAGACTGTGACGAATCATTGATTAATATACGTTTTAAAATCCATGGGGCCGGGATTGTCTTTTTCTAAATTCTTTTTAATATAACGAATATAACTATACATTCCATGATCATGAAGCCCGCCGGGATATTGATGTTTTAATTCGCGATACCGGTCTAGAGATCTGATCGTTACACTTTCCGTCCGGTCTAACCATCTTTTCCAGGTGACATTATTGTATTGCAATACACCTTTTCGGTCAATGTAACGCACCGTACCGACGTGCTCATAACCTAAGATTCTCGGCGGAACCCGTGTGACGACATCTTCGTCATATACAAACCTGAATGTTCGGTGTTTGATCCCGTCATCAAAATTCTCGGCGAACTTCCGGTCACCGACCCGCGGACTTCCAAACGTGTAAAGTCCGTTCACGGTAAATAAATTTTCTTTATCGATGAGATAATCAACCGCCAACGTGGCTAGGGCCGCCCCTAAACTATGGCCCGTAACCCATAATGATTGTATGCGATCATCATACTCCGTAATCGTCCTTTTCACCCAATCTTTTGTGAGAGAAAATGCTTCATTAAATCCGCGGTGAACTCTTCCCTTCTTATAAGGAATCAACCTTGTTTTGCTATCTGTCATCCAGTCTTCGTTCGACGCTGTTCCGCGAAAGCTAAGCAAAATAATGTCATCATTCCCCGCGATGAACACCTGCGTATCGTTTTGATCAAAACAATCGCAGCGTTTCATACCCCACTGTTTGATCGTCATTGCTTTAATCACCGACGACGGTTCATAAGCTAAGGCTGATGCCTCTGCCAAACATAAGGCATTGGTCAAATTGAAACGTGTGGTGTCAGGAATAAACTCAAAAGGCATTCTTTTCCCTTTTCTTTAAGAAAAATGCGCCGAGGAAATTTTGATCAGGATAAGCATCGATCAGCGTTTGATTTCCGTGTAAAACCAAGCCCGATGGATTAATCACATCTTCCTCAAACTTTTTACGGTAAGCGAAACGTAATCCCTTATCAAAGACTAATACTTCACGTTGCGGATCATAATCGGTCGAGAATGAAGCGATACCACCAGGCTTAATGACACGGCCGAGTTCTTTCATCAAACCGCGTCGTGCTTTTGATGTCAAATGTTCGATGACACAAATAGAAAATATTCGGTCAAAATGATTATCGGGAAAAGGTAAACGTTTTCCCCCGTCGATGTCATAGGCCCGAATATTCCAGCCCATTTTTTTACCGACGTAATTTGTATTGTAATTAATCCCATAATTATTCCAGTCATTATCAACACTACTGACTTTACAGCCCAAACTAGCCAAGTAAAAATTAAATGCCGTCGAGGATCCTCCGATATCAAGCACCTTATCCGTCGGTTTGACCTTCGAATGCAAAAAACACCAGGCGTTCTCCCAGGCGTTCTTTTTTTCGGAATATTCCGTGTACATACGAGGAATAAATGAAGCAGCAGTCGACGTAAACTTTAAGCCTCGGGAGGTTAAGGTTTGTTTGATGTCATTAATTTCTTTGATGATGGCTTTTATTTCAGGAAGATTAAGATCTTCATCCATCCAAAGGGCGCTGCGATTAATATGTTGAACAGGATTCGGAATTAATCCATTTACAGGGACGGTCCACTCACCGTCCCCGTCGGCAACAATGTGAACCGGCCCTGAACGCCGAACACGCTCTTCTGTAAAACGGGTCATGCGTTGACGGTAAGATTTACGTAATTTTAAAAGTAAGAAGTAAAATGGCGGGAGATAAGGCGGGTAAACATCACGAAAACGGTTTTTCTTAGACATTATTATTTTTTATCGAGGACAGCGAGCATATCTTCAACTCTAACAAATTTTTCCCTCGGTTTACCGACTTTTTGGCCATTGGCGATTTCTACTTCATCGATCCTTTTCCAGTCAGCAAAACTCACAACGCGGACCCCTTTATTTTGGAGAAATTTTAATAGTTCCTTGGAATTTGGCGTAATGCATGGCGTCAACGTAGGAAAATCTTCAAGAATTTTGTGCATTGTTTCTTCCGCGTCTACCTTGTTCGTCCCAATAACACCAGTTGGTCCGCGTTTGATCCAGCCGGCGCAATATAATCCCGGAACAACAATTCCCTTATTCGTAATACGGCCCTCTATATTCTCAATAACACCATGTTTTTCGTCAAACGGAACACCTTCAATCGGAATGCCCCGGTAACCAACACTTCGAAATAAAATACAACAAGGCTGTTCAACTTTCTCACCGGTCCCTTGAGCTTTTTGCTGACCAGCTTCTCCAGATAAAACATTTTTCTCTAAAACAACAGCCTCCACTTTTTTGGTGCCTTTTAATTCAACCGGGCTGCGATGAAAATGAAAATAAAATTTTTTCTTTTTTGTTCCCTTGCCGCGTTCTGCAAAGCCTTTTAAAATATCAAAATTCTTTTTTCTTGATGCGTTTGACGGCCCTATCAACTCTTGTTCACTGGTTGGACTGATATTTAAATCTGCCGGTTCAACCACCGGATCGCAATTTTCTAATTCTCCGAATTCACGTATCTCGACGGGCGTAAAAGCTGATTGAACAGGCCCTCGTCGGCCAATCATGTGAATTTCTTCAATATTACTATTCTTTAAAGCCTCAAGGGCGTGCTGAGCAATATCGGTTGTCTTTAATTCTTCAACAGACTTAGCGAGGATACGGCCGACGTCCATGGCCACATTCCCTTGTCCAATAATCACAGCAACTTTTCCAGACAGATCAAACACGCAATCACGATATTCCGGGCGTCCATTGTACCAAGCGACGAATTCGGTAGCGGTATGGCTCTGATCCAGATCTTCGCCGGGTATACCTAACTTGCGGTCTGTTTCAGCCCCGCAGGTAAAAAGAATAACATCATAATATTTCTTTAATTCTTCGACGGAAATATCTTTGCCGATCGTCACATTGAGAAAAAACTCGAAGTTATCATGTTCGGCAATTTTTTCATAAACTTTAATGACATTTTTAATTTTTCCGTGGTCGGGGGCAACTCCGTAACGAACAAGGCCGTACGGGGCGGGTAATCGGTCAAAAAAATCAACCTTCGCGTTTAGGTTTGCTTTGGCTATACCATCCGCGGCATAAAAACCGCTGGGACCGCAACCGACAATAGCGACACGCAAGAGGCGGGTTTCTGTTCCAAGATTAGAGGGCATTTCATCTCCATGAATCATGTTGGACAAATTTTGATTACCGTTAATATATACTGGTAAAATTTTATTGTCAATATTCAAATTAGGTCAAATCATGCTTGACTTATAGTTACGTTTTGATAATCTTAATCAAATAATAAAAAAATATTGGAGTCCCCCAAAATGCTGATCGGCGCCCCTAAAGAAATATTTCCAGGAGAAAAAAGAACCCCCCTTATTCCATCATCGGTTGACCGTTTGGTTAAACGGGGCATTGATGTACAAGTTGAATCTGGTCTGGGAAAATCTATAGGGTTCAGCGACGAAGAATATACAAAAGTCGGCGCTAAAGTAACAGACCGCGCGACTATTTTGTCAACTTCTGACATGATTTTACGCCTGCGCCTTCCACCCAAAGAAGAAATTTCTCAACTAAAAAAAGATAGTATTCATATTAGCTTTCTTGATCCGTTTAATGAAACCGGATTGATTAATGAATTCGTTAACCAGCGTGTCAGCGCAATTAGCATGGAAATGATTCCACGCACAACATTTGCTCAAAAAATGGATGCCTTGAGTTCACAGGCCAATCTTGCAGGATATGTGATGGTAATTCTCGCTGCTGAACGATTAAATAAAATTTTTCCTATGATGAATACTCCCGCGGGAACAATTGCGCCGGTGCGTGTTTTTATCATCGGCGCCGGTGTCGCTGGTTTGCAAGCCATTGCTACTGCAAAACGTCTAGGTGCCCGCGTTGAGGCATTTGATACACGCGCGGTTGTTAAAGAACAAGTACAATCCTTAGGCGGAAAATTCGTTGAAATTGATTTAGGTGAAACCGGTCAAACCAAAGACGGTTATGCCAAAGCCTTAACGCCTGAACAACTCGATAAACAGCGTCAAGGAATGGCTAAAGTTTGTTCACAATCTGATATTGTCATTACAACAGCCCAACTATTCGGCCGCAAAGCCCCCATTGTCGTGACCAAAGAAATGGTTGCTCAAATGAAACCGGGCAGTATTATCGTCGATATGGCCGTTGAATCGGGCGGTAACGTGGAAGGCTCACGTTTAAATGAAGAAGTTGACGTCAATGGCGTTACCATTATCGGTCTAGGAAATTTACCCAGCCGCGTTGCTTTTCATGCCAGCCAAATGTATTCCAGCAATTTAGTCAACTTGATTGAAACCTATTGGGATAAAGATGCCAAAGTCTTTAAACTCAATCCCGAAGACGAAATTATTAAAGGCTGTCTTCTCACTCATCAAGGACAAATCGTAAATCCTCAGCTAAAAAAGACGTAAGAATAAACTTTTTTCTTACTCTTCCCTTCTCTCAAAAATAATCTATGGACTGATTAAATAATGCGTTTTGCGGATTTTCTTTTAGTCGTTACTGCAGTTACTGACGATGGGGAAAATGATTTGGCACTACGTTTTTTGGTGGCGGTTTTCAAAAATTTGACAGCGACGAGAAATACTGTTCCGGACTTTTTCTCAATGGAACGAACGACTTTAGCAGGTCCGGTAAAAATCTCCAATACGCCCGACATGACAACCCGAATGTTAAGAACATCGTCAGTCATATATTTAAACGGACTGTAAAAGGAAATCCCACCAAGACTCATGTCTTCCGTCGTTGAAATATGCGTGGAGTGATCAACATTTTTACGGGAGGATTTAATTAATTTGAACTCAACACTTAAGACCCGCTTAGCACGGATATATTGTCTTCGTTCAATACCCTTTTTTTCTTGAATCATTTTTGTCTTTCTAAATTTTTGTTTTACTTAGGATAAATCCAACTCTAACATTCGTCAAGAATAACTTCCGTTTAAAAATTTGAAACCGGAACATCATATTCGATACGAAGCGGTCCTGGAATCAATTGCTCCGATGTATGAACCTCGTATAGGACATTTTGCATCATGCATTGGCCTTCACTGCCCGTGTGGCAATAATAAATACCGAGGACAATGTAATAAATCGGCGCATCCATTTTCTGATTGATAACATAATGATGCGTATCAGGATAAAGTTCCTGCTTTAGAATTTGCTCGCCACTACTCGCATAGAATGTAATATTGGGATTCGCATGAGCTAAAAGTTCATGTCCCGTCGGGAAATTCAATTCTAAATCCAATTCGGTGAGAAAAACTGACTTTGTTCCGTCCAGAACAACTCTTTCTCCAAAAAATGATTCTCTATTTAAGCGCGGTTTTTCAACTATATCGGGAGCAATGACTTTAGTCTGACTGCAACCGCATGCTAAAAATAAAATCCCTAAACTAAAAATTAATTTAAGTTGTTTCATTTATTTCCGTTATCCATTTGGTCCCAGCATTTTTTCAGGACGAACAACTTTATCAAACCAGTCTGCCGTAAGAAAGCCCAAAGCAACAGCGGCTTCTTTTAGAGTCAAATTTTCTCTAAAGGCCTTTTTGGCCACTTTCGCCGCATTGTCATAACCTATATGCGGATTCAACGCCGTCACCAGCATTAATGAATTGTTCAAATGTCGTTTTAAATTGTCGTAATTTGGAGTAATACCGACGACGCAATGCTCTTTAAACGCGTTGCATGCATCAGCTAAAAGCCGAATAGATTGAAGTAAATTGAAAATCATGACCGGTTTGTAAACATTCAATTCAAAATTTCCGCTCGCGCCCGCCATATTAATGGCCACATCATTACCCATTACCTGAACGCAAACCATGGTCATTGCTTCACACTGCGTTGGATTTACCTTTCCCGGCATAATGGAACTTCCCGGTTCATTTTCCGGGAGACTAATCTCACCTATTCCGCAACGTGGACCCGAACCGAGCCACCGTATATCATTCGCAATTTTATTTAAAGACGCAGCCAATGTTTTTAAAACACCGCTAAACTCGACGATGGCATCGTGCGCAGCCAAAGACTCAAATTTATTTTCCGCGGTGATAAACGAATATCCGGAAAGCTGAGCAATTTTTTCGGCAACCTTTACAGCAAATTGCGGATGCGTATTTAATCCAGTTCCAACTGCAGTTCCGCCTAAAGCCAACTCATAAAGACGTGGCAAAGCATTGTTAATCCTTAGTAATCCGTTAGTTAGCTGTTTGGTATAAGCGGAAAATTCATTTCCTAGTGTTACAGGTGTTGCGTCCATCAAATGTGTACGTCCGATCTTAATGATGTCCTTAAACTCTTTGGACTTCCAATCAAGAGCATCACGTAAGACGGTTATTGCCGGTATCAATAATGTATGAATTTGTTTAATGGCGGCCACATGCATGGCGGCAGGAAACACATCGTTTGACGATTGAGCCTTATTACAATCATCATTCGGATGAATAGGGCTTTTGCTGCCCATTTTACCACCGGCGAGTTCAATCGCGCGATTCGAAATAACTTCATTCGCATTCATATTCGTTTGTGTACCGCTGCCGGTTTGCCAAACAGAAAGTGGAAAATGTTCGTTCAATTTACCGTCGATGACTTCATCAGCCGCCTGAACGATTAATTTTACTTTCGACGCTTCAAGAATGCCTAAATCTCCATTGACCAATGCCGCGGCTTTCTTAATAGTCCCTAAGGCCCAGATCATTTCAAAAGGAAATGTTTCAATTCCAATGGGAAAATGAATCAGTGAGCGGGCTGTTTGCGCGCCATAATATTTATCAGTCGGGACCTGTATCTCGCCCATACTGTCGGATTCAATACGAAAACTCATGTGTTCTCCTTAATTAGTTTTTATTTTTTCCGCGAATACTTTCAAGAAATCAATCGGGATAGGAAAGACCGTCGTCGTATTATTTCCCCCGCCGATCTCGACGAGCGTCTGAAGATATCTCAATTGAAGCGCCATCGGATATTCCTGCATCATTTTCGCGGCTTCGCACACCTTTTCGGCGGCTTCAAATTCACCGATCGACGCTATGACTTTGGCACGACGTTCGCGTTCTGCCTCAGCCTGTCTCGCCATGGCCTTTCTCAAATCTTCAGAAACATCCACGTCTTTGATTTCAACATCCACAACTTTAATCCCCCACGATTCCGTACTTTTATCTAAAATGGTTTGTAATTTCTCGTTGATGAGTTCCCGATTCGCCAAAAGATCATCAAATTCCATTTGCCCTAACACACTTCTTAACGTTGTCTGGGCTTTTTGTAAAGTTGCATACTGATAATTCTGGATTTCAACGTCAGCTTTAATCGGATTAACAACTCTAAAATAACACACGGCATTCACTTTGGCTGAAACGTTATCTTTCGTAATAATGTCCTGAGGAGGAATATCGAGAGTAATGATACGGGAACTGATAATCACGGCCCTTTCAAACGGCCACATAACAAAAACAACACCCGGTCCGCGTGGTTTATCCGCGATCCGACCGAGTTGATAAATAACCGCCCGTTCATATTCGCTGAGAATTTTAACCCAATTCCACAATAAAAATAATCCGATACCGATCACTATAATAAATCCCATCATAAACTCCTTTTAATTATTTGATATTTTTCTGACATTTAAAATCATTCCGCTGACGGAATCAACGACAACCTTTTCTCCAACTTCAATATTTTCCCTCGCTGTTGCGTTCCATAATTCACCTGACACAAAAATCTTGCCTTCAGCCCCTTGAGGAATTCTTCGTTTTACTTCACCTGATTCTCCAATTAAGCGATCAAATCCGACTTTGGATTTTCTATGTTGGTTCTTCAGAAGGTATGTGAGGACAAATAATGATATTCCCGCCGTCGAGATCGCGAAAACTCCAATCACTGTTTTTGACACTCGCATGACTGGATCGGTTGAATCAAATAAAAGCATCGATCCTAATACCAGACAAATTAAGCCGCCCAGTGTTAATATACCAAAGGCCGGCGTGTACGCTTCCGCAATAAGAAGGCCTAATCCCAAAAGAGCCAAAGCCAAACCAGCGTAATTCGTCGGGAGTGTTTGCATACTGTAAAAAGCCAGAATTAAACAAACACCTCCGACGACACCAGGCACGGCGAACCCCGGGTGTGTAATCTCAAATAACAAACCGTAAAATCCAAGAATCATCAAAATATAAGCAATGTTCGGATTCGCTAAAATATTAAAAAATTTCTGCCGGCCATCCATCGGCATTATTTCAATATGGACGTCTTTGGTGTTCAAAATAATTTCATGTCCATTGACATTGACTTTATATCCATCAATCTTTGTCATCAAATCATTTAAATCTGTTACTATAAATTCAACAACCTTTTTCTCAATAGCCTCGTCGCTGGTAATCGAATCGCTTTGAGTAACACTCTGCACAGCCCATTCTAAATTTCGGCCGCGTTCAATGGCAATGGATTTAATAAAGGCCACTGTATCATTCAGAACTTTACTGCTCATCGGATCTTCTTGCGATGGGACTATTTCTTTTTTGATTTCTTCCGGAGAAGATGGCTGTTTTGACGCCGATTGATCCTGATTTTTCTTTTCTTCTATTTGCTTGGCACGGATTTCTTCTAATAATTTCTTTAACTCACCCCAATCCGAACCCTTTTGCGGTGATGAGCCGCCTCCAAAATCAACCGGATGAGCGGCTCCTATATTCGTCGACGGGGCCATGGCGGCGACATGGCTTGCATAGGTAATAAACACTCCCGCCGATCCGGCATGTGAACCGCTGGGAGATACATAAACAGCGATCGGAACAGGCGATGTTAACATTTTCTTTACGATCGTTCTCGTCGATGACAATAAACCGCCAGGTGTATCCAATTGAATAACTAACAGCTGTGCTTGATCATGCGCCGCTCGATCAATGGCCTTGGAAATATATTCAGCCGTGACTGGATTAATTGTGTCATCCTCGAGAGAAATGACGTATACACGATTAGATGTATTAGATTGGCTTTGTGAAGAATAAAATGAAACAAAAGCTAAACTGATGATTGATATATAAAGGAAAGGATGCCTTTTTTTCTTATATGGCATACGTAGCTCTTTTTAATTATTTTGTAAATAATGCGTTAACAATCTTACGCCCGCGCCGGTTGCTCCATGTCCAAAATATAGACGTTTTGCATTGTCAACGAAAGCTGTTCCGGCAATATCAAGATGGGCCCATTTTGTATCTTCCGTAAATTGACGCAAGAATTCCGCTGCCGTAATCGTTCCTCCCGCCCCCTTCGGATATCCGAGATTACGGATATCGGCGATTTGTGATTTAACGGATTCACTCAATTCTGGATAAATAGGAAGCCTCCAAACACGATCATCCGTTTCTTTAGCTGAATCCGTCAACTGTTGGGCTAATTTCTCGTCGGTGGAAACAAGCGCGCTGTGATTATGTCCCAGAGCAACAATACAAGCACCGGTTAATGTGGCAATATCAATGATACGTTCGGGCTTGTAATTTTTGATAACATAAGAAATGGCATCCGCCAATACAAGCCGGCCTTCAGCGTCGGTGTTGGCAATCTCAACTGTTTTCCCGGAATAACTGGTTATAACTTCCCCAGGTTTATATGATCCAGAACCCGTAACATTTTCGGCAATACCGCAGACAAATAAAATATTTTTCTTAAGATTCAGGGCGATGGTATTCATCAACGTCCCTATAACGGCGGCGGCCCCGCTCATATCGAGTTTCATGCTTTCAATATTGCCGGTTGGTTTTAAATTTAACCCGCCTGTATCGAAAGTCATACCTTTTCCGACGATAGCTGTATAATCTTTTTTATTATTTGCACCGTTGTATTTCACGATGATCAACTTAGGTTCCTTCTGACTGCCTTGATTAACCGCCAAATGCAGGTTCAGCCCCTTGGCCTTCATTTCCCTTTTGTTTAGAACTTCGACGGTGATTTTCTTTTCATCTTTAACAAGCTTTTTGATCACCTTCTCTAAATAATCCGACGCGATCAAATCCGCATTATCGTTGACCAAATCTCTGGAAAAATTCGTACCACGACTAACGGCGACGGTATCATCAAATAATTTTTTCTTGGGCGAGGCAATCGTATAACTTTTTTCCGTGAAAGGAATTTCGCAGCTCTTAGTTATGTATTTCTGCCAAGTATAAGTTCCGATCATGATTGCTTCAATTAAGACTTGAATCGTTTCATCTTTTGTATCACAGGGAATAATTTCGATTTTCCTTTTTTTCTGCAGATACTTACTTTGTAAAGCGGTCTTCAGGCAAATTCGAAACGCCGTCGAGGAAATGTCTGTGCGCTGACCGACACCTATCAGCAGAACCAATGTTGAACGATAAATAATCGGAAACAAATCACATTTATCCGCGCAAAATTGTCCAGCGTCGAGAATTTTTAAAATTTCCTGTTTTAAGTCGGAAGGTAACTCCGTCGAGAATTTTTTATGTTTGATATTATTTTTTTCGATAATAAGGACGGTTGCGTCCTGGTCAAATTGAGCCGTGGAATGAAACTTAATCACAAAATACCCCTTTTTCTGGAGGATCGTTAAAATATTAATTGGAAAGATCAGCGTTCGTTCATCGGCACATAATTCCGGGTGGTAAGACCGGTATATATCTGCCGCGGACGTCCGATTTTTGATTTGGGATCTTCTTTCATTTCCTTCCATTGAGCAATCCATCCCGGCATACGTCCGATCGCAAACAAGACGGGAAACATGTCCGTCGGAATGCCAATAGCTTTATAAATTAATCCGCTGTAAAAATCGACATTCGGATAAAGTTTTCTCTCGGCGAAATAATCGTCTTTTAGAACAGCCGCCTCAAGTTTGACGGCGATTTCTAATAAAGGATCATTTATACCCATCTTCTCAAATAACCGTTTACAACGTTCTTTGATGATTTTCGCTCTCGGATCAAAATTTTTATAAACGCGATGACCAAATCCCATCAGACGATAATTGTCATTCTTGTCTTTAGCCCTATTGATACATTTTTGTATGTCGCCACCGTCGGCATAAATGGCTTCTAACATTTCCACCACTTCTTGGTTAGCTCCACCGTGCAGTGGACCCCACAAAGCACAAACTCCCCCGGAAACAGAGGCAAATAAATTAGCCCATGAACTACCTATAAGCCGGACGGTTGATGTACTGCAATTTTGTTCATGATCGGCGTGTAAAATAAAAAGAGCTATTAAAGCGGAAACGACTTCTTCTTTAATTTGATAATCTTTTTCCTTCGTTGAAAACATCATATGAAGAAAATTCGGTATATACTTCAAGTCATCTCTAGGCGGGATAAAATCTTGATCAACTGATTTTTTGTACATGTAGGCGGCTATGGTTCTTACTTTTGATAAAAGTTGAGCTGCCATAGTTTCAATTTCTTTTGCGTTCGGTTCCGGTTTGAGCAATTCCGGATAATACGCCGATAAAGAACACAACATCGACGACAAAAGTCCCATAGGATGTCCGCCCTTCGGATAACCCTTAAAGAAATTCAACATATCTGGATGTAAATGGGCGTGTTTGGTGAAAGAATTTGAAAATTCGGCAAGCTGTTTTTCCGTCGGTAAATTCCCGTTAATGAGTAGATAGGCTGTTTCCACGAACGTTGCATTTTGAGCAATTTGTTCTACCGGAATACCACGATATCTTAGAACGCCCAGCTCTCCGTCGAGATAAGTAATAGCACTTTTACAGGCACCGGTATTACCGTATCCATTATCAAATGTAATATAAGATGTTTCTGCTCGTAAAGTGGAAATATCAATAGCACGTTCATTTTCAGTTCCAACAATGACTGGAAAACTATACGTTTTACCATTCAGAATTAATTGTGCTTTTTCCTCCATTGATACCTCCGGATTGATTTTGATGGAAAGTTTATAAGATCAGAATTAAAGTTGCCATATTATATTATGGAAAAATTTTGATTTCAAGCTTTCCCTTTCGTGCACATCTTTCACACGAAGGAATATGCTTTAATGACCACCACTCGCTTTGGTTTTAGGTCGTCGGACATTCTTCAATTCAAGCAACATATTTTCTGTTTTATCTAATGTGTCGACTAACTGATTCTCCAACTCACTAATGCGATTCTTCAATGTGACAATCTCGGCCTCTAAAGGCGCCTTCGACGTTTCCAATTCTTTTTCACTATACATTTTCTTCTTCGTGCGTTTAGCAGCATCTATTTCGCCCAATTGTTGTATTTTACTATTAAGCTGCTCAGTCAATAGGACAATGTCATTCTTTAAACTGTCCCGGTCTTTCTGCAATTCTTCTAAAGCGACATCTTTCTGCGCGATCAGTTGGCGGGCATTCGACAAATCCGTTTTTAATATGTCGGTCTGTTTTTGAAGTTTATCATGTTCAATCGAATTTATTGTCCGTTTAGCATTTTCATCCAGCTCTTTTACTTGAACTTTCATCCTTTGTATCTCATTAAGCGATTCTTTTAACTTTAGCCGAAGGTCACGATTCTCGTCGCTGAGAGAGGAAATTTCAAGAGTTTTGGCATTGGCATCCTTTTTGTAGCCTTGAATAAGCCGCTTTGACGCATTCAGTTCATCGGCTAATTTTGTCGCGTCGGCTGCTTCCTGTAATCTAGCCTGCGCTTCAACAACTTTTTCCTGATAAGAGGCATTTTCCTGCAATAAAATTTCCATGCGCTCATTTAGTTCCGTATTTTCATCCTTTAGATTGGAATTACCTGCAAGGGAAGCTATGTTTTGTGATTTATAAAGATTTAATTCTTCTACGGTTTTGGTTAATTGAGCATTTGTTTCCGTCAATATTTGTAACTGAGCTTCTAACGTTGATTTTTCCGCAACAGTCTTATCTAAGTGAGATTGCATATCAGCTATTTGTATTTTTAGTGCCGCTGATTCATTACTCACGCGGTCAAAATTTTCTTTGATCTCTTTTACGGCGATGGCCCTCTCTTCCTCTAATCTTTGATTGAAAGCTATAGGATCAACCGGTTGTTCAACATTACTTTCTACGGGCGGCGATGCTTCCTCCGCTGACTTTGTGATTTGGCTGTTAAGATCAGCGATATTTTGATTTAAGCCAGCTATTTCTGACGTTTGCTTGTCTAGTAGTTCTTGATACGACGCATTTTTTTCGATTTCCGCATTTAATTTAACTAAATTTTGCGCCGCGTCATCCTCTTTAAGTTTGAGGGCCAAATCTTTTTCATTGATTTGCTTTTTGTATTCGGAAACCTCATCATTGTATTGAGTCTTAATACTTTGATTTTCTTCGCTGAGGGCCGCAATTTTTTCTTCTTGAATACGTATTTTCTGTTCGATAATTTCTAATTCTTCGGACTTTTGTAAACATTCCGCCAGTTCATTCGGCCTTGCCTCGTCGATATTTTTTACGGTTGGCGTTGGAAGGGCAGATGCGGATTCCAATTCTTTAATTCGCTGATTTAATACCTCTATATCTTTGTCTTTCGAAGAAACTAAGTCATTGAATTTTTGTAATTCCTCAGCCTTTTGTTTGCTTCTCTTTTCATATTCTTCATTCGCATTTTTACAGGAAGAATTTCTCGCCGTCGCGATGATTTTTTTCTCTTTTTGCAATAAATCAATTTTCTTCTTTAATTTTTTATCGCTTTCATCCGATTCTTCTTTTTGGTCCATTAACTCTTTTTCTAGACGATGATTTGTTTCACTCAACTGGTCTTTATTCGGCCGGTTTGTCAATTGCGTTTCCAAATAGATAATAGTCCGGCGTAAATAGTCAATGATAAGGTCTTTATTTTTAATTTCTTCAGTGAGGGAATCAGACGGTTCTTCCCCTTCTGCCCGAGGAGAAATGGACACAATACCCATAAATAGAAGCAAAAAAATCATGGATACAGTGTAAAGAGGATTATAGGTCCCTAATTTTTTCATAAATTATAACTTAAAGGATTTATATTGACGAAACACAGCATGATCCGTCGAGTCACAGTGAATAGGCGTAATCGCAACGTACTTATTGTTCAACGCGTACGTATCAACAGAATTATCATTATTTTTAATGACTGCTTTACCTGTTAACCAATAATACTCTTTTAAATTTGGATCTTTACATTTTTTGAATGTACCGTGAATCGGTTCGAGGCATTGCTTTGTAAATTTGATCCCTTTGATTTGCGAGGCAGGAATATTCGGCACATTAAGATTTAAAAATGTTCCGCGAGGTAAAGGATTCTTCGTCATAAATTTGACTAATTTTCGGGCGCACTGCGCGGCATACAGAAAATTAGGTTTACTATATGCGTCGAGCGACACGGCGATCGAAGGAATCCCCATAAGTGCTCCTTCTCTCGCTCCGGCGACGGTACCCGAATAAAAAACACTGCAGCCTTCATTCGGCCCTAAATTAATCCCGGAGACTAAAAAATCCGGTTTCTTCTTATCAAACAAAACATCAATCGCAAACTTAACACAATCAGCCGGCGTTCCACTGACTCCGTAACCAAAGAAACTTTTTTTGCGGTCAACGATTTTCTGTCTGATCGGGTGCGCCAAGGTAATTCCATGTCCGACGGAAGACCGTTCTGAATCCGGAGCAACAACCGTCACTTTACCTAATTTTTTTAACTCAAGATAAACAGCATATATTCCCGGAGCGTATATGCCGTCATCGTTTGTTAGTAAAATATTCATTTATGACCCGCAGTTACAGTGGAAAACGCTAAATCCATTTATTTAATGTAATTACATTATCATAAAACATTCTTAAGAGCAAATGATTGTGATACGGAAGTTGTTGCGAGATTTGAAATTAGGATTGTGATGAACGAATATGATAACAGTCGGGGGGATTATTGAGGATCGCTTTGATCGATAACCGGACAAAGATTATGGAATTCCTTATCCAGCCTGTGAAGCGGAACTAAATGAATTTGTTTGCAGCGATTGCACTTAAATTCCAGACCGCGGTGAGTCAACTTAAATAAAAGTTTTCCGCAATCGCAGCGCTCTTCTTGATTTGGATCTTGATTTTCGGGTTCTATATACGTCATAAATAAACTTATTTTAATGAATCAAATCGTATCATTTACGAAAATATGTGTCAATCTTTTATTTAAACAAGGATTATCAGCGTCGGGCTAAATCGAAAATTCAGGGTCCGGAAGGATTTTCTTCATAAGATAATCTGTGATTTTCAAGGCCGACTCTTCTGTATTTGATGTTTCATCCAGAATTAAATCGACTTGACCTACATCAAATGGGCTTTCGCCAACATTAATAACCACCGTACGATTGGGTTGATTAAGAGTCCGCAAAGTGTCGAGCTCATAGCGATCTACATCTGAAACCCGCGCGATAAAAATAAGCCCGGCATCGGTCATGACGTGGGCCATTTCCCCTAATTGCTGAATGATTTGCACACGGTTTAATACAGTATCATTCGAATTGACTTGCGTGGTCAAAAGCTCGTTAGAAATTCCCAGAAAATAGGTTAACTTCCCTAAATTAAATAAATTCTTTTCCAATGATTTAGCAATCTCGAGCTTTCCTTTATTAGCCCCTCCAGTAATGATGACGAAGGCTGAATTGTGTTTAAACTCTTGCGCTCGTCGGGATGGTGTAATATCGCTTCGTTCCCAATTATGGTCACGGGCTTTGATATGCGCCTTTAAAGTGCTTGAATCTTCAAACAC
>JAGOSC010000074.1 GCA_018062515.1 Candidatus Omnitrophota bacterium
ACCCAATGTTTTCCTGTATTCGATTGATGACCTTCAACGCATTATTGAATTGGGCATGGCGTCGAGAAAAGACGCTGTTCTGGATGCGGAGGCGATTATTTCTGCGGAACTGGCTGTTTTTTTAGACTGGGTAGAAACGCGTAAAACCGTCCCCGTCATTCGTTCTTTGCGTGATTCCGTCGAACGAATCCGCCGTCACGAAACCGAGCTGGCGTTGCGTGCACTTGCTAAAGGCGATGATCCAAAGCATCTGGCTGAGACCGATCCAATGAATATAAAGCTCAGGTTGTACGATAGGTAAAAACGTTCGGATCAAGGCTCCCAAACAAATGGGCACAAAAATCCAGGGTAGACCCGCCGGAGCATCTGAAATAAGCCGCCCAGTATGTCCCCAGGAAACGCGCGCCATCATGCCCAGGGTAAAAATCCCTATCCCACCAGCGGTCAATGCATGCAAGGCAGAATCGTCGGGCTTGTGCATCCACGCTGCCATTGCCTTCAACATAAATCCAGCAATTAAGAAAAAGTATCCGACAAAAAGGATCCACAATAATGGTTTTTTCCAGATACCAGGAGTATACCATCCACTTAATCGGATGCTATGAATCATCACCAACAGCAAAGATAAAATCGCAACAACTTGGGGTAAATAAAAGAAGGTATCAAGGATTGAGAATAGCACTAAAAAAATCAGACTGGAAATATCCAGAATAGAATTATTGCGTAATGTCACCGGGTAGCCGACGCCGCGTTCGATGAAAAACGGAATGATCCGCCGGCCAATGGTCAGAATTAAACTGACCACCATATAAATCACAAACCGTAGGGCCTTACGTTCAGTGGCCAAATCATCCGCCAAAAGTGCGCCGTAAAAGACAACTTCGCTAAATAAAATAAGGATCAATTTCGAAAATATGGCAGATTGTTTCCACTGTTTGGCCGCAATAATTGGCTTCATTACTGCGATGATCAGAAAAATGAGAAACGCCGTATCACAAAAAGCCATTGGCCATATCGGGAATGAAGCCGGCATGAACGCCAAAAACCGGGCGGCTGCCCAAAGTAGAAATAATACCAAGAGTGGCCAACCGTTTAAAGTTTGAATACCTGTCCAATTCATGACCGCCGTCAATAAAAATCCAGCGATAACAGCCATCGTAAATCCAAAAACCATCTCATGGCCATGCCAAACTGTGAGCGGCATGGACACAAAAATATTGCCCAGGGCGACATAAAACCACAGCCAGACGATCATCGAGATAACCGCATAAATAGCTGCACCAAGAAAAAATATTCGGAATCCGGTCTGTAAAATAACTGGGGAGGCTTGTTTTAATTTATCCATAGTTTGATAACCTAATTTTTATAAGCCACTCGATATCCTTCAGGAATCATTCCGCATCCTTCATCCTTAGCACGCAAAATATATCTTAAATATTCTTTCTCTTCTCTCATCACTACGTCTTGTGTCCTCAGATAGTTCTATCGTGTCTTGGCTCTATTTCTTCTCCTAATATTAAAACAATATAAGGATAATCACTTAATGGATCTGCCCATTTATGATACTCAATAACCTGATTAAAATGATTTCCAAGTTTTTGAATATGTTCGGCTATGTTCAGCCCCATATAAACCGGATATTTTTTGCTGACCTTTAAAAGATGTTGCACAGCACCTTTATACAAATACTCTAACCCCTTTTGTTGTCTTGAATGCCACTTTAGAAAAGCCGCTGAGATTTTAATCAGTCCTTGTAAATAATCTCTGGATACATGACCTTGGGGTGCTATCCGCCACAAAGATTCAAACGCCTCGTGCGACTCCCACCAATAGCCATAATTATATAAATCAATGCCAAACAAATACTGTTCGGTTTTTCTCCAATCATCAGGAACAAAAAACCCAGCCTCCGGTTCTTTCTTTCCATAAGAATGCCCAAGCGGATTTTCTGTGGGGTGAGGATTCCCACCAGGAATAAACCGGTACGGAAGAAATTTAATCTGAGTGTATCTGGGACATCCATCCACAGTATCACGTTTCCGGATAACAAACCTTCCCTTTGTCTATCTTAACCATGGGATTCATTTTATGAATATTTTCTTTTTGTGAGCCCATGATATCTCTGACATCCAATCCGTTAAGGAGCACTGAATCTGAGATTAAAGACCGGTGACAGCGCCAAGGTACGGCTTCGGCACACATGATGGCCACCGTTTTTTTATGAGCTTCTTTAATAAGCTCCTGAAGGGAATCTTCAAATTCTTCAGTTTGCATATAATCGGCATATCCACGGAAGGAAGCGTTGCGCCAGCCAAGATTAATTGAATCTTTATTCGCATGTCTTAGTCCACCTAAGCCCATCATATGCTTGTAATCAATCTTCTCATTGGCAAGACTTTTCCTTAAGGCTTCCTGATTGTACTGAGGATTGAAACCCGACTTAGGTATGGTGCGCACATCTATTAATTTACGAATATGAAAACTCTTGAGCATATTTATAAACTCATTAATAGGATGAGTAGAATGGCCGATGGTATAAATGACAGTTTTTGGATTCTTCCCTTTCATCATTCCTTTCTCATAAGCTGAATGATCAAACGTGCCGCACGGTCGTGAGTGATATAATTCCATAGCCAATTAATGAAGGCCACCACACGATTACGAAAACCTACCAGTGACATTAAATGAAAAAACACCCAGATCAACCATGCGACTGTACCGTATAACTTCAAAAACTTTAAGTCTACAACCGCACGGTTACGTCCAATCGTGGCCATGACGCCATAATCTTTATAAGCAAATGCCCTCATTTCTTTTTTAATCAATACCCTTTTCAGATTCTTCGCTAAAGTTTGAGCCTGCTGAATCGCCACAGGCGCCAACATCGGATGGCCATTAGGATATTTTTTAGAAATCATGATTGCCGTATCTCCAATGGCAAAAATATTCTTATAACCTTCCACCCTATTAAACTGATCAACTTTAACCCTGCCGGAAGAAGTAAAATATTTAGAGTTCAACCCCTGGATTTCATTACCCTTGACACCAGCGGTCCAGATCACAATTTTTGTATTTATCTTCTTGCCGTTTGAGAGCACTAGTACTTTTCCATCGTAAGATTCAACCTTTGTGTTCAAACAAATATTGATATTAAATTCTTTCAAACATTTCTCTGCGAAATGGGACGATTGTTCGGACAATGATTTAAACAAACGGTCCTGCATATCGATAATATGAATCTGCATCCGGTGGATATCCAATTCAGGATAATCCTTAGGAAAAATATGGCTCTTTAGCTCACCGAAGGCTCCAGCCAACTCAACACCTGTAGGTCCTCCCCCGACAATAACAATATTCATCAAACTTTCTCTTATTTCTTCACTATCCGTCAGCAGAGCTTGTTCAAAATTTTGCAGAATCAAATATTTTAAGTTAACGGCCTCAGAAACGCCTTTCATATCTATGGCGTTACGTTTAATATCCTCAAGCCCAAAAAAATTCGTTTTAGCACCAGAAGCAATCACCACATAATCGTATGAAACAATACCAATGGATGTTTCAATGGAATTTTGATTAGAATCAATCCTAAGGACTTCAGCCATCCGAAAAAATAAATTATTCTGGTGGTGAAAAATCTCACGAAACGGGCTGGCAATTGATTCCGCTTCCATGGCAGCGGTCGCTACCTGATACAAGAGCGGTTGGAATGTATGATAATTATTTTTGTCAATCAAGATAATTTGAACATCCACATTTTTTAAACTTTTTGCCAGTTTGAGACCCGCGAATCCACCACCAATAATAACGACTCTCGGTTTATCGGTGACAGGGAGATCGACTGATATATTTTTTTCTAATTGCTTTTTCATAAGTTTCTTTGACTTAACTAATTTCAAGTGCTTGTTAGAGTACCGCCGGTTCTTGACCCCCTTGTTTAAAATAAGAGCCAATAATTAGTATCCTGCCAACTTTATGATAAAAGTTATCAATTCTTTAATGCAGATTACCTATATCTTTTCTTTCCAGGATTCTATTTCTTCAGGCGAAATTTGATTAACTTTCTGAAGGCCCGGATTAATCATTTTCGGGCTTGGCCGAAACGCCTGCAGATGGTAGGATTGCGCTCCTTTAACCAATGAAGAAATCTCGGATACATCTTCGAAACTGCAAAAAGGTTGAACGACCGTTGTTCTAAACTGATGCTGAATGCCTGAATTCTTTATCAATTCAACGCTTTCTTTAATTTTTGCAATAGGGAAATCCACTCCTATGGCCTTTTGATACTTTCCCAAGGAAGTTTTGACATCCATGGCAATATAATCCACAAGCCCTTGTTGAATAACTGTTTGGATAATGTGCGGACGAGACCCGTTGGTATCCAGCTTCAATAGATAACCCAACTTTTTCACATTGACCATAAATTGAAGCAAATCCTCCTGTTCCGTTGGTTCTCCCCCGGTGATCACCACGCCATCCAGATATTGACGGCGTTTTTCCAATAAAGCCAGCACGTCCTTCTGAGGAATCGTCTCTTTAAAATACTCCGGCAAAACGAGTTCCCGGTTATGACAATAAGGGCAGCGGAAATTGCACCCCTGCGTAAAGATCACCGCAGCTAATTTGCCTGGGTAATCAATTAATGAGAGCTTTTGCAGGCCTCCGATTCGCATAATTTGTAAGTCTTTCTTTGTTTAAATTCTTCCTTCTTTCCTTTATTCCATTGCTGAACCGGTCTCAAATAACCGACAATGCGAGAATAGACTTCGCACGCTTCCCGGCATTTCGGACATTGAGGGTGCTCTCCGGCAATATACCCACAACTCGGACAGACACTGAATGTCGGGGTAATAGTAAAGTACGGAAGTTTGAACCGGTCACAGATGATTCGTATCAACTGCTTTACGCCTGCAATATTGTTAATCTTCTCACCGACAAAACCGTGAAGCACCGTTCCTCCCGTATAACGCGTTTGTAAATCATCCTGGAGTTCCAGCACTTCAAATATATCGTCGGAATAGTTGACCGGCAAGTGTGTCGAATTCGTGTAAAACGGTTCACGGCCTACTTTGACCTCCTCTTCATTGGCGCAGATGATATCGCCGAACTCCTTCTTGTCCATTTTTGCCAACCGGTAGGTGACTCCCTCCGCCGGGGTCGCTTCCAAATTATAATTATTTCCGGTTTCTTTCTGAAATTCGACCAAGCGTTCTCGCATATGATCCAAAACCTTAACGGCGAATTGGTGCCCTTGAGCGTCCGCAATTGATTCCCCCATCAAATTAATACAGGCTTCATTCATCCCGATAAGTCCGATGGTCGAAAAATGGTTTTTCCAGTACTGATCAAAGCGTTGTTTGACCTTCCGCAGATAGAATTTTATGTACGGATAAAGTTCTTGTTCCGTGAACTGTTCCAAGACCTTGCGTTTGATTTCCAGACTGTCTTTTGCCAAAAGCATCAGATGATCCAGAGAGCAAAAAAACTCTTCCTCGTTCTTGGATAAATATCCCAACCGCGGCAAATTAATCGTGACAACTCCGATCGAACCTGTCAGCGGAGAAGCGCCGAATAATCCGCCTCCCCTTTTTCTTAATTCCCGGTTATCCAGGCGCAAACGGCAGCACATGCTTCTTGCGTCTTCGGGATTCATATCGGAATTAACAAAATTAGAAAAATAAGGGATGCCGTACTTTGCTGTCATTTTCCAAAGAAAATCCAGGTTTGGATTATCCCAATCAAAATCTTTTGTCATATTATAAGTCGGGATTGGAAAAGTAAAGACCCGGCCTTTAAAATCCCCTTCCAGCATGACCTCACAAAAGGCTTTATTTATCATGTCCTGTTCTTTTTGGAATTCTTTATAAGTTGCTTCCTGTATTTTCCCGCCGATAATGACTCCTTGATTAGCGTAATAAGACGGCGGGGTCAAATCCATCGTGATGTTCGTAAAAGGGGTCTGAAAACCAACTCTTGTCGGAACATTGACGTTAAACACGAATTCCTGCAAGGCCTGCTTGACTTCTTTATAGGAAAGATTGTCAAAATGAACAAACGGGGCTAAGAGCGTATCAAAATTGGAAAAGGCCTGGGCTCCGGAGGCCTCGCCCTGCAATGTATAAAAGAAGTTCACAATTTGACCCAGGGCGCTGCGCAGATGTTTGGCCGGGCCGGACTCCATCTTTCCACTGGCGCCTTTAAACCCTTCCATAAGTAAATCATGCAAATCCCATCCGACACAATACACGCTGAGCAAACCCAAATCATGAATGTGCAATTGCCCTTCAACATGGGATTCTTTAATGGCGGGGGGATAAATTTGACTGAGCCAGTATGTCTTGCTAATTTCCGAGGAGATATAATGATTAAGCCCTTGCAGCGAATAAGCCATATTGCTGTTTTCATTCACCCGCCAATCTTCCTTGTTGAGATATTGATTGACCAGATTTGTATTAAATTTTGAGGTGATTTCCCTGATCTGCTTGTGCTGTTCCCGATAAATAATATATGCTCTGGCTGTTTTTAAATAAGGAGAGGTCAACAAAACTTGTTCGACGATATCCTGAATCTCTTCAACCGAAGGAAGACGGTCAACGATCATCTGTTGAATGATATTTAAGGCCCTAATCGTCAGCTTTTTTGCCATTTCCTGGTCGAATTCTCCGGTAGCTTCGCCGGCCTTCTGAATGGCCGCCGTGATCTTATACGGATTGAACGCCTCTTCACTCCCATTTCGTTTAACGACTTTAGTCAATGTCTTTGTTGTTTGCATTCCCCACCTCCCTAGTTTTTATAAAATATCCAATTCATTCCATGTTGCATGGTATAAACAGTTCACCTACCACCCCTTTATTAGAAGCCGAAGACACTAAAAGTTTGCCCCAATAAGTTTTATTCTTTCACTCATCATAGTAAGTTCAAGCCCCTGGATTGAGATACCAGCTCTATAAGTATTTTCTTGATAAACAAAGCCTTTTTATGTTCATCAGCCGTTGGTACAGTTGTTCCGCAGTTATTTCAAGAGAAATGGGAATCGTCATATTCTTTGTACAGACATCCTTTTAAAACTAAAAACAACGATCATGAAATAAGCGCTTCCACTTTTTCGATCCTCACCACCAGCGCCCCTCTTGCCCAAGAGAAATTGGTTTTGACCAGATCAACCATTGGCCCCATCGTTTGAATTTCGCCCTTGCCCGAAAGCCTATAACCCTGCCCCTTCTTCCCGTCAGCTCTTTGAACTTCCCCGGACGCAGCCAGCAATTGAATGCTTGGATCTTTCTTCAAATTCTCTTCGGTTTGGAAATACTTTCCGGCTGGAAGAAGGATAATCTCTCCGTTTTGAATGCCGATTTCTCGCAGGCGATAGCCCCATGCGGCAACGGTATGCGGCCCTGATTCCGAGGCTGTTGTGATGGAAACCCACTCAGTTTTCTCAATGACTTTCCGGCATTGCGCATCCAGTTTCATAATTACGTCCCCTCATTTTCATTCGTTGTTCGGGGTTCATCAATAAACCCTTTTTTTAACAAAATGCCATAAATGTCTTTGCAGTCTCGCCCCAGCCTATGAACGTCACTGAGGGTTGGTGTTTCACCGCGTTTTAACCTATCCTCCCAGTCGCATAAATCCATATCCAAAAATTCTATTAACTTGAACGGACATTCCTCACAACGCCCTTCACAATGGGACTCAAACGGAAAATCAAACGGCAATTTCTCCCGCACCTCCTTGATTAAATTTTCCATTGCTGTTTTTACGTCCGGTTTCATGGTTTCTTGCTTTATGTTTCTTTTTACTCCTTAACTTCAATAACAACGGATCTTCTTCTTTTCTTAATGGGAATTCAAATCCTTTTAAGACGCAACCCAACCCACTCGGAAAGCATACCGCTTTTCTCCGCCTGCAGAAATCGTCTTCTCTTCGGTGTTTACAGTCCCACATTTCTTATTCCAAAATACCGTGCCCTTCTTTTAATCTAAATGCACGTGGCAGCAAGTCTTATACTTGTGATCCGGTAAAGCTTCCATATTGCCAAAGACATTTTGACGTTCTTCATCGGAGACAGACTGGTCAATGGCCGGATAAAGAATATTTTCTTCTTTATGATTATGCTGTTTAAGAACATCCCACAACAATTGTTCCTCTTGATCGCTTTCCGGTTCTTGGCACTGAACTTTTTTATGAACCTCCTCCAAGTGCGCCTTGATCTGGCGATGTTCCTGTCTCATCACCTCGGTCGGCCCGCCATTCTTCATGCCGGTTTTCTCTTCAAACAACGGGAACAGAATCTCTTCTTCCCAGACAATATGGCGCTGCAAACCAAATTTAAACTTCTTGAAATACTCTTTCGCTTGCGGATA
>JAGOSC010000075.1 GCA_018062515.1 Candidatus Omnitrophota bacterium
TTATGATCGAGACTTCATCATCATAAGTTTTTTTACTAATCATATTGCACTAAAAATATGTATTAAATTGAACAGTAAAATACCTTAAGTTATATTTTCAAGGCTAGAATCTCTCTCTTCTCTTAATTTTATGTTGTAAAAAGGTAATCATTTATTCTAACAAAATAAAAACCCTCTGCAACATATTGTTACAGAGGGTTTCGCTGAAAATCTTCTCCTATTTCTCCACCCTAAAAATACCGCTATAGGGGACGGAGTCTTTATTCATCGTCAACGGGCCCATCCAGTTATAATCTGTTTCTAAAAGTAAAATAGTTTGGATAAGAGCGAGATGAGAATAACCTTGAGGGAAATTTCCGACGAGCCGTCCTGATTCAATTTCAATTCCTTCTGAAAAAAGCCCGTGAATATTTCGATATTGCACGACGTGAGCAAACATTTCTCGCGCCTTTTTTTCTTCACCGATCAAATAAAGTGCATTGATCATCCAAAACGTACAAATAAGAAAAGCATTGCGCGGGGCGCCAAAATCATCTTCAGCAATATATCTCATCATGAAATGATTACGAACAAGACTCTCATACATTTTCTTAACCGTGCTGATCATGCGTTCATCCGTCGGTGGCAAAAATCCGTAATGCAGCATCAGAAGCACAGCCGCGTCCATGTCATGCGAACCGTAATTCATCACAAATGCCTGCGACTGATCGCTCCAGCCATTTTTTAAAATGTCTTCTCTGATTTCCGCCGCGGTTTTAAAACACGCCTCGGCGTACTGTGTTCGTCCCAAATGCAGGGCAATGCGACCGGCGCGGTCCATCGCTACCCAACTCATCATCTTTGAGTGAGTGTAATGCTGAGGCTCTCCTCGACGTTCCCAGATACCAGCATCGGGCTTTTTCCAAGTGTTACGCACATAATTCACCAAAGTACGGACCGCCGTCCAGATTTCTTCATTGAGATAAGACGTTTTATTTTGAGCATTGAGGACCAGATACGTGTAAATCATTTCGATTAATTCACCGTATAGATCATTTTGTATTTGACTATACGCCGCGTTGCCAATACGAACAGGCTTAGAACCTTCATAACCGTCGAGATGATCGAGGGTGATTTCGGGAAGCTCATGCTGACCGTTTATGCCATACATGACCGTAATATTTTCATGTTTAAGGAGAATTTGACGCAAAATGAATCGAATGTACTGATCTGCAAAACCGATATGCCCCAGCCGCGTAAAAAGATCAATCATCATCGACGCGTCGCGCACCCAGCAATAGCGGTAGTCCCAATTGCGCTCCCCGCCGATAATTTCCGGCAGCGACGTCGTCGGCGCCGCAATGACCGCACCAGTGCGTTGATACATCAACAGTTTTAATGTGATCGTCGAACGAATGACCATTTCGCGATATTTGGTTGGCACCTTGGTGCGATACGCCCAATCCAGCCAATAACTTTTGGTTTTCTCATACTCGACGTAAATTTTATTTAAATTAATTTTTTCCAGTTTTTCATGATACGAAAGAAGAAAATAAGATGACTCATTTATTTCAATCGGCTCGCCGGAAATGACCTTTTGATGGTCGAGATTTGTATACAAATAAAAACTGTTATACTCGCCTCCGACGGAATGAATTTTAATATAGTCGCCGTGCAAATCAAACCGGCCCTGACTGGAGGCATAATTTGGACGGGGATTTAAATCAATAAGCAGGCGTGGTTTTCCGGAGATCACATGAATGTCGCGATGAATCTCCGACGGACAATAAGCGATTCCATGCTCGGCATGAAACCGCGGCATATAGTCACTGACTTCAAAAACGCCGTGTTTAGTTTCAAAGATGGTTTTTAAAATAGCGGTGTTGGGAATATAATTTTGTTTGACGGTAACAATATCTTGGGCGGTGATCTTAAAATGTCCGCCTTTATTTTGATCAATGAGTCGCGCGAACAGGGACGGAGAATCGAAAAACGGCAAACACATCCACTCAATGCTGCAATCAGTTGAGATGAGCGCCGCGCTGGTACAATTACCGATGATTCCAAATGGGTATGTTTTCATCCTTTTTCCTTCTTATTTCGTTATCTTAACTTATGATTTTTTAGTGTCAATGAAAAGGTTTAATTCAAAACCCTCAAATAAAAAATGACACCAAAAGGCGTCATTTTTAATTCTGAAACTAAGATAAATATTCAAAATTCACCTACCAGTTATTGAAGTCTATAAACTTTCTTCAAGCTTATCAAAAGACTCATTCCAGCCAACTTGACATTCCTCAATCATCTTGCTCAGTAAGCCAGCCTGCTCCAAAACCATCTTGGTTTTATTACCATTAACTTTTTCAAAGGTTAATGTCACCATCAGTTCTTCCGGAAAATTGTCCATTCCATAGTATGAACCATCGACGACATTTCCATTTTCATCGGCAAAACTATCGGTATAAACAATTCTTTTTATCGGCACAATTTCCTTATATATCCCTGTACTCCAAATGCCATCTTGCCATTTCTCGGGTCCACTGTCTGAGCGCATACAAAAAAGATATTTACCGCCTTCACGAAAGTCAATTTTACACGACGGAGACGTAAAAATCTTCGGGCCCCACCAGCGCATAACGCGTTTTGGTTCTGACCATGCTTTCCATACCTGCTCTGGAAGCGCACTGAAAATACGAATAATCTTTAACGTGTCTGTCTGAGTTTGAGTATTCGTTGTTTTCATAAATACCTCCTCTTTAGAGTAAGCCACTCATATATCTTTTGACTATATTGTATTTAATACAACATTAAGAGAAGGTGAAAATAATATTAAAAGGTGTTTTAAGGCGGGAGGGGATAATTAACGATGTGGGCAACCAGCCCAACAACATGGCCGGCGTTTCCCTTCTTTGAGGCTTGAACAGCCCCATTCAATTCGCTTGTTTCTGGTTTCTGATTTTTTGGCTGATATGATCCAACATATATACTCATTGCGGGCGAGCGGCGTAATATCCTCCCACGTTACCAATGCTTTTGGATTACGGGTCAGCGCTTTTTTAAAATCGGCGGGCATTTCATGAACCACACCACCTGAAATTTCTTTGTTACTCATACAAATTCCTCAAATTTTTCAACTGGCTCAACCCTATTGCCAATTCATTATTTCGGAAGTGTTTTTAAAGATAAAATATAAATGGCAAAAGCAACCGCAATACCAATCAGAAGAATTTTGCTGAAAGTATTTGGGACAAAAACCATCACAATAGCTATCCCACCCGCTTGAGCCAAAACAAACATCACCTTGGTCTTTAGCGAGATGCCTTTTCCCTGCTCATATTTCTTGATCTGCGGCCCCACCCATTTATTGCGCAGGAGCATATTGTTAAATCTCTTGGAACTGTGTGAAAAACAGACGGAAGCTAAAACTAAAAAAGGAATGGTGGGCATGATGGGAATGATGATCCCGATGAGACCTAAAGCCGTCAGCACAAAACCTAGGCTCAGCAGGAGAATTCTTTTGATATTGTTTTTTTCCGGCACCTTATTCATGAGAATTAATTTAGCGTAAACGGCCTTATAATTGTCCCAAATTTGAAACTATATTAAATGAAGGTGGTACAAAATCAAAAAAAATAAGGCCCGGCGTTTGCCGGACCTTATTAATTGTGCAATTACAGTTTTATAGCTTTACAACTTTAGTCGCTTGCGGACCTTTAGGACCTTGGCCGACTTCGAATTCAACTGCATTTCCTTCGCTCAATGACTTGAAACCTTCGCCTTGAATTTCGCTGTGATGAACGAAACAATCTGCTCCGCCATCATCTGGAGTTAAAAATCCAAAACCTTTTTGATCATTGAACCATTTTACTTTTCCTCGTGCCATACGTTTATCTCCTTTGATAAAATTATGAGTAAACAATGACAAACTGAAAACAAAAAATCACAAACAATTTGTGAATTAATTTCATCTTGCTGATTTACTCAGTAGCTATTGTATACGCCTATCGTATTAAGTCAACAAATGAATTTGACCACCCCAAAAAACCAAAAACCCTCTGCTTTGAAACAAATCCGGCACTCCTCAGCGATTAAGTGTGACGGCTTATCGTTCAGAATCTTTACTTAAACTATACTCAACATTTACATCCTCTTCATTTTCTTTGAGGCCTAAAACTTGAGGGAAATTTAGTATGGAAGTAATGTTAATAATCACCGGCGTAAATCCGCCAATATGATCCATTTGGATTTGTTGTTCATCAATAGGAATCGAAATATCTTTTCCATCGTTTTTGATTTCTAAGTTTATATTATTCGGATTGAAATCAATACCGCCCACATCCTGAGGCTTCGAACCTTGCTCACCATTTGAAATCATGGCAGAGTCTTTATTTTCACCATTACCATTGCCGTCTCCATTACCATTTTCAATTCGCTCTTCTATTTCCTTAAATTCTTCATCAGGCTGTTCGTCGATGATCTTTCCATGTTTAGTCACCGTAAATAAACCGGGAAACTTTTCTTTTAAACGTTTATTAGTGATTAAATCCATATCTTTTTGGTCTTGCAAGCCGTCCAAAATCAGTTCAAATATTCTTTTTTGGGCTTGTAAATTCTTAAAATGGACTTGATCGTAAGTTCCGTTTGAAAAATACAAATCGTATAAACTTTCGATTTCTAAATTATCATCTTGTTCCATTTCATCCGTAATTTCATCCGCAGTTACCAATTTTTTTGAGTTATATGAATCAGTCACTTGATATAAATCTCTGACTTTATTAATGAAGCTTTCCGGATATTTTGCAATCAAGTTATAATAGCGCACAGCATATTTTTTTCTCAAGTTATCAATACGATTGGCACGATCCTCGGCTTGATATTGAACAGTATAATCCCGAGCCAAGTCATCAAATATGACAGCATCGGCCGCGGTAAAAGTTACGCCTACCGCCCCGGAATCATATGTTGCAATCAAAACCTTTGCTGTCGGGTCATTTTGAAATACCAACCTATTGTAATCTAATGATGTAATCGGATCGCCTTTTGGGTCTTCAATCAATAGTCCATTTAAATCTATATCGTATTCATATCTATTTTTCTTTTTAAATAGTCTTAATTTTTGACCATCTTCCGTCGCTAAATAGCCTTTTATGGTCGGCTTTTCATGTTCCGTATCACCATAATAACTAATCGCATTTAAATCAGCGTATCGGCTTAAATACTCTTTAACCTGATTTCGATACTGAGCAAATATTACCACTTTTCCATTTTTATTAATAACTTCTTTCTCCACGATTTTATCCATCGATTTAAGTTTAGGAGATTCTTGATCTATACCGATGTACTTAGGAGTATTACTCATTTGACGAAGCGAATGCATTTTTGAAAAATAATTTTCATCGCGTTCTCTTTTCTGAATGATCGCATCATCTTCAGTCTTCACTCCTCCTGAAGCTATCTTACGCTGAACCCAACCGAGCCAGTCGGTAAACATCTGCAACTGTGCATCCGCCTGTTCTGGAGTCAATTCATATTCACCTAATTCTTCAGGCGATATAAACTCTTTCGACGGTAAACGATCTTTTTGTTCTTCCAATGGTTTACTTTTATCATATTCTTTAAATACGTCTCGTTTCTTTATACGGATCAAATATTGATTAAACCAAAAATGCAGTAACCTTAAAGATTCAGGATCATTGGTATCAAATAATCTTTTAAATACTTTTGAATCTTCCAATCCTTTATTACCACGCTCTAAAAATTTTATAACAGAGCGAGCTGCCTCTGTGTTAGCGAAAGGCGTTGCACTGATTAAGATCGTAAAACGCCGCTTTATGTCTGTAGCCCCTTCTGACTGTTGACTTCCAGGCCGGCTTATAAATTGGCTCTCATCTAATACCAAAACCTGCTTAGGATTTTTGTTTAAGCCCATGACATGTTTTTTATCACGAATATACTCCAAATTAACAACCTTAGACTTGTTTCCGGCCTCTTCGATTTTCTTGGCTTTTTGTACTCCAGTACCTGTGATAATATGGGTCTCTGTTTCTTTATCCTCAAAGAAATGCCCTTCTTGTTCACCCCACGTCGTCACCACGGCATTGGGCACAATAATCGCCGCTCCATTTGGATCTTTTCTCACTGCGGACAATGCCACCAAAGTTTTTCCTAAACCTTGTTCTAAAGCTAAAATAACTCCTTTACTTGGATTATTAGGATCATTCATTCGCTCGGTGGTTTCACGAATCGCATATTTCTCATAAAAATATAACTTCTCACTCTTTCGTAAATCTTCCACTTCAAAAGCGTCTATTTCTTCAAATTTTTCCTTAATAAAACGATACAGTTGCTTCATAAAAGGACTTTTCATTTGTTCTATTTTTTGATCTAAATATAAAAAACCTTCTTTCTCGTCCTCGGTAAAATGTTTTAAGGCGGAAATCTCCATTCGTTTAGTCAAATATTTTAACTGTTCCTTATTGTTGAAAATCTTGACTTGGAGTTCTTCTTTCTTACTCAATAACTCATCAAAGATCGCTCCAATATCTTTAGGTGGGCTCGTTTGGGAAACTGTAATGACCGTTGACTTAGTACGCGTTTGCGCCTCCTCATTAATTCCAAAGAAACCGAACTGTGCAACCTTGCCTCTCTCTAAAATAAAATTTACGGTGAAATGGCCATTTTCATCAACATCAACAATCCTATCCCGATCAACATAAATCTGCACCTGGCTATAGCCGGCTGGTACTTTACCGCGCATAGTAAAACGAAGATCGGCTGTTTCACTTGGTACCTCTTCAAGAGTCATCTGATCATCCGTCTCAGTATAATTGTTATAGTCGTCCAAATCTGATATGGTTCTGGCTGCTCCTCGTATCCCATGAAAGGATTCAATAACAATCCCACGCGCCATTTCGACCGGTACGTCGGTAAACATTAAATACGCATACAGCGCCTCAGGATCTTCAATAGTTGAGGCAATAGCATCCTGAATTTCAAGATGATTTTCTATGTATTCCTCTATTGCATTTGCATTATTAACTTTTTTCAGTGGCCAGTCTTTTAGACGCGCTAATTGTTCAAATCTTTCTTTATCTAAAGTGAAAACAACGTAAGCGCCCGATCGCTTACGAACTAATGTAAAGATTTCTTCTCCCACCTTAAGTGTTTTAGTCGGTTCAGTAAACTCGGCAGCTTCTCCAACCTCTTTTTTGAGTCTTTCCCAAATCCCCTTTGCTCCCGTAAAATACAGTTGAAAACTATTTGCTGAAAAGACTACATCATTCGCTTCAACATCTGGAACCTTGGCTTTAAATGCCCAGCCTTTTAGGCGCGCTAACCGTTCAAATTTTTCCTGGTTTAAAGTGAAAACAGTATGTCCTCCTCCTGATCGCTTACGAATCAAAATAAAATTTTCCTTCCCCACTTTAATTGTTTTAGTCGGTTCAGGATATTCATTTGCCTCGCCAATCTCTTGTCGGAAGGTTTGCCAAATCTTTCCTTCATATTTTAAATATTTTCCAAAACCAGGTCTTGAAAAAATCACATCAGTTGCTTCAATATCCGGAACCTTAAATAACCAACCTTTTAGGCGCATCAATTGTTCAAATCTTTTCTGGTTTAAAGTAAAAACAATACGTTTTCCCGACTGTTTACGAACCAAAATAAAATTTTCTTCCCCCACTTTTATTGTTTTAGTCGGTTCAGGATATTCATCTGCCTCACCAATCTCTTGTTTGAAAATTTGCCAAATCCTGGCCCCACCTATTAAATATTCATCAAAGCTTTTGGGTAAAAAGACTACATCATGAATATCTTCGTCAGGAATCTTTGATCTAGGCGGCCACTTTTTTAGACGCACCAATTGTTCGAATCTTTCTTGGTTTAAAGTAAAAACAATACGTCCTGCCGATTGTTTACGAATCAAAATAAAATTTTCTTCCCCTACTTTTATTGTTTTAGTCGGTTCAGGATATTCCTTTGCCTCGCCAATCTCTTCTCTGAATGTTTGCCAAACCCCTCCCCCACCTATTAAATATTTATCAAAACTAATTTGTGAAAAGATCACATCACTCGCTGCAGCGTCCGGAACCGTGGCTTTAAATGCCCAGCCTTTTAGGCGCGCTAACCGTTCAAATTTTTCCTGGTTTAAAGTGAAAACAGTATGTCCTCCTCCTGATCGCTTACGAATCAAAATAAAATTTTCTTCCCCCACTTTTATTGTTTTAGTCGGTTCAGGATATTCCTTTGCCTCGCCAATCTCTTCTCTGAATGTTTGCCAAACCCCTCCCCCACCTACTAAATATTTATCAAAACTAATTTGTGAAAAGATCACATCACTCGCTGCAGC
>JAGOSC010000076.1 GCA_018062515.1 Candidatus Omnitrophota bacterium
ATGCTGGTGTGGCCGCATTCGAAGTAAATATAATTGGATTATTAGCGGTGCCTTTGGCATATAAAGCTCCAGGTATACTTCCATTTCCAGCCCATAAACTAGCTCCGGTATTAAACTTGATGACCACCCCAGGCTCAATGGTTAATTTTGATCCGTTCACTATACTTATACCACCCGTAACGATATAAGGAGAGTTAGTCAAGCATAATCTCGAATTCGCCGTAATATTAGCAGAAATCGTACTGGAGGTTAAACACGCCGGCGGAGTTTCTGTCAAATATCCGGTTATGTAATAAGGAAAAGTCGTATCCTTAGGCAGTTGATAACTCACATTCGAGGTAATATCAACTTTTATAGGAAAGGTCAAAAGGACTTGGCTGTTTTGAGATTGAATAAGTGCAGGATCAGTACTGGCCTTCGATCTTACGTATGTTGGATTTGGATTATCCGACCACGTGTGCATAATTTGCCAATGAATAACACGGGCATAATTTCCGGTAACCACCGATGTATCATAATTTTTGAATGATGTCGGACTTCTTAATTTATTAATCGTCGGATTAAGCGGGGCCGTATATGAATATTGTGATCCACCATCAGCAAAATTTCCTTTTAGATAATATCCAACGAGATAAACAGCGTCGACTTCCCGACCTCCTAAAGCGCCACCCGGACTAATCTCTTTTATTTCAAAGACATCATTATTGTCAACGGGTGCAATCGATGTACTAATGACACCTCGACGGGAAAGAATCGGATCAAACGTCGAGCCATTACCCCGCACACTCGCCGCTCCCCTATTAAATGTCATTACCGCTGAAACATTTCCTGCATTGGCGCCAAAATACGATGTTCCATCTTCATCTTTCCATACATTCGGTTGAGGCCCCGACGTTGGAAGTTTAAGATCACTAAACGCGACTACACCTGCCCCGCCTATTTCAGCTAATAAATAAAATTGTACGGTGTTGTCCTCGGCGTACAAATCAATCTGATTCGACGCATTGATCATCATCGTGACAATATAATAATTGTCCGTCGCGTCTGTTCTCCAGCGGGTCTTACCATCAGCAATAACCGAGCCTGTTGGACGAACTCCAACCCATTTGGCTGAATTGGATACGACCATGATAGTGACCAGTTTGGTGGAACCGCTGTAACTGAGAACAGGTGTAAGTGCGGTGGTTTGCCAAGTTGAATTGTGCGTGAAGTTGATAAGAACTTTATTGTCGCGGGGTTCGATTTGTTTCATCGCGCTGGCTTCCCTTATATTGATGGACAAAACCAAAGCGATCAGAATGAAGATTTTTAGAATAGGATTTTTGAACATAAACAGGTTTATTCTGAGTTATTGTACATACAATGCTTTCACCTAGTTAGGCACTGCCTGTTTATGGATTGACTGGTATGAAGACGATTGCCTTTAAAAAAGTTTAAACTACGTTTGCAATAATGTCAAATTATGAAATCTTGCCTTTTTATAAATATTTTGGTGTCCAAAAAGTGTCCAATTTTGGTTAAAAATCATAATAATTGATTATAATTGGTTAATAAGAAAATTTTTTATTCTCGACGACAAATGTTGGAAGTTGATTGATTTCATTAAATTATGAAAGTGCTGTATTCAGAACCCCATACAAGTGCGCTAGCCAGCTGCGCTACGCCCCGGATATTTTATATCGCTTACATATTGCTGTTAACGGTATTTGGGTATAGTAATTAGTTAATAATAATATAACTAATATAGGCGATAATTATACAATAATTGCGGAAATTCGCAATTGGAAATTCCCGCTTTAAAAAATCAGGGTTTTGTTATTTTAATTTAACAATTCACTATATAATACAAACATGAAATTTAAGTTCCCCCATTTTTCCCGTGTTTTCTTGACGTTTGTTTTAGTAGGACTGACATGTGCCTGTTCCCTTTCACAATCTCAAGTAACCGCTCCTCTGTCTTCCCAAAGACAGGAACAAGTTGAAGCCTATTTAAATGAATTCTCCGCTGGGGAATTTAGAGGTTATTATACAAACATTTATCAGGCTTTAACGAATGCGCTGAATAAGCTTCCAGACGACGTTTTTCAAGATGTCACCGACCGTAAATCGCCGGTTGTTTTCATCAATACAATTACAACCGGCATAGCGCGTTACGCCAATTCCAAAGAATTTCGTTTTATCGGCGATGAACCTCCCGCGTTTCAAGAAGGATTTTATTTGATGGTTTTAGGTGATGAATTGAATGATTCCAATAATATTCCGGCGATCGAAGGAATTATTCTGCACGAGCTGGCCCATGATTATCTTAAACATTTGAGAGCGCCGAAACATAATTGTGAAATGGAACGCGAAGCGAATCGTCTGGTTAAAGCTTGGGGTTACACGAAGGAATATGAAGCGGCTTCCAAAGAATTCGGGGCGAAAAAACCCGGGGACAGTCCATGTAAAGATTATTTTGAAAAACAAGAAGAAGAATTGAAAAAGAAAAATGCGTTATAATCGTTGCGCAGCGTCGGGCAGGGATATTTGTGCAGTATGTTCATGTTTAATCTCGTCGGTGATTCCAAGCAATGGGAATAAGCTTGGCAACGGCGTAATATTAATAATTACGGGTTTAATGCCGTTAATATTCGGTAGACTAGACGGTACGCTGCTTCTGAAGTGAAAATCACTCCCACTTTCTTCCAATAACATATTTTCTGTATTGAAATCAATTCCGCCTAAGTCTTTTTTCTGGCCACTCATTGCCTTGTCTTTGATAGCTTCATCATAAACGATACTCTTCGGGAGGATGATATTTGTAATGATTCCCTTATGAATGTATTCGCCGTCAATAGTATGTATTGCTAGCGGCGCGTTGGTATTTTTATCGTAAATAATTTTATCAAAACGGACGAGAGAATCTTTGAATTCAAAGTCTTCTTTGAGTGGAATTGAGGTTTCAATCTCTATCCAGGTTCCCCAGGGTAAGGCGTTTTTTGAGTTTTGGGCGAATTTGATAAATTCTCCAAAGTCGTTAAAAGTTTTTTGTTCTGCTGGATGTTTTGATATGGCGGTAGACATATCGATACTCACTGGCAGCATTCCATTGGAAACCAGCTTTTTCAGATCTGACCGTTCAAGTGGATGATCGAGCTTTGCTGCAATCTTTGTCACAAAATTATTCCAATCAATGGATTTTCCGATTAAGTAAATTAAAATCCCGAAAAGTCCATTTGGATAGGATAGTGTCATTTTTTCAATCGGAGCATTGAGCTGAAATTCAACGGGTTGGGTATTTGGGTCTTCAGGCAGCAATTGGCTGAATTGTAAAGATTGTTTTATGAAATAATCGATTAGTTTGGGCAAACTACGGTGCTGGCCAAATTGTGCGCGCGCTTCCCCGAGCATTTTAATAACTTGTTCATTCAGATCAGCTTCAATGTTATTTTCTTTCACAAAGAGGTTCCAGTTGACTAAAAGATCACCTTCTTTTAGTGTTTCTTCAAACGCAGTCAGCAGATCGGCTGGCTCGACGTTCAGTAAATCCGCGATAAAATTAATGTTATCACCCAGCATGGACTTGTCGCTGAAAATATTTTCATAAGGAAATCCATCGTGGACACGGATGCCAATAATGATTTCGGAGCGAAAGTAACTGCCTCTGATCGCGTATATTCCTTTGGGTTCTGAGTCATTATCAAATTTATCAAACAGCACTGAAAATTCTTCAAATCTTTTACCCACCTGGGTTCTAATGGTTAACTGTGTTCCTCGAGGCAAGGTCATCTCAAGGTTATTGTTCGAACGGTAGTCATCGACGAAATCAGAAAAAGGCTTAAACCCGGATTGCGTCAACCAATACTTTGGCGGAGCATATTTTAGCCTAAAGTTATAGCTTATCTCCCGGTTGTAAATTTTATCTTTAAGGTCCTTTGGAATCTTTCGTTTGGATTCTCTTTCAGTAATTCCCTTCAAGTCATCCCAATCTTTTTTTTCAATAATTTCGACAAATTTACCCCAATCAATAGAATTACCCAATATATAATTCAACGTTACAAGATATCCGTTTGGATAGTCCAGCTTCATAGATTTGTAAGGCGCATTTAGATTTACTTCCAGTGTCCCGGGCGGTAAAGATTCCGGCAGCTCTTGACTTAATTGTAAAGACGGATCGGTGAAATAGCTGAAAAGTTTCTGTCCATCAAAAGGACGGCCATATTTTTCAACCGCATCAAAAAGAATTTTTTGAATGCGTTGGTCAAGCTCGGGGTTTATCTTATTTAATTTGGAAATTTCATCCCAGTATTTTTTGAGGTATGTTTTGTCCAGCGATTCGCCCAGCGCGTAGGCAATCAGCGGCGGTTTAACTTTGAGCAATTGAGAAAGATTATGGGAGAAGTCACCCATCATGGCTACATCAATGGTATCGATTGTCCTGATGAATGATTCGTCAAAGAAATTCCCTTCCATGGTAAATAGTCCCGACGGACTTTCCGGATTGTCAAAGTGATCGAATAAAACATCGTATTCTTCGTTAAATATATCTTGAATGATTAAACGGGTGCCTTGAGGTAAAACAATTTTATGGTTTTTCCCGGTTCGGTAAGAATTAATAAATTCATTGAAAGAATAAGATATTTGAGCGCTTTGATTCTCATCGTCCAAATCATCATCGAAGAGATCAAATTCAATGTTGATGTTTTTATTGATAATCAGCTTTTTAATCTCCGGATCGAAACGCACATTTTCGACTAACTCAATAAACTTCTTCCAGTTGATAGAATTTCCCAGAATGTATATTAACGCTCTGATAAAACCATCGGGGTAACTTAGCTCCAGGGATTCCATTTCATCATATAATAGGATATCGGCAGATATGTCATCATCGGGATCAGGTAAATATTCCTGGAATTGAATAGCCTCAAAAATAAAATTTTCGAGGAGTTCAAAAGCATCAAAAGGTTTGCCGTATTGATCAAGGATTTTTCTTAAATCACTTTGCATTTCTTCGTCCATTTCACGCGGTATATTTTTTATGACAGCCAGCTTTTTCCACAAATCGATAAATTTGTTTTTGTCTAATGATTGTCCCAACGCGTCAGCGATTATGTCTGGGTGGATGTGGAGCAAATCGGCGAGGAATTGTGTATAATCGCCCACCATCGCTTGGTCATTTGGGGGAATGCTTATGAAGAAAATTCTTTCAATAGACTCTTGATCGATATATTTACCGTCGGCTGTATAAATTCCCGCGGCAATTTCGTCATCATCCTTGGCATAATAAAAATGGTCGAATATGACTTCATATTTCTCGTCGGTAAACTTGTCAACGATTGAAAGTTTTGATCCCGGAAGTAGATATTTCTTATTGTTTTTCTTGTCTTCCTTATACCAATGGACAAAGCGGTGAAAAGAAAAATAATCCTCTTGATTATAAAGTTCCGGTAAAGGCGGTTGGAATGTTTCATAAACCATTGGAAATTCTTTATTAAGTATTCGATTTTTCAACTCAAGTTCGATTGTTCCGTTGGTCTCTTCAATCTTATCTACAAATGTTTCCCAATCGACAGAATGCCACATTAAATAAATGATTGTTCTGTGAAATTCCGTTGGATAATCCAGGTTTAAAGATTCAAATGAGTCATAAAAATCGATTCTTACAGAATATTTGGTAGACAACTTTAAGTGGGAGCGAAACTCATTTAAATGTTTTGAGAAAAAAGAAGTCATTTTCGAAGAAGAAAAATGCGGTTCCCCGTCCTTGTATGTTAAAGCTTCTTTAAAAGCCCCGGTGAAAATGTTCCGCAATAATTTATCCAAATCAGGATCAATTTCTTTTGTCTCGACAAACTCTTGCCACAGAACAAAAAATTCCCCCGGGTCAAATGCCTTACCAAGAGCCCTCGCTATCGAAGATTCATCGACATGAAGAGTCTTGGCAAGATACGCGTTGTAATTCGACAGCATGGCCGTATCTTGCTCCGGTGAAGTTTGTTTAAGGATAATGTGTGTTTCATCCCGCAGTTTAGTCCGGGAGAGATTATCGCGGTTAACCCGAGAACCATTAACAATAATATCGGTAAACGCGGTATCTTTTTGGCCCATTATATTAAGCAAACCCTGGATGGTTGTGCCGGGTTCAATATAATAAACTTTTCCTTTTATTGTTTCGCTGTTGAGAACAATACCGAATTTTGATTTATGCCGAATATCATCTTTGAGCGCCTCGACGGTCTTGATTAGCGTTTCTATAGTATTCGTGTTGGGTGTTTCATATTTTTTAAGTTCATTTTCGGTCTTTTGTAATCTATGCGCCGCGCGGATAAGGCCCGGTTCAACGTGGGCCTGATTAAAATATTCTTGATTTAAATCGGATAATAATCTTAACGCGGAGGTGAATTCAGCATCTTTTAATGTTTTCGCGATGATTTGTGTGCGTGTGATGATATCGTCATCTCGGAACTTTACAAAGAGGCTGGCCGCGCTGATTTTAAGATTAATCGCGATGCGGTCAATGTCTTTTAAACGGCCGTTGAGACGAGTAATGACCTTCTGTAAATGATCCTCGGCGCGTTTAAAATCATCAGCGTCAATGAGCGTGATGACCGGTTCTAAATCAATGGTGGCAAAAATTTTTGGTGTGACAAAACCGCGTCCGGTCCATTCTCTAAGCTCTTTCAGTTTTTTAATCATCATCGCGCGGTTATGCAAAGACAAGGTTATTTTCCGCTTTTGTTCTTTTCGTTGTGAGGCTTGATGTAATATTTTTGCGTAATAAGTCAAGTCTGTTTTATATTTCAAGACCACCATATATTGGTCGAGCTCTGAGGCGATCTTCTGAACATGCCCATCGAAAGCTTGACGGATTCCTTTGTATGGGACATTCGTCCAAATCATTTGTTTTGGAAAACGGATATTTTTGATTAAATTATCAATGCGCGTCTTTAGTTCATCTTTAATTGTTCCATTTTTAAGTTTTTGGCCGGGAGTTAAATCATTGATCACACGGCGTAATTCTTTCAAATCATCATTAATTTTTTTATAACTCTCCTTAGTCACCAAATAGTGCAGGCTATATAACCGGATCAGTTCATCTATTTTTACAACGGCTTGTTTGATTTCTCCGCGGTTGGCTTGCAGCCGGATTTGATCGAGTTTGGTATGCACATTGATGGGCCGTTTTTGCCGGATAATGACGGTCGGTTCGGCCTGGCCTTCCTTTTTCTCGACTTGAATACCAAATGTCCCGAGTCGATAGGTCCGCAGCCGGTTTCCAAACCAATCATTGGTTTCAAACGATTTACGCAGCTTTTGTCCTCGCAGGCGCTGTATACGGTATTCCAGCTCGATTTCCAAAGCATTAGCGCTGTTGATTGCTCCTTCTATGGCATTTAAAGCTGGCAATATATGACGGCGTCCGTCCCGTGATTTACCGGTTAAAAGCTTTCCGGCGATTAAGATCTGGATTTTTAAAAGCAATCGATTATTCCGGATAGCTTTGCGATTCAGACGCTCCAATTCTTTTTTATTTTTTTCGGCGTCGGCCAATTCAATCATCCGGGATAATTTACGGCGATTGCCTTTTAATTCTTTGAGATAATCACTGTAAAAATTATACGATCGGCCGGATGGAATATCCAAAAACATGTCGGCATACAGGCTTCTTAGCTGGCTAATCAAATTTTGTTCTTGAAGTTCTATTGATTGAAGTTTTTCTGCTGTATTGGCGCCGCGGCGACGGATGATGATTTGTTCCAGTTCACCATACATGATTCCCAATTGTTGACGGATTTCAATTGAAGCCCGACGTTCATTTTCCCGTTCATTTGCTTCCCGTTCCGGGACTTTGCTGAATTGAGGCCCTTTAATTCCAGCTTGATCTTTATCAGCCAGCATAGATTGGTCATTGAGTAGATCCTTCCAATCGCTGGCGGCCAAAAGTTCCCTTAATTTTTGACGGATTTTTTCAGTTAAAGCCAGGTCATTACTTAAATCGTTAGTGCCATCGGCGGGTAGTTCGAGGTAAATCCCGGTTATTAAGCTTTTAATTTCACCCAACTTTAATATTTTTAGCAAATCCGGTTTGTCGGAGGCGATGGTGCGGTGTAGCGGTTTTAGGTTTAATTCACGGGCAAGATATTGCTGTATTTTTTGGATAAACTCAATATCCATTTCCGGTGTGGGATCAGTTATATTTTGTTCCCAAAGCACAATGGCATCTGAAATAATAGATTGGTTTTCTTCGTCGAGAAATTTTCCCCATTTTAAATTGTCCGGTTTATAA
>JAGOSC010000077.1 GCA_018062515.1 Candidatus Omnitrophota bacterium
GGCATGCCCGATCACTGCATTCATCAGATCATAACCCACAGGATCAAACTTCTGTAATACTTCTGGATGCAATATGTACAGTTGGGCGTATTCTGCAATTAACTCCGTTGGATAGTCCCTAACTCGGTCAGTCTTATCCGTATCAAAAATAGGTTGCACGAATATATAGCTTAAAGCTAAACTCGGCTTATTTTTCGCATCAGGTAATGGATATTCATCAAAGCCAAATTTTTCTTTAAAAACTTTTTTATCTATCGATTCCTCATAAGACGTCACAGAATTCAAATCTTCAATCCCTTGTTCTTTATTAAAATCTTTCCACTCAGAAAGTCTTTTGTTATATAGAGTTTTAAACGTATCCCACACTACTTTTCCGGAATCTTCGTTCCAGGCGGCGTCATTAAACCCTTCCATAAAAATATCGCGATTTTTTTCTACAACTTGCTGAATACGATTCTTAATGATTGGCGCAGCAAATTGCCCGCGTTCGCCATGCAAAGAATGGCCCCATTCATGGAATAATGTCTGAATCATTCCGACAGAATTCAGATCAACTACAATTCGATTATCTGCAATGGAATGAAAATGGTTAAATTTAGCACGATCTTCTTTAACAATTCTAAATTTCTGAAGCGAAATACTGTTGAGAACTAACCGCCTTGGCAATACGGAAACTACTTTATCCAACGTGTATAAACGTTCTAATATCTGATCTGCTTCTTTTCGGCTGTAATATGTTGTAGTTTGATTAGTCGAATCGCGATTTTCAGCCTGGGCACCTTCATCGTAGGGAATTTCTAAAGCTATACCGTATTTTGCAGAAAAATATTCTCTGGCAATACTTAATTTCTTTTCAGCCGTCGCTTCTTGGTTGGTCACAATCTCGCTTAAATTCTTACCGGAAGATATATCCGCATGAGTGATTTCTTGATTCAACAAGATATTCGTATAATGTAAATAGTTTGAAGTCGCCTGAAAATCACTTTCAATTTTCTCAACAACGGCTTGTCGAATTCCAGGAACAGTTCGGAAAACTTCTACTTTTCGCGTCTCAGCGCTGTCTATAAAATGGTCATTATAAATTTGTGCTATTCGCGAATATTGATCCTCTGTTAATGGCGTTTCGTACAAAACTTTATTAATTAACGTGTCGCGCTGACGATCAAATGCGCGCTGATTTATTTCCACAGCCTCTCTAGTTTCGAACAAACTGATTTTTGGTAATAATGTTATGAATCTATTAAGATCATTCAAAGACAAATCCGGCTTTTGATCGACCATTTCCATCAAAGCCAATGCATAATACCGATCATTCTCGTTTAATGCCTTTTGTGCTATATCCAAAATAACATGGGTTTCATTTCCAACTAATTTGTTCGCTTTTTCGCGCGCCTCATCGATTTTAGGATTAGATTTATTGAAATCTTTATACATTCCTTTTTCTAATAAATCGTAATCTCCCCCAAACATGTCTAACATACTACTAAAAACATGGGATGCTCCCTGGCCAACGGATGGAGGATTATTTTTGCCTTGCTGCGGACCGTCAGCAAGAACAATTGGCTGCGATTTTTTAAATATCGATGTCTTTTCTTTTACTGTATCAGTCAGGGAAAGCGTTGTCTTTTTATCAATTTTGGCTTGAATATAATTAATCAAAACAGCAGTCGTTAGTCCCACTGGTGCTTGCAATTTGGTGCGAATTGTTAACATGATCTTACCGCTCGAAATTTCACCCTGTTGCAAAAGATGATCTATTTCATCCGAAATGCGTTCTAATTTTATCTCATCGTTTGATTTCCCTGAATTTTCCAAACCGCCGGTGAGATTGGCACTGTCTTTGATGGATCCAGTCAGATTAGCTCGGTCGATTTTATGGGCTTCTGATTTTTGACCTATCATGGCAACGTCGGTTGGTTTTTCCGTCGCTGAGGCAGTGGTAGATGTTGTTTTTTGCTGATCAACTTTCTCGATATTTTTAGTTACAGGATTAATACGTACGGTTTGCGTCTTCTGAGTCTTCATGCTGTAAATCTCAACATCGACGGAATTATCATTTAAAGCAATATTGGAATAATTTAATTCTCCAAAATCATTTTCTTTTAATCCAAAAATCTTAGTGACCATTCCTGGATTTTGTGTCATGACTTCAAAAGCTTGCCAAACCGTTTTTTGCGCCATGACATCAACATCATCTTCACCTTTTATAGAAGCCAACGCTTTATAGGTATTTTCATAGGCCTTTGTTTCATCTTCTAAAACCGCCATTTCAGGATGTTTAATACCGTTAATTAAGTGAGTGCGTTCATGAGCGATTTTGATGGACAATAATTTCTTTTGTTCTTCTTCATTGCCTAAGGCCTCTATTTCATTACGATTGACGACAATAACTCCTACCGATCCCAAAGCTAAAGCCATATCATTCGTTTCATTTTCTAAAAATATAACTGGGAAAGAAAGATCTTCAGCGGCGAAAATTTTATTATCCGTAAGATATTTGTATGTATTACCTACCAAATTTTCTTTGGTCGTAGAAAATTCAAGAGCATTTATAACCTGCGGTAATGAAATTTTTCCATGACTTGAATTACTGCTAATCGCTTTATATATTCTGTTGGAAAGATCAGCCTGATTAGAAATATTGAAATTTTGATAAACTGGGACAATTTGTTGGTCTAGAGAATGGCGAGAATTATGAGGAGAGAATAAAACAGCCGTTCCAATTATAGCGGCTGTCTTTGCCGCAGTTTTTAATACTTCGTGTTTGGAATCTTGACCTAACACAGCGGCGTCGATTGGTTTTTCCGTCGCTGTGGTACTATTATTCGCTGTATTATCCTTTTGCAAAGCGGCGATGGCATAATTAGCCAAATTCGGCTTGCCCAGCAATCCTTTATTATTTAGAGAAGAGAGCACAAGATCTGTATTCAATTCATTTGTATCTGTTGATAATCCAATGACTTTATTTAAATCTTTAAATTGCTGATCATTTAAGTTAGGATTGGCAAATTTGGATAATATGACGGCTTTATTAGATATTTGGGCGGCTTTCACTTCAACTTCAGTTTTATCCGCTTTCACTTCCACTATCTTTCCATCTTTTTTGATTTCAATTAACGGCCGGTTTTGATTCAACGTTTCTTGAGCCATCACGGCGAAATCGGCGTCATTCTTAACAATAATAAGAGAAGCCACTGCACGGCTGTCGCTGGCTTTAACAATATTTGTATATTGGGCAATCGGATCATGATCCGCAATATTAGTTAATCCGGCGGTTTGTGTTCTTTCCGTTAATTTTTCAAAATCTTTAACGGTGGCTTTAGGGACAAGAACTGTCGGGGTTTCATTATTACCCAAAGATAATGGGCTGATTAATGGAACGCTCATATTGACTGGCATTGGTATGATTGTATTTTGTAAAGTTGGTAATACGGCTTTATCTATGGATGGTAAATCAATAGTTGATATAGGAATGATAGTTGTGCTGGTGGATGAAGTAACCGGAATTTTCTGCGTGATTGTTGCGCTAGATTCTCTATTATATAGAGAAGACACTACAGGTAAAACGCCATTTGGACCATTGTTTTGTTGTGATGTCTTCGTATTCATTTCTACTTTTGGTGTTTCAAATTGGGCTATTTCCACTCTATTGCCACGATCGGCTGTCGTAGAAACGCTCTCTGAAACCACCGGAATTTGTTTGGTGATTGTGGTTTGAGCCGTCAACTGAGCTTGTTCTAAGAATGTACTGGTCTTGGCTGAGCTTTCAACTTTGACAGCGACTAAATCACCTTGTTCATTCTTAGCGGTGGTCACGAACGCGGCCGGATCTCTCAATCCAACTTGAACAGCTTCAATTGTATTTAAATTTGAACTATTAATAAAATTGCTGACTAATGTGCTCATTTCCGACTGGCTTAATGAAGCTCTATCTTTCAACACCTCGCTGTCATTGATATAATTTACCAACTGTGTTTGAATTCCCTCAAATTTCTCATCAGATAATTCGGCGACTAAACGGTCTACTTCCACTTTACTCAACTCAATTGTGCCGGACAGCGTGTCTTCAAAACCAGCGGCCGCTTTTTGTTTAGAGGTCATTTTACTGACATCAAATTTATATGCGACGACGTTTCCACTATTTTCATATTTAATTTCTTTTAATGTAATCGATTTACCTAAATTTCTCTCGATATCTACCGAGAACATGTTTGCTGTCTTATTCACAACAACAGTCTTCGATGCTGTTGATGGTTTGATAGTGGCTATGACGGTTGGACCGGCTTGTTCTGTTTCATATGTATCCATATCATTTTGAGCCAGCTGTCTTTCTTGAACTCGATCATTGGCAAAGGCGATGCGAACATCTTCAGCCACTTTCTTTTCATACACTTTCACGACGGTTTTGCCGAAGGTAAGTGTATTCATATTTTTTATATGGCTCGTGTCCGTCGCCGTCAAGTTTTTAGCTGTCTTAAAGGCAGTGTCCGCATCTTCCACATCATTCATAGAAACGACACTGCCGGAAAACGCGATTTTGTCTTTTTTAGATCTCTTTTCATTGACTTTTTGCTCAATGGTTTCAATCCATTTAGCCGCCGTGTCAGTATTATTCTTACCCGTCAAATAAACATCGTCGGAATCTAATGATGCCACAAATCCGGAATTAACCGCGGCGCTGGTAATGGCTGAAAGGTCTTTGGCTTTTAATTTTCCGCCATTCATTAACTTCATGTTAACGACCACCCAATTAATCACCGCATTACCTGGCTGAGCGACCGACTGTAGAGAATTGATGGCGTTGACGATTACGTCTTTCTTGATAAACCCAGATCGATGTATTTTATTTGGCTTAATGGAAAGATCAGTTTTGGCGATTTTGGAAAGTAATTTTCTTTCTCCTAGAGCTAACGGAGCAGCACTCTTGGACATATCTTCTATGGTTGGATTAACATTAACATTCATTTTACCGGCTAAACGTGTTCTCGCTTCTCTATATATGTTCTGAGCGGGCATTTTATTGGATACCGTTTCAGTAGCGATATCGATTTGCGGGCCCGTCAGGCGCTTGGCATCGCGGGCGACCACCGTTAAACCGATTTGTTCTTTTAATATTTTATTGATTGATGTTACATGATCTTCCAAATCTGTTTTCAAACTATTCGCTTTTCCGTTTTGTTCAAATCTTTCAAAGACAACAAATGTGCCGTCATTATCTTCATAGATATTATTAAGAATGGAATCTCCCGATGTCGTCATAACACTAAATACTTTGGCTTTCTGCTCTTTCGTTAAGTTGGCAACTTCTTTTCCATCTTTGTCTTCAAAAGATACTTTTCCAAATCCATATTGTAAAGAAATGAAATTATCGACATTGTCTTTAATTTCCGCGCGAATCTGATCGATGTTTTTGTTAGATGGCACAACAAACATAATTTCGCCATTATTTCCTCGAGCAATCCTTCCTTCATATTGCTTAACTGTTTGATCCATGATACTAATGGCGGCCGGTTCAAGGATTGTTCCAATATTTTGGTGATACGCGCCTTTAATATCTGACGTAAAGGCAACCATACCGACGTGCACATCTTGATTTTTGGCTTTATTTTCAGCAATAACATTTGTTAAGGCCTTAACATCACTGACATTAAAGTAGTTATCGATTTGGTCTTGATTAACATGATCTTGAGCAAAAATATCGGATTTGGTTTTATATTTTTTCAATTTTGTGAGTACGGCACTTACCGCCTTAGATGTATTCTTCTTGGTTCTAAGTCTACGTTTTGGCATCGCGCGTTTGCTTTCAGCTGTCCACTTAGGTTCTTGCGCGTTATTAACATTTTTCATCGATGAATCATTATAATTTTCCGATGAATTATTCGTTGTGTAAGTGTTATATGCAATTGATTCAATTGTTGTCGTAATGGCTGGCCTGGCAACATTATTATTAGAAGAAGATGTTTGATTCGATGAATTCATGGCCATGCCCTTTTTGCTAGCAGCTGACATTGTTCCTGCCGTACTATTATTTAAAGACAATGGCATTGTTAAAAACGGTGCACTGAAATTGATGATAGATGGTAATACAGAGCTATCTATAATAGGCGAAGGCATTAAAATATTGCCCGAGCCGTTCGGCATACTACCCGTAAGAGAAGTTGTTGAACTGTGAGCCGGCGTTTGATTATTTAATCGTATGCCCGCATTTTCTGTTGAAGAAGATAATATAGCGCGGTCACCCTCTTCCGCTTTTAACTTAGGATCACCCATATGGGCTGATAATTTTGTTTTGGTTTTAGCGGCAACTATTCCCGCCAGCGCCTTAATCGGGCCAATATCTGTTGTCGTCAACGCTCGGTCACTTGCTTTTTCTAATTCCATCAACTCGTTTTTGTCAAAATCATTCAAATCAAATACTGACGCCCGTTGCGCTATCCCCGCATCAGCGCCAATAATGATTATGCCGGATGTTTGAGTCTTCTTTTGTTCAATATTTCTACCTTTATTTAAGGTTGATAACTTTTGATAGAAATCAGCATAAGCTTTATTTGTATAATTTAATTTTAGCAATTTTAAAAGAAGGGCATCATACCCTCTATTAGCGGACTGATCGGCTAATATTAATGCTATATCAAATCTACTCGCCAACGTCCAAAGCGTTAATTCTCCTTCGGGTAAAGATTTAATTAGGTCTTGCTCAGCAAGATTAAAATCATATTTTCTGAGATGAAGATGAGCATTTATTTTTTGGAAAACGCCTCGAGAAAAATACTGATTAATAAAATTGGCATAAGCAATATTCACCGGCATCTCAAAATATTGATTCGAGCTTCCAATAGTGCTGTTTTGCCCAAGACTATATGGTAAAAATTTATAGTTCTTCAATTCATTATCCACTAAACCAACAGAATTGACGGCGTACGGATGTTCATTAATAGTTTGGACTAATTTTTTCGTACTTAATTGAGAATAAGCAGCCTGCAGTCTTTTAGGAAAGAACTTTCCAATATCTGCGTTTAACCGAACTGCAGTGAAAGGAAGCACGACTGATTCTGTGACTAAAGCACCATTCTTTGTTCTATCTACCGTAAATTTCCAAACCAAATTTTTGCCATCAGTACCAACAAAAGCTTGAGGGAATTGTCTGGACGTATGTTTTTCTAATCCCTCAACAGCTATCATTGTTTCCGCGAACAATGCTGTATTTATCGAATGTTCATTATCACCGATTAACTGAGCGCCGATTTCCGGGCCCTGCCATACTCCATTAACTGTAGGAAATTGGTCCATTCTGTGTTGAAACCCACTGACAAGGCCCGTGAGACTCCCAAATTTATGATGAGCTAACGCAGACTCTATGTCATTTATTTCAACATTTTCCGGTATAATTTCCCGCCCTCGTCCTTCTTTAGCCGATGTAATGTGAAGTTTTGATTCTCGTGGAGACTTTTCAAACGAAGTTACAACCAACTGATCAAATTTTGACTGAACATTTTCATTCCTCAGCATGTTCTGCACTTCCGTCGGAAACATTGTGAATTTATCAAGCGTGAATAAATCTCGATCCGCTCGAGCTAAATTTACAATTAAAGGTTCTAATTTTTCTAATTCTTCTCCATTATAATCTCCCATGAAAACCTTCATTAATTCTTCTTCACCCAATGCAGCTGCTTTCGTTAAAGTAATTTCCATTATTAAGTCTTGGGCATATTTACTTTTTAAGTCTACTACTCCTATTTTTTCATACCCATTTCCATCCTTAATCACTTCATTGATACTATCAACGGTGTCCAGATTCATCAAAGAAGCCAAATGAAACGCCGCGCTACTCGCCTCACTACTCATTTTAACTGATGATAAGGCCTCATAACTATTGAACGCCTCCGGATTTTTTTCTCTAATGAGTAGAATCTCCTTTACAATAACAGGAATTTGTTCCACATCAACTTGGCCAACAAAGGCATCTCTGATTTTCTGCTTTTGAGCAATACCTAATTTAACAACGGCCATGTCATTTTTAGCTTTTTGTGCTGTTTGAATATCAGGACTTTTTGCCTCTTCTGAGAGAATAGCTATACGAGCTTCACCTTCTCTACGCTGTCGTGGAGTGACAATCCCTTTGATAAATTCCGGCTGTTGTCTTCGTACATATTTATCTAATCCATAAATAACTTCAGGACTGCTCCCTATCAACGACGCGAATGTACTCGTCCCCTTATAC
>JAGOSC010000032.1 GCA_018062515.1 Candidatus Omnitrophota bacterium
GTCAAAGGTAAACTATTCGTAAGAATAGGGCGCAAAGCCAAGGGCCCAAGTCATATTTGGGTAGCCAGCTGCCGGTAACACGAACAAGCCTGTTCTACGGATGTAGAATAGGCTTTTTTTTGGCATTAACGGATCAGAAATGATCCCGGCTCAATCTGGAATCAGCGATATATAGCGGATGCAGAGATAACCTAAGAAACAAACATTAGTATAAACTTTAAGGAGAAATGGATGAATATTAAAAACAAAAGTGGTTTTACATTACTGGAAATTATTATCGTTATCATCATTGTTGGGGTTCTCGCGTCATTAGCTTTACCGCGATTTTTCTCAACCATTGAGTTTGCGCGTTCAACCGAGGCATCCAATGCTTTGGGCGTTATCCGTAATTCCGTTAAACGTTGCGGTATGATCGATAATGATGTATCTAATTGTGGGACATTTGATGACATCGACATTGATGATCCAGGTTCTGATGCCGCAGCGCATTTCACATATGAAATTGTTATCACAGATGCTACTACTTTTTCAATCATAGCAGAACGAAACACCACGGATGGAGGAACTCAGGGTGATACTGTTGTCCTCTCCGATAGTCCTAGTGGTGCAGTACGAAGCGGAACAGGAGCTTTTTCATCGATCAAATAAAAGTTCTTGATTATATCAAGCAATACAACAACACCGAAGCTTTGTTAATCAAGTCTTCGGTGTTGTTGTTTATACGGAAAAATATACATGAAAAACACAGTTTATAACAACGGGTTTTCAATGATTGAATTGGTCGTTGTTGTCGCATTAATCGGAATACTCACCGCATTTGGATTACCCAGTTATCTTAAATCGATTCGCAAAGCGCATGAAAAAGACATTATTCTTCAGTTGACAACTTTATACGCAGCTGATTATCTGTACAAGGGCCAAAGTGGATCTTTCTTGAAAGCCAACATCACGAACATAAATACATTAAATTCGCTTCTTAATATTAGTTTAATAACTGTGGATGGAACTACTTTTGATTACGCAAGTTTTGGAAGCTGGTTTAATTTTGAAGGTCAATGGGGCGGAGATGATGGGTTTACCGTTAGAATTACCGATGCGCCTATGTCCGATACAAATCCGTGTTGTGTAGACGGAGAATGCCCTACTTTGGCGTCTTGTTAATTTTAAGGAACAGAATAGATGAACAATTTAATAACTATACCGCAAAATGAACTTACGACAAGAAGCCCGAACGGTCGAGGCTTTACGATTATGGAATTATTAATCGTAGTCGCTTTAATTGGGCTTATTGCCGCATTTACACTCCCGGATTATACCAAATCAATCCGTAAGGCCCATGAACGCGACATGCTTATGCAGCTGACAACCATTCACGACGCAAATATAATTTATAAGGCCCAACATGGAAAATATTGGCCGGCTGTAACGACTGATATTGAAGAAATCAATTCGAATCTAGGAATCAATTTACGCCCCATTGAGGACACGTGGTTTTATTATTCAAGTCCGAGTGATGGGGCATTTTTTCAAGTAGGATGTACTTGGGGAGGCCATGATGGATTTCAAATTTACATTGACGAACTGCCTATCTCAGCAAGCCCGCCTGAAAATCCATATTGTGAGTGGTCGGTGGGCGTGAGTGATACATGTCCGTCACTTCCCATAATTATACCAAGATGGAGAGATCCTTTGTATTAAGCTAAGTATAAAGTTTTATTACTTTAATTTTTGAAATTGAAAAAACATGAAAAACACATTCAATAATAATGGATTTACGCTTATGGAGCTGGTGGTTGTCGTGATCATTGTCGGGGTATTGGCGAGTCTAGTTATTCCCAAATTTACGTTTGTATTTGAAAAAATTAAATCAGCGGAAGGCCTGCAAATTTTAGAATCCCTTCGTAAAGCGCAATGGGTTTATTATTACGAACACGGAAATGAGTTCACCAGCGTTTATGATGATTTAGATGTCACTTTATCACCTTTAAAATATTTTCAGTACGATGAAAATACGATGTTCAATTTGTGGGGATTGGAATGGGAACCTCATTTTTCCATAACAATTACTCGGACGAATAATTTATACTCCCTTATCATAAACGATACGGGTGATATCAGTTGTACCGCAATCGATAATTCTTGTTCTAAACTAGGATACTAAAATGACTTCTCCGACAGTTAAAGGCTTTACCATTATGGAATTACTCGTCGTCGTCACTATAGTCGGGATTATTGCCGCCTTTGCCATCCCCGACTATTTGCAATCCGTACAAAAAACGCGGGAAAAAGAAATGATTATGCAGGCGAAAACTGTGCACGGGGCGAATCTTGTGTATAAGGCGCAAAATGGAACTTTTTTCGAAACTCACGGAGCCATCACTGATCTCGCCACGCTCAATTCAGCCTTAAATATTAACCTCGCATTTATCGATAGCAAACAAGAGTGGGAATATGAAAGCGACGGATCAACATATACATTTACTGTTCGGTACAATGACAATGTCAATGGCTTTACAATAAAAATCATTGACGACCCAGTATCCGTCGCAAACCCTTTTTGTCAAAACGGAGAGGGAACTTGTCCAACCTTATGATGCGGAAGACTCTCTTGTGTAGTTTCAGAAGAGTAGGGCCGATTTTAACTGCGTTAAATATGCGGGAAAATTTTATGCAAAAGTTAAAAAATAATGGTGGTATGGTCTCCATGATTGAAGTAATTGTCACCGCTATGATATTTTCTACGGCATTTTTAGGCATTTATGCTTCCATGTCAACAATGCATACAAAAGCGACCACTTCTATGACAAAACTAAAAGCAGCTTACGCGGCCAAAGGATTTTTGGATGATCTTCGCCAGCAAGTGAGAGCTGATACTTGGGACAGCGGTAACTTTGTACCTGGTAACTATTATTTGTCAGTGGATAACTTTGAAGGCAACTATACGGTTTCCGATGTACCCGGATTAAATTTACGTCAAGTAACGGTATCATTAACATATGGTGATGAAGATTAACAACTCAGACGGTTTATCGCTCACAGAACTATTAATTGCTTCCGTTATTATCGGAATTATGATGACGGGAATCGGTGTTTTTTCAGTTTCTGTCAAGCAATTACAAGGTGCTAGCGAAACAACTATGTACACGAATATGAAATTAACGGCTTTGATAAAAACCTTACGAATGGATGCCGAACGTGCCATTGGGGATCCGCTCGACCCAGGTATACTGTCCTATACCGCGGCAGACACATCTTTTGATAGTATTTGTTTCCGTCAAGACACAGCCAATACTCCAGACATTTACACCGATGATATTTGGGTTTGTTGGTACATCCCATTAACTCCACCCGGAAACATCCTCAGATGTTTTGAGGTTGATCCGAGTAATGTTCCCGTGGACTCATTGGCCGATTGTAACTCTGCTGTCGAAACCCGAGAATATTTTGAATTAGACAATCCTACTTTCTATTCATTGGTACGCGATGCAGATAATCGCATAGAGTATATCACCATCACATTGACTGCGCATAATACCGATCACCCATTGCATGTGGTAAAAAACCCAAGTGTTACAATGACAACCAAAATAAGTCCTGCTCAAATGAGCCGCTAAGAACTATGCATCGTTTTTTTACCCCTTCATTAACTAAAAATTCTAAGAACATTGTCATGGAAGACCTCCGCGAAATACATCATCTTAAAGATGTTCTGCGATTAAAAAGTGGACAAACTATTCAGTTATTTAATGGAGCGGGATGCAAAGCCGAAGGTAGAATTATAGAGATATCATCAAATAAAATATCCATACAATTAGAAAAAACGACGGAAGAAAGTGCGGAGTTGCCCATCTTGATTTTGGCTTGCGCTGTTCCCAAAAAAGGGAAATTTGAAACAATTATTGAAAAAACAACGGAATTGGGAATTGATGAGATCATTCCATTGAAGACGAAGAACTCTGATGTGACATTTAAATTGGAAAAAATGAATTCTAAATTAGAACGTTTTCAAAAAGTAGCCTTAAACGCGGCCAAACAATCTAATCGATCGACTATTCCGGTCATTCACCCTATGACGGAATTTTCATCCGTCGTCGAGAATTTATTAACACGCTCGACCGTTATAATTCCCAGCTTAACAAAGAACAGCAAAAAATTCATTCCTGTGCTAGAAAAACTTTCTTCACCGACGGTGATATCATTTTTAATCGGACCGGAGGGAGATTTTTCTGAGCAAGAGTATAAGCTTGCCCATGATTCCGGATGTCTTCCGGTCAGTTTAGGTAAAACAATCCTTAAAGTAGAAACAGCCGCGATTGCCTCTATCGCCACCACCCGCTTATTCTTTAACAAATAATAGATTATTAAGAACCAACCGTGCCATTTCATGCTGGTAAGGGCTGTTTGAAATCTCAAAAGAATCAACCAAGTGTTTCAACGCTGCCCCTTTAAATCCTAATTCATATAAGGTAACGGCCGTAGCGACGGGTTCCATATAAACATATTTAATGTAATCCGTCGGGGGAGAGGAAAGTGTTTTATTAAGTATGGATATATATTTTTGAATATTTATATTTTCAGATAAAAGTTTCTGCTGATAATCCTCAGAACTGACAGATTTCTTTATAAAGAGTATTTGATCGCCTTTCACCAATACTAAACTCCAATCCGGGTGCATCAAGAGAAACAAAATGACTTTACGATTAATGAATTGATCTGCATCCATCATAACCGCGGTAAAGTTATTAACTGAATCGATCTGTGGCCAATATTTTGCTGGATTGCGTAAAATAAGATTATAAAACTTAAAATTGTTTAAGCTGATTTGTCGTGTATCACTGTATGGAGGCAACTTCGGGTAATTATCCCATAAAAGGTAACCGCCATACGTGTCCTCGTTAAAAACGGCGCCTTGTATATTTTGTGATTGGAGTTTGTCGATGAGCGCCCTCGGGGCCGTATAGTCTTCGCTCAAAGTCCATGGAGAATAAATCTTGTTATTTACAAAAACTTTTTTTTGAGATTCAGCTTGAATTCGTATCGCTAAATATCCGCACAACCCAATAAGGAATATATTCTTCCCAGTCCGGACGAGTTTAAATTGCTTTGTTCCGGAATTTTTCAGACTATCCATAAATGTATACAAAACGACAAAAACAAAAAATAACCCAGCCCGTTGCCCGTATAAAAAAATGAAAAAACTACAAAGGATAAGGACCAAATTTCGAAAACGCTGAACAGAATCAAAGTAAATGGTGATAATACTTAAAATTAAAATGGGCCAAAACCAGATATAATCCAATGTGAATAATTGTGGGGGTTGTAATTCAGAAATTGTATTTTTCAAAAGATTAAAATTTAAGTAATCCGGGAAGAATAATGTTTTGAAGGGATGGAAGGCACCACTTAAACCATACGGATTCATTAAAAACATAAAAAGAAAAATGATAAAAATTGTCCCAAAACCAGCCATTAACCGCTTTGTTTCCCGATTAGGTTCAGAGTCGGTCGGCTTTGCTTTTAAATATTTAACAGCCGCGGAGAATAAAAATATGCCGATTAAACTCAATCCATACATGAAGCTTCCTAAATGTATATTTACCCAAAAAGGTCCCGCGATGAGGATAGGAATGAATGATTTAAACTGTTTGTTGGCTGAAAAAGCGAAAAGCGCTGAGAGGAAAATTTGAATAAATATGAAATTAAAAACAAAAGGCCTTAAATGAGGACGATTATATAAGGCCATGATTAGAATAAAAACCAGAAAAAGCACTCCTGCGCGAGGTAACTGCCTTCTGGCGTATTGAATAAACATGCCAATCACGGTACCAAATAATAATAAACGAAAAAGCTTTAACCCAAGCAGGCCAAATCCATGATAAACAAGATAATAGATCAAACTGCCCAGCCACTGCGTCAAAATCCAAACGGATTGTTCTTGAGCAAACGGAAAGGGATCTATAGACGGAACCGTTTTGTGTTGAAAGATATATTCGCCAGCTTTCAAGTGCCACCAAATGTCCCCGGTTTCAACCGGTCGGAAAAATAAGATGACAAAAAAAATGCTTAATAAAAACCAGCTAATCCTTTCAATACTTAATGTGATCGTGGCCGACTTATTTTTCATATCTTGATAAGCAAAGTATATCAGTATAATTTTTCGGAGCAAATACTAAAACTATTATTTATATTATAGGCTGTTATATTGACATCTTTTTTACTAGAGATTTGTAAATATATATAAAACAATATGTTACGATTCTTCCAACCAGCCAAATAAATTGACAATAAAGATACTCTCATGTATAATTTTTTTCTCGAAACCCCTTGTCCAATAAAAAAAATAGTAGTAGGGAGGAACACCATGGCTGAACAAAAAAAGACAGCTGCTGAAACTGAAAACAGGAAAAAAGCCCTCGATTTAGCCCTTTCACAAATCGAGAAACAATTTGGTCAAGGATCGATCATGAAGTTAGATGAAAAAACGGTCAAGAACATTGATGTTATCCCGACCGGTTCCCCACGACTTGATATTGCTTTAGGAGTTGGCGGTGTACCCCGCGGCAGAGTCGTTGAGATCTATGGTCCAGAATCTTCAGGAAAAACAACATTAACTTTGAGCATCATTAAACAAGTCCAGATATTAGGCGGTGTTGCGGCTTTTATCGACGCTGAACATGCCTTTGACGCTGGTTACGCTAAAAAAATCGGTGTTAAACTGGATGATTTACTTATTTCTCAGCCTGATACCGGCGAACAAGCCCTTGAAATCGCTGAAACATTGACCCGTTCGAATGCCGTTGACTTAATCGTTATCGATTCCGTCGCTGCTTTAACTCCACGGGCGGAAATTGAAGGCGAGATGGGAGATTCCCACATGGGACTTCAAGCCCGCTTGATGTCACAGGCATTGCGAAAACTTACCGCCATCATTAACAAATCAAATACATGTATCATTTTTATTAATCAAATCCGTATGAAAATCGGAGTCATGTTTGGATCACCAGAAACCACGACGGGCGGAAAAGCCTTAAAATTTTATGCTTCGGTCCGTATTGATTTAAGAAGAATTGAATCTTTGAAACAGGGTGAAGAGATTATCGGTAACCGTGTTAAAGCTAAAGTAGTCAAAAACAAGGTTGCGCCGCCATTTAAAGAAGCTGAATTTGAGATTCATTTTAACCACGGCATTTCCAAAACCGCTGATCTTTTAGATTTGGCTGTTGACCGTGAAATCATTCAAAAGTCAGGCGCTTGGTTCTCATATGCAAATGAAAAAATCGGGCAAGGAAAAGAGAATACACGAAAATACCTCGACGATAATATAAAAATTCTTGATAAAATTGAAAAAGAAATTTTGGCAAAAGTAAAACAAAAAGAAGAGTAGTCCGCCTGTTTGAAAAGAAAAATTGAACAACCAAATACAATAATCAAGGCCAAAGAATACGTATACCGGTTATTAAATTTTAGGCTGCGCAGTCAAAAAGAAATCGAAGATAAATTAACGCTTAAGCATTTTTCGACGGCACTCATTACGGAAACAATTGAATATTTTAAGCAACATGATTTGATCAATGACCGTGAATTCGCGAAAAAATGGATTTTCTTCCGCCAATCGAAACTTTACGGCAAAAACCGTATCCGTTTTGAACTTAAGCAAAAAGGTATAAAAGACGATATTATTGAGGAAGAATTATCGGAAGGATTTGCCGATTCTTCCGAAGAAGAATTTGTTTGTCAACTCGTTAAAAAACAATACGGAAAATATCAAAATATTGATCCGCAAAAACGTATAAAAAGATTATACGATTATTTACGTCGCCGCGGATATCATCATCCTGTAATTATGAAAGTATTAAATCGTTATGATGAGCGCTGATCAGATACGCCAAAGTTTCTTAAATTTTTTTGTTTCCAAACAACACACCCACGTCGAGAGTGATTCGCTGGTCCCCAAAGATGATCCTACCGTTTTATTTACGACGGCTGGGATGCAGCAGTTTAAAAAACAATTTCTCGGCTATAGCGCAGATTATACCCGCGCCACTACATCCCAAAAATGCATGCGTACCGACGACCTCGATGAAGTCGGCGTTACTGATTTTCATCATACGTTTTTTGAAATGTTAGGAAATTTTTCCTTCGGTGATTATTTCAAGAAGGAAGCAATTACCTGGGCCTGGGAATATTTAACCAAAGTCTTAAAGATTGATGAAAATCGATTATGGGTTTCTGTTTATCATGAGGATAGTGAAGCGGAAAGTATTTGGAAAAATGAAATTAAAATTAATCCGAAGAAAATTTTTAAGTTAGGCGGAAAAAGTAATTTTTGGCCTTCCAATGCTAAAGAAAATGGGCCTAATGGTCCTTGCGGTCCGTGCTCGGAAATATTTTACGATTATCACCCTGAATTGGGCGGTTTCCCGTCGGATCCAGATCACGACAAAGGAAGATTTTGTGAAGTCTGGAATCTTGTTTTTACACAATTTAACCGCAAAGATGGAGGGATATTAGAACCATTACCCGGAAAAAATATTGATACCGGCATGGGTTTGGAACGTTTGACCGCCGTATTACAAGGAAAGATAAATAATTTTGAAACCGATATTTTTGCTCCAATTTTAAAAGCTATTGATGAGCATATTCATTTTGAATCCACTGAATCTTCCAAAAGGAATGAACGTTATGTTATGGCGGATCATATTAGAGCAATTGTCATGGGTATTGGAGATGGCGTCATTCCGTCTAATAAAGAACGCGGATCTGTTATCCGACGATTAATTACCGAAATTACCGACATCGCCGTGCGAACAACAGGAAAATTTGAGCCGGTTATTTACAAACTTGTGCCGTCGGTTATCAAAACGATGAAGAATGGTTATCCGGATATTGAATCCAAAGCTACCATGATTACCGACAATATTCTTAGCGTTGAAAAAGCTTTTTTAAAGGTGCGTGAAGTCCGTATACCCGAATTTGAAAAGATCGTTGCTGAAAATCAAAGTAGTGCCGATCATTTAGGCGCGGACATTTTTAATTTTAAAGATACGTATGGTTTAACTTTGTCGACGATGATTTCTGTTCTCGAAAAAAAAGGTGTTTCAAAAAGCGTCGTAGAAAAAGCCCTAGTTGCGTACAGACTTCACATGAAAAAACAGCAAGATCAATCCCGCGCGTCCAGTAAAATGACCGGTGATGTTTTTGCGGGTTCCGATTTACAGCTCGACTTGCCAAAAACGGACTTTCTCGGATACCATCATGCTCAAAGTACGAGTTCTATCTTGAAAATTTTCAAAGGATCCGATCGCGTCAATGTCGCCCAGAAGGGCGATGCGATTAAAGTTATTTTAGATAAATCACCTTTTTATGCGGAGTCGGGTGGACAAATTGGCGATTCGGGAATCATCACGCTGGGGGATGCTTCCATTCGAATATCAGACACACAAAAAATGGAAGATATTTTTATCCATTATGGAAACATTGAACAAGGAAGCTTTAAAACGGATGATGTCGTGACCGCGTTAATTGACATTGATCGTCGATTATCCATCATGCGTAATCATACGGCCACACATTTACTTCAATCAGCCATGAGAGAAATATTGGGCGAACACATCAAACAACAAGGCTCATTGGTCGCGGAAGATCGTCTACGCTTTGATTTTTCTCATCCCAAAGCGATTTCAGAGAAAGAACTATCCGATATTGAGAATATGGTGAATTTATTTGTAAGGGCTTGTGATCAGGTGACGACGGAATATCTGCCGATTGAAGAGGCACGGAGCCGCGGCGCTTTAGCTTTTTTTGCCGAAAAATATGGAAAAACCGTTCGTATTGTGTCGATCGGTAATTATTCAAAAGAATTTTGTGGGGGAACCCATCTTGGATCGACTGGACAAATCGGAGTATTTAAAATTATTCAAGAATCAGCGATTGCACAAGGCATACGCCGCATCGAAGCGGCGACGGGAATTTCTGCTTTAAAACGAATTAATCAAAATGCACAGCAACTCAAACAGATCGCTGATTTATTTAAAGTACCGACGGAAGAAGTTTTATCTAAGGTTGAAAATCAAAACCGGAAAATAAAAGAAATGGAAAAAGATTTCGAAACTTTAAAATTTGAATCCATTAAAGCAATGATTGTCCCGGAGTTGGATAAAATCAAAGTAACGAATGGAATAAGCATTTATAAAAATGTTTTCAATAATATCGAAATGAGTGTGTTGAAAAAAATAACGGACTTTATTCAACAAAAACTTCCGGCATCGGTTATCATTTTAGGGGCAAAATCAAATGATTCGGCTTCAGTGGTTATTTCCAGCTCCACTCAAGCGATTAATCAAGGTTTTAAAGCGGATGCATTAATTAAGCAAGCCGCTGAAATCATCGACGGACGAGGCGGTGGTCAGCCCAAATTAGCCCAGGCCGGCGGTAAGAATCCGCAAAAACTCGACGAAGCTATCAATAAAATTTATGATCAGATGTTAAAAGGAACGCCCGCGTGAAAACATTAACTCAAAATAGTCAAGTTTTACAACGTTTGTATAACCGGAATTTATTCGCACGGAAAAAACATGTTGAGGAAAAAGTCCGACGGATCATCGAAGATGTTCGCCTAGAGGGTGATGAGGCGGTGCTCCGTTATACCAAACGCTTTGATAAAGCTTCTTTGGTTGCAAAAAAATTAAGAGTCGATGAAGCAGAAATTAGTGGCGCATACCAAGGCATTACCAGTGATTTTATTTCTAGTTTAAAAGTCATTATCAATAATGTTTCTGATTTTTATAAAAAACAAATTCAGCGTGCAGCGCGCATTACTCATGAAGAAGGGATTTTATTAAAAGAAATTATTCGTCCATTAGATTCCGTCGGTATATATATTCCCGCGGGCACCGCGCCATTGGTTTCATCTGTATATATGACAGTGATCCCGGCCAAAATCGCTGGTGTTAAAAATATTATTATGGCCACACCGCCGGATGAAAAAGGCCATATTAATCCGCATATTTTGGCGGTCGCAAATTTACTCAAAGTTAATGAAATTTATAAGGTCGGCGGCGCCCAGGCCATCGCCGCCTTAGCATTTGGGACAAAAACCATACCAAAGGTCGATAAAATTATCGGACCCGGAAATATGTATGTGACCGAAGCCAAACGGCAATTATTTGGTTATGTGGATATCGATATGTTGGCCGGCCCGACGGAGTTAGTTGTTATTGCGAATCGGCACAGTAATCCAAATTTTGTCGTCGCTGATATCGAGGCTCAAGCAGAACACATCGATGGTTTATCCATTCTCATCAGCACATCAAAACAATTGCTTAAACAAGTTAAGAAGATGACAACCAAAGGCTACGGAATCTACGCTAAAAATATTGATGAAGCCATAGATATCGCCAATCGTTTAGCGCCGGAGCATCTTCAGATTTTAACGAATAATCCGATTTCCATTGCAAACCGAATTGAACATGCCGGCGCGATATTTCTAGGACCATACAGTCCGACGGCGTTAGGTGATTACGCGGCTGGTCCAAGCCACGTTTTACCGACATTGGGAACGGCCAGGTTTTTTTCCGGATTATGTTTATCCGATTTCATGAAAAAAAGTCACGTGATTTCATATTCGAAAAAAGCGTTGGAACGAATGCGGGCAGGAATTGAAACAGTGGCTAAACTGGAAGGTTTACCCAAACATTACGAATCCGTTAATTCAAGATTTATTTAAAAGGAAGATTATGAATCAGCGCCGAGCAACATTGGAAAGAAAAAGCAAAGAAACGGAAATCACCGTCGATCTGAATATTGACGGCAACGGAAAAACAAAAATTAAAACTCAAATCGGAATTCTTGATCACATGTTAGAGCTGTTTGCCTTTCATGGTTTTTTTGATTTAAACCTAGATGTAAAAAAAGCTGATCTTGAGATTGATATACATCACACCAACGAAGATATTGGAATTGTTTTAGGCAAAGCCTTTCGAAAGGCTCTAGGCGAAATGCAAGGCATCAAACGCTTTGGTGTCGGTTTTTCTCCGATGGAATCAACATTGGGCCGAACCGTCATTGATATTAGCGGACGCAGTTATTTTAAATTAGTTTGCGAAGGGCTATCATCGATTAAGGACCAGGAAAACTATTCCATGAAATATTTGGAACATTTTCTTGAGTCATTTGCGAATGGTTTAGGAGCGACAGTGAATGTGACGATCGAAAATTCAGATGCTGATTTGCACACGAATATCGAAACAGTATTTAAATCATTGGGTTTGGCTTTAGATCAGGCTACAAGCATTGATCCTCGACGGGAAGGCGCTGTACCGTCGACAAAAGGAATTATTGATTAACACAAACGTCTTTGAAAATATTATTTCCAAAGCGTTTTTCAAATGGACGTCTGTATTAGTTTAAGGAAACAATGATTGCCGTTATTGATTATGGAATGGGAAATTTACGCAGTGTTCAAAAAGCCCTTGAAAAATTGGGCGCTCAGGCGACGATTACCGATAAAGCAAATGAAATACTGACGGCAAAAAAAGTAGTTTTGCCCGGCGTGGGTGCAATGGCGCCGGCCATGGAAAAACTCATTAGCCTTGGGCTTATTGAGTCTATTAAACAAATCATTAAAGAAAAGAAACCATTCTTAGGGATTTGTTTAGGGTATCAATTATTATTTGAACAAAGCGATGAAGGCGGATCAATCAAAGGTTTAGGTTTATTGAAAGGCCAAGTCAAACGTTTTCAGACTCTAAAGGTACCTCACATGGGTTGGAATCAATTGATGAACAAACAAAAAAATTGTCCATTATTCACGGGTATTAATAACGGTGATGAGACATATTTTTGTCATTCCTATTATGTTGTCCCAACAGACACAAACGTTATCGCGACGACAACTCAATACGGAATTGAATTTGCCTCGTCGATTAATACGGAAAATATATACGGTGTGCAATTTCACCCGGAAAAAAGTCAAACAACTGGTTTAAAAGTTTTGGAGAACTTTATTAAATTATGATTCTATTTCCCGCAATTGATATTAAAAGTGGTAAGGTTGTTCGTTTGATTCAAGGAAAATTTGATCAAGTAACCGAATACTCGAATGATCCGGTATCCATGGCCAAACACTGGGAAGATCAAGGGGCAAAATGGCTGCATGTCGTTGATTTAGATGGAGCTAAATCCGGAGAAATAAAAAATCGGGACATTATTCTCAAAATTGCCCAGGCCGTTGGTATTCCGGTTCAGATGGGCGGAGGAATCCGCACTAAAGAAGATGTATCTTTTCTGATTGAAGGCGGCATCGCGCGAGTTGTTTTGGGAACGAGAGTTATTGAAGATACAACATTTTTATTGGATCTCCTTAGTACGTGGAATGAAAAAATTGCTGTCAGCTTAGATTGTTCCGGTGGTTATGTCGCTCAGAACGGATGGACCATGACATCAAATATACGCGGCATAGATCTGGTCCGTGAATTTGAATTACTTGGACTCAAATATTTAATTTATACGGATATTGCCAGTGACGGAACATTAAGCGGCCCAAATTTCGAAGGTCTCAAGTCTATCTTAGCTGCCACGCAAATTCCAGTCATAGCTTCTGGTGGTATTGCGGATCTCGACGACGTTAAGCGTCTTAAAAGTCTTGAAAACCGCGGGGTCATCGGTGCGATTACCGGTAAGGCCATCTATGAAGGCAAGTTGGATTTCAAAAAAGCTTTGATGATATGTTAAAAAAAAGAATAATTCCTTGTCTGGATGTTAAGGATGGTCGTGTCGTTAAGGGAACCAATTTTGTCGGGTTAAGGGATGCCGGCGATCCGGTTGAGGTCGCTAAAACATATGATCAGCAACGCGCGGATGAAATTGTCTTTCTTGATATAACCGCCAGCCATGAAAAACGCGGCATTATGATTGATATTGTAAAAAAGACTTCTGAGCAGGTCTTTATGCCATTGACTGTCGGCGGCGGGATTAATAGTCTTGATGATATACGTCAATTGCTGAATGCGGGCGCGGATAAAATTTCAATCAACACTTCGGCGGTAAAAAATCCCCGATTAGTGGAAGAAGCGGCGGAATGTTTTGGAAGTCAATGCATTGTCGTCGCGATTGACGCGAAAAAATCAAAGACAGGTTGGGAAGTTTATACACACGGCGGACGAACACCGACGGGTAAAGATGTGGTTCAGTGGGCTAAAGAAGTGGAAAAATTGGGAGCCGGCGAAATTCTTTTGACAAGCATGGATGCGGATGGAACAAAAAATGGTTATGACTTACCGTTAACGAAGGCCGTCTGCGATGCTGTTAATATTCCGGTGATTGCCTCGGGCGGAGCAGGAACATTGGAACATTTTTTTGATATTTTTCAACAAACAACGGCCGATGCGGCCTTGGCAGCGTCGATCTTTCACTATAATGAAATTCCAATCCAAGAAGTTAAGAAATATTTAATCAATAAAAAAATTGCTATTCGACAATAATGAACCAACTATCTCTAGAAAAATTTTTAAAATTGTGTGAAAAAGGTAATCTGATTCCCGTCTATAAAGAAATTATGGGTGATTTAGATACACCTGTGTCCGCCTATTACAAGATTGCCGAAAAATCCAAATACTCTTTCTTACTCGAATCCGTCGAAGGTGAGGAAAAAATTGCCCGATTTTCTTTTTTGGCGAAAAATCCAGAATTGGTGATTCAATGTAAGGGTGACAAAATCACGATTTCTAAATCCGGATCTAAAACCTCGTCGGTAAAAACAATGGCGATAGAGGACACACCGCTTTCTATAATCAAAGAAGAGATGGCAAAATATAAATTTGTCGAAATCCCGGAGCTGCCGCGCTTTTGTGGCGGTTTAGTCGGATATCTGAGTTACGATATGATTCGCCATTTTGAACGGCTCCCGACCAAAACAAAGGATGATTTAAATATCCCGGATGCTTATTTGATGCTGGCGAAAGATATAATTATCTTTGATCACATTCATCATAAAATAAAAGTTGTCAGCTGTATATCCGTTGACCCCAAAAGCAGCGTGAAAGCAAAAACTAATCGCTATAAACAAGCCATTCGGATCATTAACAATCTTATTAATGAGCTAAATCAGCCTTTAGCCATAAATAAAAATAAAAATGGACGAAAACCCTCTAAGTCAGTAGAATTGAAGGTTAAATCGAACTTCACAGAAGATCGTTTTAAGAAAATCGTGTCCGCCGCCAAGGAACAAATTAAGGCCGGCGAGATTATTCAAGTTGTTCTTTCACAACGTTTCGAAGTTGATCTAAAGACGGAACCTTTTCAAATCTATAGAAGCCTACGCGCGTTAAATCCATCGCCGTACATGTATTGCCTAAAGTTTGACGATATCCAGGTCATCGGTTCATCCCCCGAACTATTGGTCCGGTGTGAAGACGGAATTGTGGAAACCCGACCTATTGCCGGAACTCGTCCCCGCGGCAAAACGCAACAAGAAGATGATGCGTTCGCTAAAAATTTATTAGCCGATGAAAAGGAAAAAGCGGAACATATTATGTTGGTTGACTTAGGCCGGAATGATCTGGGACGCGTCTGTGAAAAAGGAACCGTTGAGTTATCAGAGTTTATGTCCGTCGAGAAATATTCGCACGTCATGCATATTGTCAGCAATGTCCGAGGCAAATTGAAAAGTAATCTGGATGATTTTGATGTGTTACGGGCCGCATTTCCCGCCGGGACAGTATCCGGCGCGCCAAAAATCAGGGCTATGGAAATTATCGAAGACCTCGAATCCGTCCGACGTGGACCATACGCGGGATGTATTGGATATTTTAGTTTCTCAGGAAATCTCGATACATGCATAACAATCCGGACAATAGTCACGCATAAGAATAAAGCCTATGTTCAGGCTGGGGCGGGAATCGTCGCTGATTCTAATCCCCAAACCGAATATCAAGAAACATTAAACAAAGCAAAAGCACAACTAATGGCTATTGAATTAGCCCATCAACAAACATAAAGGGAGTAAAACACACATGGAAGTACGTATTCGCTTACAACGCACCGGCAGTTCAGTAAAAAATTGCCTGAATTATCGGGTGGTCGCCATCAACCGTAAAAAAGGACGTGATTCTCGTCACTTAGAAATTCTTGGACATTATGATCCAGCCAAAAAGCCGGCTGTTATATCCATTGAACATGAAAAATTGGATAAATGGGTAAAAAAAGGTGCCACCGTTTCTGACACTGTAAGATCACTCATCAAGCTTTCAAAAAAGACTAAATAATTTAACCTCGTCATCGAAGGGATTTTTTAATGGCCGCTGAACAAACGGGAAATATGTTTTTGACAACACCGCTTATTCCTTATATTGCTATTTTCTTTATCTTTTATTTTTTAATGATCAAACCGCAAAAAGATAAACAAAAACAAATGAAGAATATGATCGATAACTTAAAAAAGAATGATCGCGTCGTGACCGTCGCCGGTATTCATGGTACTATTGCCCTCATCAAAGAAAAAACGGTTATTGTTCGGGTGGATGATAACGTTAAACTGGAAATGGATAAAGAATCCATTACCGGCGTCATTAAATAGAACTAAAGCTATGAATTTTTAAGGAGAGTTCATGAAAAAATCGTTACGAAACAGAGTCTTGGTCATCCTCGGTATTATTGCCGCTTCATTATATTTTACTTTTCCTCTGCAAAAGCATGTCAATTTAGGTTTGGACCTCAAAGGCGGTATGCATGTGATCCTGCAAGTCGAGACCGAAACATTAGAAGACCATTCAAAAAAAGACGCTGTTTTACGCTGTATAGAAATTTTACGCAACAGAATCGATAGCATGGGTGTCGGTGAAACGGTTATTCAGCAAGTCGGTGAGAATTCTATTTTAGTCCAATTGCCTGGGATAACAGATCGAGAAACCGCAAAACGAATGTTCGGGACAACCGCTAAACTTGAATTTCATTTGGTCAGTGATAATCCAGGTTTAATGAAAAAAGCACTTGATGGAACGATTCCTAAAGGTTTTATCCTCAAAAATACAAAAGATGATGACACTCCAATATTATTAGAAGAAACAGTGGCGATGGGGGGTGATACCGTCACCGATGCTATAGTTGATCTAGACCAAACTCACCAATCCTATATTTCTTTAACATTTAATGGGGATGGCTCCAAACAGTTTGGAAATTTGACGAAAGATAATGTCGGCCGCCGGCTAGCTATCGTTATGGATGGACAAGTATTATCCGCGCCAAATATCAATGAGCCGATTATGGGTGGACGAGCTCAGATTACCGGCCGGTTTACATATGAAGAAGCTTCTGTTTTGGCATTATCTTTACGCTCCGGGGCATTACCCGTCAATATGCATATTGAAGAAGAACGGACGATCGGCCCGCTGCTTGGCCAGGATTCCATTAATTCTGGTATCTCAGCGTCGGTGTTTGGTGGACTGATGATTCTTCTATTTATGGTTGTCCTGTATTTACAAGCGGGTGTTATTGCGGCAATCGCCTTAAGCATCAACTTAATTCTTATCTTTGGTGTTATGGGATTTTTAAATGCTATGTTACCTGCCTCACCGCTGACTTTAACATTGCCTGGAATTGCAGGTATTATCCTGACATTGGGTATGGCCGTTGACGCGAACGTTCTGATCAATGAGCGTATCCGGGAAGAACTCAATAATGAAAGGCCTTTACTCTCGGCTATTAATGCCGGTTTTGATCGAGCGTTGAGCGCTATTATGGATTCAAATATTACGACTTTAATTGCCGCATTCATGTTATTTCAATTTGGTTCAGGACCAATTAAAGGATTTGCCGTCACCTTAAGCATAGGTCTGATTTGTAGCTTATTTACCGCTTTATATGTCAGCCAAACATTGTTTAATTTGGGAACTCATTTTAAAATCATTAAAAAACTGAGAATGTTAAAAATTTTTCCTGAAACAAAATTTAATTTTATTTCAAAAAGATATTTTTGTTATGCATTATCCAGTTTTTTGATTATCGTCAGTGTTATCGCGTTAATCCAAAAGAAAGATAAGGCTTACGGTATTGACTTTGTCGGTGGACAAATTCAAGAATACCGTTTTGAAAAGGCTGTTTCTCCAGATAGTATTCGCGAAGCGCTTAACCAAACGCCGTTCGCGGATGCCGTTTTACAGCAATTTGACCAACAGCCAGAGAATGTAATGATTCGCACAGCCATTATCGATAGCAAAAATATAAACGAAGCGGGAGTGGAAACTCAGATAACAAGTATACTTAAACAATATTTTCCTGATAATAAAATTGAATTGCTTCGGGTGGAGAGTGTTGGTCCGGTGGTTGGAAAGGCACTACAGCGTGCAGCAACCTTGGCCTTAATTCTCGCCTTAGGAGGAATTCTTGTTTACGTTGGATTCCGCTTTAAGCATTTTGATTTTGCCACCGCCGGAGTTCTGGCTTTACTACACGACGTATTCATCACCGCCGGAGTTCTTGTTATCATGGACCGACAAATTGACTTATTAGTTGTCACGGCACTGTTAACCATTGCGGGTTACTCCATTAATGACACGATAGTTATTTATGACCGGGTCAGAGAAAATTTAGCAAAAAAAGGCAAAAGTACGTTAACTGAAATCATCAATCTCAGCGTCAATCAAACGTTAAGCCGAACGATTTTAACAACATTAGCGACAATGCTGGTCGTTATTTCTTTGTACTTTAAAGGTGGCGAAGTTTTGAATACATTCTCATTAGCCCTTTTAATTGGATTCATCTCGGGGACTTACTCGACGGTATTTATCGCGTCCCCATTAGTTTTGATCTGGGAAAAAAAGAAACGCTCATAATGTTTAGGATGATAATGGACCATCACGTATGTTTAAATCGTTCGAACTCTTTGTCGGTCAAACCATTGATCTGGAGATTATCCTCAATAATCTTGTCGCGTTTAATTACACCAAGGTAAAAGTTACTTCCACCGAGGGGGAATTTGCCCAGCGAGGAGAAATCCTCGACATATTTCCCGTCAATTTTGACGGCCCCATCCGTGTCGATTTCGATGATGACCGCATCAAAGCCATTGCCAGTTACAATATGGTGAGCGGCAAATCCATTTGGCAGCATAAAATGGTGATTGTCCTGCCTTTTAAGGACCACAAAAAAGATAGTATTTTCACGTCGGATATTCCACTCACCAATTTTGTTGATATTGAGCACGGCGATTATGTTGTTCATTCTCAGCATGGCATAGGAAAATATCTTGGACTCAAAACCCTCACGGTAGCTAACGTTAATAAAGAACATTTTGTCATCGAATACGACGGTGGTGATCGGCTATTTGTTCCCAAGCATGATTTACGGCTTATTCAGAAATATGTCAGTTTCAATAAAAAACCGCCACGTTTATATAGGCTTGGAAGTAAGGAATGGGACCGGGTCAAAACACAGATACAAAAAAGGCTTGAACGTTTGGCGGCTGAACTTCTCCATATTCAAGCCGTGCGAGCTAGTTTAAAAGGCCACTCGTTTACAAAAGACACGCCTTGGCAAAAAGAATTTGAAGATGGATTCCCATTTGAGGAAACAGCTGATCAAATCAAAGCCGCGGATGATGTCAGAAAAGATATGGAATCACCGTCACCGATGGATCGGCTTTTATGTGGCGACGTTGGATATGGAAAAACGGAAGTGGCTTTGCGTGGCGCCTTTAAAGCGGTCATGGATAATAAACAAGTCGCGGTGTTAGTTCCGACGACGATTTTGGCGGAACAACATTATTATAATTTTTCTTCCCGCATGAAAAGTTTTCCGGTGAAAATTGGAATGTTAAGCCGCTTTCGGACCAAAGCTGAACAAACCGCGATCATAAAGGAATTGGGAGCCGGAAAAATTGATATTATTATCGGAACGCATCGCCTGATTTCAAAAGATATACATTTTCATGATCTGGGGCTGATTATTATCGATGAAGAGCAACGGTTTGGCGTGAAAGCTAAAGAACGATTAAAACATATGCGTTTGTTAGCGGACGTTTTAACCTTAACAGCCACACCTATTCCGCGCACGCTTCACATGGCTTTAACCGGCGCGCGTGATATGTCGATTATCTCGACGCCGCCGCAAAAAAGAATTCCGGTTGAAACAAATGTTATTGATTTTGATGAATCAGTCATTCAGACGGCCATAAACCGCGAATTAAAGCGAAAAGGGCAGGTTTTTTTTCTTCATAATCGCATTGAAGATATTGGCCATATTGCTAAAATAATAACGAATCTTTGTCCTCAAGCGAAAATTGCCGCTGGCCATGGGCAAATGTCTCCGAAACAATTGGAAGACATTATGCTGAAATTTTTAGAGGGTGAAATCGATATTCTCGTTTGCACGACGATCATTGGATCCGGAATTGACATACCCAATGCTAATACATTGATTGTTAATCGCGCTGATCATTTTGGATTATCAGAACTGCACCAGTTAAGAGGTAGAGTGGGACGGTCAACAGCAAAAGCGTACACATATTTGATTGTTCCAGGCCACAAGGAATTGTCTGACGTGGCGAAGACAAGAATAGAGGCGATAAAAAAATTCAGCGGTTTAGGCGCGGGATTTCATATAGCTTTTGAAGATCTGCAAATTCGCGGAGCCGGTAATCTATTAGGCGATGAACAATCCGGTTATATCGCCAGCGTCGGTTTTGATTTATATTGCCGTTTATTAAAAGAATCGATCGAACAGTTAAAAAAGAAAAATGAGGTATTACAACATGCGGCCACACGTTAAATTTATTCTTTCCTTTATAGTTATCTTGTTTATTTCCCTGACGAGTTTTACACCCGCTTCACAAGCCGTGGACGATGCCATCCTCGCCGTTGTAAATGACGAACTCATTACGCTCAAAGATTTAAAAAATTATATTCACGGAACATACGTAGCCATGATGACGGAAGGTAAATCTAAGGAAGAAGTCGATAAAACGATGTTGGATTTGGAAATCAATGGATTAAATAAACTAATCGAAGATAAATTATTTCTAAGTAAAGCCAATGAAATGGGTTTAATCGTCAGAGACAAGTTGATTACAGATCGAATAGCCGATATTAAAAAACGTTATCGCTCTGAACAAGAATTTATAGAAGCGCTGAATAAATCCGGGGGAACGCTTTCCGATATCCGTGAAAAGATCAATGATCAATTCAAGATCACTTTTCTCATCGAAAATGAAATTAAATCCAAAATCTTTGTTAATCCACAAGAAGTCACACAATTCTATAATCTTCACATTGAGCAATTTCAAAAGAAAGAAAAAGTTATTGTTAAATCCATTTTTATTCCTTTTGACAGTGATAAAGACAATGCGTTAAAACAGGCTAATCTGGCTTTGGATATGATTAAGAAAGGCGAAGACTTTGATTCAGTTGCCAAACAATATTCTAAATCTCCATCGCTGGGAACGGTTGAACGTGGTCAATTATTACCGCAGGTCGAAAAGACCATCTTTCATCTGCCTCTTGGAGAAAATTCAGAAATCATTGAGGTAGTTAATGGCCTGTATATTTTTCAAATATCTCAAAAGTTCCCGGCGGAACTTGCCCCCATCGAAGATGTTAAAGAATTCATCACCAACCAAATCTTTAATGAAAAATTTAAGGAACGCTTTTTAGTTTTTTTAGAAAAATTAAAAAAAGATGCCTACATTGAAATCAAGAAATAAAATCATCGGCATTACCATCGGTGATCCCGGAGGCATCGGACCAGAGGTAACCGCCAAGGCTATAGCTCGGATTAAATCGGATCAGCCCGTCCAATACTTGATCATAGGTGATAAATTCGTTTACGATCATTATACTGCCACCAAAAATTCAAATATCACATTTCACGACACGAAGTTTCTCACAAAAAAAGAATGGAAGATAGGGCAGGTCCGTCGACAAAACGGTTTGGCGTCGTTAGAATATTTAAAGACCGGGCTTAACTTACTTGATTCGAAAACCATATCCGCTTTAGTTACCGCGCCTGTTTCGAAAGAAGGAATTATTTTATCGAATCCCTCTTTCATCGGACACACTGAATTTTTAGCCAAACACTTTCACTGTAATGAAGTCGGGATGATGTTCGTCGGTGATTCATTAAGGACCATTATTGTTACCCGCCATATCCCGGTAAAAAAAGTCGCTTCCGCTCTTAATAAAAAAGTAATTGTCGATACGATTTGTCTGGCGAACAATGCCCTCAAGAAACAATTTCAAATCAAGAATCCTCGGCTAGCTGTCTGCGGCTTAAACCCGCATGCCGGCGAAGGCGGGAAGATCGGAAGAGAAGAGATCACAACGATTATTCCTGCCATAAAAGTTTGTCGGCAAAAAAAGATTAACGTAAGCGGACCATTCGCAGCCGATACACTTTTTAAGCCTTCACGTACAAAAGATTTTGATTGTGTTGTCGCTATGTACCATGATCAAGGCTTAATTCCTGTCAAATCACTATATTTTGATCAAGTCGTTAACTTGACCATTGGATTACCGTATATCCGCACATCTCCGGCACATGGGACCGCGTTTGATATCGCCGGCAAAAATAAAGCCGATTCATCCTCTATGGAAGCGGCCATTCGTTTGGCCATTCAATTATCGGCATGAATAAGATTTCCAACCACCCAACCCATTATCCCAAAAAATCATTAGGTCAAAACTTTCTAACGGATAATCGAATCCGTGACAAAATTATTCAGGCTTGCGATCTTAAGCCTACGGACACTGTTTTGGAAATTGGCCCGGGTAAAGGAGTTTTATCAAAGCAAATTCATCCTTTAGTCAAACATTTAATCGTCGTCGAAAAAGATCATCAACTTCATGATCGATTGATGAAAGATTTCGACGGGCAAACGATTGACATTATTCAATCCGATATTTTAAAATTTCCGTTTCCCGAACTAGCTCAAAAAATTATTCTTCTCGGTAATATTCCATACAATATTTCCACGCCGATTTTGGAATACGCGATCAATAACCGCGAAAAAATTAAAACTTTTTTTATGATGGTACAACTTGAATTCGGCCAACGCCTATCTGCCAAACCTGGATCCAAGATTTACGGGTCCTTGACGTGTTTTGCTCAATTTTATGCCGATATTCAAATACTTTTCAGGGTGAAGAATACTTGTTTTAGTCCCGCGCCGAAGGTTGAGTCTTGTTTTGTAAGAATGGATTTTCTCAAGCAACCGCGCTATTCCGTCGCTGATGAAGAAAAATTTCAACAGTTCATTAAACGTTCCTTTTCAAAGCGAAGAAAAACAATTTCGAATTCCCTAGCCTTAGATCTACCTAAAGAGACAATTATAGAAATTGTTAAGAAATTAAATTTGGATGAACGCTTAAGGGTGGAAAATTTGTCTTTAAATGATTTTGTTCAAATTTTTGAGGCGGCAGAGGGGACTAACGGTTAACCGTTCCAATCTTTGAACCAATGATTAACCACGGTATCCGGATTTGATTCATAAGCATGCTCAAGGATAAAGGCTTGCTCATCTTCGCTAATATCCGAAAAATTAGCTCCAATACAATAAATATCGTCCGCTTTTTGCACCCACATCACTTTAGCTTGAACCGTGATAGCCTGTGCTTCCGATAAATAAATACTGAGTTTTAACTTTTGACCGCAGCGGACTTTTTCTTTACTTAAGAAACACGTTCCGGAACAACTTAAATCTTTAGTGGTGGCCAATTGCTCTGTGGAATTATTCTCTTTACGGAAGAAAATCCGATTTTCTATATCCCAGCGGCGGTGAACGCGTTTTTCTTTACCAGAATAATTTTGTATAGAAACAGACATAGGATTTATTTGATAAGAATGTTTAATGAATGATTAACAGATAATACCACAAGACTATATGCATTTTGAAGTAAAATTTCGACTAATGGAAAACTCCCCTATTCTTGACATATACAAAAAATAGTGATAAAAACATTCATTGAAATTTGCTTATTATTTACCTAACTCAATGGGGGACAATGAAAAAGCGAATATATTATCATGATACCGATGCCGGCGGTGTTGTATACTATGGCAATTACTTAAAATATCTGGAAGAATCAAGAACCGAGTTTCTTGAACAAAAGGGAATAAAGGCCCACGGAGATTTTTTGTACGCAGTTCGAAAATGTAATATCACCTACAAAGCACCGGCAAGATACGGAGACACTATCCGTTGCGAATCCGTATTAACAAAAATGACCGCGGCTCAATTATTTTTTGAACAAACCATTCTAAATGACGTAAACGGTCAAATTTTAGTGACCGCTGAAGTCCATCTGGTCTGCTTAACTCCTGATTTCAAGCCCGTCGCGATCAGCGATGAAATACGCGATAAACTCCAATAGTTTTGGCTTGTGATTTTCTAAGTTTGATGTTAGTATAAGCATTCTTTATTTCTTATTAATACTACTTTTATGGAACATTCAAATGATTTCAGAAGAAGATGTTAAATATGTAGCCGCTTTATCCCGTATTCACTTAAAAAATGATGAAGTGGTTTCACTTAAGAAAGATCTTGAAAAAATCATCGGTTATGTCGATAAACTAGGCAAACTCGATGTTACCAATGTTCCGCCCACCAGCCATGCATTACCTATCCAGAATGTTTACCGTGAAGATGAAATTAAACCGTCCTTGCCGCAGGAAGAAGTGATGAAGCTGGCGATTGAAAAGAAGGATGGATTTTTTAAGGTTCCGAAGGTGATCGAATGAACCTGAATGAATTAACGGCCCATGAACTTCTCGAATTAATCCAACAAAAAAAGACTTCCTCGAAGGAAATCCATCAAGCCGTCCTTAAACAAATCAACACACACGACTCTAAAGTAAATGCGTATTTACGTATTAATCAAGAAGCTAATTACAATGATTCATTGCCTTGTCCAATTCCTATTGCCATCAAAGATAATATGTGTATGCAGGGAATTGAAACAACTTGCGCTTCCAATATTCTTAAAGGTTTTAAATCACCGTATGATGCGACCGTTATCAAAAAGTTAAAAGATAGCGGATCTATTTTAATCGGCAACACCAATATGGATGAATTTGCTTTTGGTTCATCGACAGAAAATTCTTTTTTCGGTCCGACACGAAATCCGTGGGATTTAAGCCGTGTTCCCGGCGGTTCCAGCGGCGGATCAGCCGCGGCTGTTGCAGCGCATGAAGCCATTTGGGCCATTGGTTCCGATACCGGCGGATCTATTCGTCAACCAGCGGCCTTTTGCGGCGTCGTCGGACTTAAACCAACTTATGGACGCGTATCTCGTTACGGATTAATTGCGTTTGCGTCGAGCCTTGATCAAATTGGGCCATTCACGAAAGATGTGAGAGACTCAGCTCTTTTATTAAACATTATTGCCGGCTATGATCCTTTGGATTCAACCAGCGCGAACATTCCCGTGCCTGATTACACAAAATCCTTAATTAATGATGTCAAAGGATTAAAAATCGGTATACCAAAAGAATATTTCATCGACGGATTAGATAGCGAAGTAAAGCAAGCCATTGATAAAGCTATTTCTGTATTAAAAGACTTAGGCGCTACGTTTGTCGAGATATCATTACCGCACACCGAATACGCCGTTGCTACCTATTACATCGTCGCTACCGCCGAAGCGAGTTCAAATTTAGCCCGATTCGACGGTGTTCAATACGGTTTACGTAAATATCCATCTCAAACACGAAGATCCGCCTTGGTCGATATGTATGATGAATCGCGCGATAGCGGATTCGGCCCGGAATCAAAGCGCCGCATTATTTTGGGAACCTATTCACTTTCCTCAGGATATTATGATGCTTATTATTTACGTGGTTTAAAAGTTCGAACCTTGATTAAACAGGATTTTGATAAAGCCTTTGAAACGGTGGATGCTATTATTACTCCGACATCTCCGACGACAGCATTTAAAGTGGGCGAACGTACCGACGATCCCTTGTCGATGTATTTATCCGATATATTTACCATTTCAGCCAATCTGAGCGGAGTCCCGGCTTTATCCATGCCTTGTGGTTTTTCAAAAAATGGTTTACCGATTGGCTTACAAATTTTAACCAAGGCCTTTGACGAAGAAATGTTATATCGCGTGGCTTATACATACGAACAAAATTCTGATTGGCACAAACAAAAGGCAGCTCTATAAACATGTCGACGACCACTCAAAATAAATTTGAAACAGTCATTGGTTTGGAAGTTCACTTGCAACTTTCAACAAAGACAAAAATGTTTTGCGGATGTCGAAATAAATCCGGACAGCAACCGAATACACAGGTTTGTCCGGTCTGCCTAGGCCTTCCCGGATCACTTCCCGTCGTCAATAAAAAGGCTTTGGATTACGCGGTTCGCGTCGGATTAGCCCTCAACTGTAAAATTAATTCATTCGTTAAATTTGACCGAAAAAATTACTATTATCCGGATTGTCCGAAGAATTATCAAATTTCTCAATTTGATCAGCCCATTTGTTATCAAGGTCACATTGATATTCCTCTCGATGAAAAACGCACAAAGCGTATTGGAATTACGCGGGCCCATTTGGAAGAAGATGCAGGTAAGCTTGTTCACGCCGAGGGCGCTAGTCTCGTCGACTACAATCGAACAGGAACGCCGTTGATTGAAATCGTTTCAGAACCTGACCTACGCAGCCCACAAGAGGCCTATGACTACTTACAAACGCTCAAATTAATTTTATCTTACCTCGGCGTTTCGGATTGCGACATGGAAAAGGGAAGCCTGCGTTGTGATGCCAACGTTTCTATTCGTGAATTCGGAGCTCCTAAATTCGGAACTAAAACAGAATTAAAGAATATGAATTCCTTTAAGGCTGTACGAACCGCTTTGGAATTTGAAGTTTCCCGTCAAGAAAAAATGGTTTCCGCCGGAGAAAAAGTTATTCAGGAAACACTTTTATGGGATGAAAATAAAATGATCACGATCGCGATGCGCTCGAAAGAACAGGCCCACGATTATCGCTACTTCCCAGAACCTGATTTGGTTCCATTTACCATTTCATCGTCGGTTATTGATGATATTAAAAAGAATTTACCCGAATTACCCGAGGCTAAACTTGAACGGTTTATGAAAGACTATAAATTATCAGAATATGATGCCCGAATTATCATTCAAGACATTCAGATGACTCATTTCTTTGAGGAATGCGGCAAACTTTATCAGGATTTCAAAAAAATATGTAATTGGCTTAACGGTGCTGTTTTGCAGGAAATCAATGAACGAAAAAAAGCAATTACAGAACTTAAGTTAACACCGCAAGATCTAACCGAATTGATTAAGCAGGTCGACGATGCGACCGTCAGCAATTTGGTCGCCAAAGACATTCTTAAAGACATGTTAAGTACAGGAAAAAATTCTAAAACAATTATCGCTGAAAAAGGTTTAGCCCAAGTTTCGGACGAAGGCGCACTGATTTCTATCGTCGATGATCTCATCCAAGAAAATACAGCCATTGTTGAACAGATTAAAGCCGGTAAAGAAAGCGCCATTGGGTTTCTCGTCGGTCAAGCGATGAAAAAATCTCAAGGCAAGGCCAATCCCAAAAAATTGGGTGATATTATTAAAAGGAGGCTTCTCAATGGGTAAGAAATTTATTATCGTTATCGCCACGATCGTTTCATTTTTGTCGATAACAACACTAGCCATATCTCAAATGGATCGAAAAACAAAGGATGATCTATATTCTCAAATTGAACTTTACAGTTATACCTTGACGACGATTCAAGCCGATTACGTCGAGGAAATTCCGCCAAAAGATCTTATTTACGGATCATTAAAAGGCATGTTATCAACGCTTGATCCGCACAGCCAATTTCTGGATCCGGATGAATATAAGGAATTAAAAACCGAAACTCAAGGCAAGTTCGGAGGATTAGGTATAGAAATTTCCATTCGTGACGGTTTACTTACCATTATCAGTCCAATTGAAGATACTCCCGCGTGGAACGCGGGAATTAAAGCCGGAGACCGGATTGTTAAAATCGAAGATAAATTAACGAAAGACATCACGTTGGGAGACGCGGTAAAATTACTTCGCGGAAAACCTGGTACAGAAATCAGAATTACGATTCTTCGCGAATCTGAATTTAAAATTGAAGAGTTTAAATTAACACGTGAAATTATTCATATTCAGGACGTTAAAAATGTGCAAGTTCTGAAAGATAATATTGGGTATATCCGTTTAACTGAATTTCGTGAAGATTCAGCGACGGAATTTCGAAAAGGTTTGGACACATTGGGAAAAGACGGAGCAACCGGTTTAATTCTCGATTTACGCAACAATCCCGGCGGACTACTGAATGTCGCCATTAAAATAACGGAAGAATTTTTACCGTCAGGGACTCCGATTGTATCCACAAAGGGCCGACGCAAATCGCAAGATACGGAAACATTTTCATCCAATAACAGCCACGTCGTCGAATGGCCAATGGTTATTTTAATCAATGAAGGAAGCGCCTCGGGAAGTGAAATTCTAGCCGGTGCTTTAAAAGACAATAAACGCGCTATTATCCTGGGAACAAAATCATTCGGTAAAGGTTCCGTTCAATCGGTTATACCATTACCCGACGGTTCCGGATTGCGTTTAACAACCAGTAAATATTACACACCTTCCGGTGTAACCATTCACGGAAAAGGGATTGAACCGGATATTGTCATCGAAAAAATTAATTCAAAAGAAGAAGATGAAGAGGAAAATACCGACGGAAAAGCTAAAAAAGAAGATAGTAAAGACAAGGTCGAAAAAATATTTGATGATATAGAAAGTAAAGAAAGCGCCGATCCTGAAGCCTTAAAATTGTCAAAGAAAGAGCAGGAAGACCGTGAGCGTTTACTGAATGACAATCAGGTGATTAGTGCCATGAGCGTCATCAAAGGTATTCGCGTTTATAAAAGTTTCGCAGACCGTCCGGAACCTGTATTTCACGAAATTCAAAAAGACAAACCAAAGGAAAGTGAAGCTCCGACGACATTATAATGAATATCTTAGGCATAGAAACATCCTGTGATGAAACGGCGGCTGCGATTGTACAAGATGGGCAGCTGATCCACTCCAATATTGTTGTTTCGAGCCTGAAGGAACATGAAAAATACGGCGGGATTATTCCGGAAATTGCTTCTCGACGACAACTCGAATGTATTCAAGCGGTTGTTGAACAAGCCTTGGAAAAAGCGAAAATGGATTTTGATAAGATTGACGCCATTGCCGTAACGAGTCATCCAGGGCTCATTGGTTCACTGTTAGTGGGTTTATCATTTAGCCGTGCGTTAAGTTACCGGACCAATAAAAAATTAATTGAAGTCGACCATATTCGCGCGCATTTATATGCGAATTTTCTTCGCTTTCCCGACGAAGATAAGGCCTTACCAAGTTTACCGGCCATCGGATTGGTTGTTTCGGGAGGGCATACCAGTTTATATCACATCACTCGGTTTGATCAGTTTGACCTTTTAGGTCAAACGAGAGATGATGCTGCCGGAGAGGCTTTTGACAAAGTCGCGCGCATCTTAAATTTAGGTTATCCCGGCGGGCCGGCGATACAAAAAACCGCCCAAAAGATTAAGAATACAGACTTACAATTTACATCCGCGCAATTACCTGCTACATTAGATTTTAGTTTTAGCGGAATTAAAACGGCGGTTCTTTATCATCATCGAGATTATAAAGGAACTTCAAGTTATCCAGTCGAAGAAGTAGCCTTCGCGTTTCAAGATAGCGTTACAAAAGTTCTTGCTGAAAAATCAATCAAAGCTTGCCGCCAAAAAAATTGCAAAACATTACTTGTCGGCGGCGGAGTGGCCGCGAATACAAGTTTACGGCAAAAACTCATCGATCTCGGTCAAAAAAATAATATAGATGTCTTTTTTCCGCCGATGTCACTGTGTTTAGATAATGCAGCCATGATCGCGGGACTGGGTTATCAAATTTTAAATCAAAGCAAAAAATAAATATAAAATTAAAGTAAAAATTTATTAGGTGAGGAGAACAATATGGCACTAGGACGAAAACCAATCAGAGAGGAAGTTGTGGATAAATCCATTGAAATTAACGCGCAAATGCAAGGTTCATTGAAATTCAATGACTCTGTTAATTTGAAAATTAACGGACAATTTTCCGGCAACTTAGAGACCAAAGGGACATTAACGATCGGCAGTGAAGGGGTCGTCAATGCAAATATCGTCGGGGACAATATTGTTATCGCCGGAAAAGTAACAGGAGACATTACCGCGCATATTATGCTGGTTTTAATGCCGACGTCGATCTTAACGGGAAATATTAAGACACCAAAATTAAATATCGTCGAAGGCGCCGTGTTTCAAGGCCGATGCCAAATGTCCAACATCACAGCTGCTGCTGAAAATCCTGACTTACTGGATATTACGGATGTGGCTAAATATCTTGAGATCGATTTGCAAGAAATTGAGGCCCTGGCGAATGCGGGAAAAATACCGGCGACGAAACAAGGTAAGAACTGGAAATTTGAACGCTCAACGATTGATCAATGGGCCGCTTCCGGTAAACTTTCATAGTTTTGAGGATTAAAAAATGATGTCAACCACGACACAATACGTTTCCGTTCGGGAAACCGCTCAAATCTTATCTATTTCAGAAAAAAAAGTGATGGATTTGATTCAACAGAGGAAACTTCAGGCCTATAAAATTGCCGATAAGTTTCTTCGTCTTAAAAAAGTCGAGGTTTTAGCCTTACGGAATACAGGAAATGTGGCGAGTGAAGACATCAAGTTTGAATATACAAAAGCCGAGCGGATTAAAGATTTTTTTTATTATAATGACTATTATATTATTTCGTTCTTAATTTCAGTCGTTTTACTGTATGTCATTTTTTATACGTGAACCCGTCTTGATTCGTGGTAATTTCCATAACTTTCATTTGAGAAATGACTTGCTATTTAAAGCTCTTTAACGTAAACTTTTTATAAAATTTGCGTCTGAATTTCATATTTGTGCTTTTTGGCGGGGTAGCTCAGCTGGTTTAGAGCGCTCGGCTCATACCCGAAAGGTCGACGGTTCAATCCCGTCCCCCGCTACCATTTATAAATTGTAAAATAAATCTAATCACACTCCTGCCCGAGACTTTACCATGAGTTATTTAAAAACAATCAGTTTACTTATTTTTTTCCTTTGTATTTCTGTCCACCGGTGTCCAGCCCAAGAAGAATTTGATTTTCTTTTAAAGAACTCTAAAAATTATGAACATGTCGTCGTTAAAGAAATTCATAGCGCCGACACCTTTACAATCCGTAATCAGGAAAATCAAAAAGAAACAATAAAAATGATCGGTATCAAGGCACTTAAAGCTCCTAGATCAAAAAGGATAGAGGCTGAACGTGACGAGTACGGTTTTATCATCAAGCCCGATGTTGATCCCGAATCACCGATTGAAGAACAATCCTTTAATTTTGTTAAGGGATTGCTTCAAGATAAAACTGTCCGCTTGGAGTTCGATTCTTCGAAAAAGGATGAAGACAACAATACATTGGCCTATGTTTTTCTCGTAGATGATAATACATTTATCAATGCCGAGATTTTACGGCAAGGTATGTCCGAACTTCAAATCCGCCCGCCTAATACAAAATATAAAGAGCAATTACGCCAAGCATACCGAGACGCCCGTACAGAAAAGCGTGGACTTCAAAGTCAATAATTCACCGTTGATCAACCCATGACGATCATTCAAAAAGTCAAAATTTTCATTAAAAGAAACCACTTATTTCAGCCCGGAGACAGAGTCCTCGTCGGTGTTTCCGGCGGGCCAGATTCCGTCGCATTATTATCGATTTTAGGCCAACTGAAACACGAACTCGGGATTCAGATTCATGCCGCGCACTATAATCATCAATTACGTCCGACGGCGATGCGGGATCAAAAATTTGTTGAAGAATTATGTTCTACTTTAAATGTTGGTTATTCTTCTGCAAAAAGCACAACCTTAAAAAATAAAAAGACCGGTTCTATCGAAGAGGCGGCGCGAAAAGAGAGACTGGATTTTCTCATTAACACAAAAAAGAAATTAAAATTTCATAGCATTGCGCTTGCCCATACAAAAGATGATTTAGCTGAGACAATTTTGATGCGCATTATTCGGGGCGCAGGGTTGCAGGGTCTAAGGGCAATTCAACCACTTTCTGAAATAAATGGCTCTAAAATCATTCATCCGTTTTTGGATTTATCGAAACAGGAAATTCTGAAGTATCTTAAGCAATTTAATATCCCATATAAAATTGATCCAACCAATCAACAGTTAAAATTTTTCAGAAATAAAATCCGTTTAAATCTCATACCGCTTCTAGAAAAAGAATACAATCCCAATATAAAGGAATCTCTTATTAACCTTTTCTCGACGATGAGTACGGATTATGATTTTTTATTAACGCAAACCAATGAAATATTCCCAAACCTGTGCCGGGTCAATCTGAAAAATCAAACTATAAGTGTTAATTCGGAAAAATTGCTTAAACAACCCGTCAGTTTACGCCGCATGTTGTTTCGACAGGCTTATAAAACATTAAAAGGAGACACCAATCTCCTTGAACAAAAACATATATTAGCTGTCGAACGGTTATTAACGGAAATGCCGCATGACTCGATTGTTGATTGGCCATACGGAATTAGCATTAGTAAAACAAAAAGTGCAATTTTGATTAATCGCCATGAATAATCCTTGATATTAATATTAAAAAGTATATAATTGCTTATTCATCAGTTTGTAATCGCAGGTACCTATGACTGAACAAAATACACCAAAACAACCAAATATTCCTCGACCTAAAAAACGTCGTCCTAAACAGCCGAATAATAACTGGGTTTTTTGGATTGTTTTAG
>JAGOSC010000078.1 GCA_018062515.1 Candidatus Omnitrophota bacterium
CCACCATTCTCGCCAAAATTAAAACCCGCGTCGGTCAAGATTATCTTCAAGGTGTTGTCAGCGACGACCTAAAACGGTTATACAATACTGGTTATTTTTCTGACATCCGTGTTGATCGACAGTTAGACGGTGATGGCTTTAAGGTGCTTATTTACGTCGATGAAAAACCGATCATCGAAGAAATCACTTTTTCTAAAACAAAACATATTAAGAAAAAAAAGTTGACCAAGACATTAAAATCTAAGGTCGGAAAATTTCTGGATAATAAAGAACTGAAAGACGATGAAAAAACGATCAAAGAACTTTATGACAAAAAGGGTCTGACCACATCTGAAGTTAAAACAGAGACCTTTATCGATGAAGTGACGAATAAGGCGACCATTCATTTTGTCGTCCGCGAAGGACAAAAAATTCGAATCAGTAAAATTAATATTTTCGGAAATGATTCTTTTAAAGACAGTAAAATCCGTAAAGTCATCAAAACGAAACCGAAGATATGGATTATACGTTCCGGTTATCTTAAAGACAGTGTCGTTGAAGAAGATATGGAAAGAATCACGTCTTTTTATGAACAAAACGGTTATATCGACGCTAAGGTAACTCACGAAATTGATTATCTATACAAAGGTAAAATTGAAATTGATATTCACATTACAGAAGGAAGAAGATATTCCGTCGGAAAAGTAACGTTAGCGGGCAATAATATTATTTCAGAAAAAGAAATATTAACCGCGATGGAAAATATTAAAAACGACGGCGTTTTCAGCCGTGAAAAGCTCAGTGTTGATATTTCAAAGATCCGGACATTATATTTCGACCGGGGTTATATATTTGCGAAGGTTGTGGAATCCACATCATTGGATCCAAAATCAGGGACCGTCGGAGTTAAGATTGATATTGAGGAAGGTGGTTTGGCGTATATTGAAAAAGTGCGGATCGAAGGCAATACGCGTACAAAAGATCAAGTTATCCGACGGGAATTAAAAATGTATCCCGGCGACAGATTTGACGGCGAGCAGCTTAGAAAAAGTAAAGAGCGTTTAAATCAGTTAGAATATTTTGAAGATGTCAGCTTTGACATTGAAGACACCGAAACCGCGGATCGAAAAGATTTGGTTGTTCAAGTCAAAGAAGCGAAAACAGGGACATTTAGTTTTGGCGGCGGTTTCAGCACCGTCGATAAAATTGTCGGATTTATTGATGTAGAACAAAGAAACTTCGATGCCATGAATTGGCCGACGTTTACCGGAGGCGGCCAGCATTTGGAATTAAGAGCTGAAACAGGTTCTTCACGAAGCAGCTATCGTTTGAGTTTTACGGAACCGTGGATGTTTGGATATCCTGTTTCCGGTGGATTTGATTTGTTCCGTACTGAACGAGATCGAGAACAGGATACTGGTTATGCCTACGATGAAAAACGCACCGGCGGTATTTTACGTTTGGGAAAACGTTTTTCTGATATATATTCAGGAAATGTTTCCTATAAGTTGGAACAAGTCGATATCGGCAATTTTGAATCCGGAGTTTCAGCGGATTTATTGGCCGAAGAAGGCGAAAATCTTGTGAGTACGGTTGGTTTTGGGTTTATCCGCGACACGCGCAATAATTTTACCAATCCTTCTAAAGGATGGAAATTATCTCAAGATCTTGATTTCGCCGGCAAATGGCTAGGCGGAGATAAAGATTTTGTCCGCTATCAAGTTTCCAATAATATTTTCTTTCCTCTTATGTGGAGTTCGGTGTTAGAATTTAGACTGAAAACGGGCATTATTTCAGCCATTGGTGATTCAGAAAGCGTACCGATTTTCGAACGATTTTTCGCCGGTGGTGCGAGCTCGATCCGCGGATATGATGAACGGGAAGTTGGTCCGCTTGATCCTATAACATTGGATCCAATCGGCGGGGAAGCTACAGCGGTAGGTAATATTGAGTATACCGTTCCATTGATCCAGTATATAAAGTTAGCGGGATTTTTTGATATTGGTAATGTTTGGTCAGATTATAAAGATTTTGGTACAGGAAGTTTTAAATCAGGCACAGGTCTTGGCCTACGAGTCAAGACGCCGATCGGGCCAATCAATCTGGATTACGGTTATCCGTTAGCGGATGTTGCTACAGAATCTGATCGAAGCGGAAAATTTTATTTTAGTGTTAGTCGCGGATTTTAAGGGTGGTCACCATTGAATGGATGACTTGTTCGTTTGCAAAGAGAGAATCACAAAATAAATTGGAGGATTTATGAACGTTAAGAATATATTAATGACCATGGTGTTGACGGTGATCATGACAACAACCGCCTCAGCTGCCAAAGAAAAATTAGGTTATGTGGATTTAAGCCGGTTATTTGATGAATATTATAAAACGCAGGATTTTGACAAAACTTTAGAAGCTAAGCACAAAGGTTTTGAAGAACAACGTAACGCTATGATTGAAAAAATCCGTGAATCGCAAGGTAAATTGGGTTTGCTCGAAGAAGCGAAGAAAACGGAAATGGAACAAGAAATTGAGAAAATGAAAGCGGATTTGTTAGAGTTTGATCGTCTGCAAAAAGCTGATTTGACCAAAGAACGAAATGAAAAAATTAGAGAAATTTTGCTCGAGATCGAGAATAAAGTCAGTGAATACGCGGAAAAAGAAGGATATGCCATGATTTTAAATGACCGCGTGTTGGTTTTTGGAGATCAAACTATTGATTTAACAAAAATCATTCTCGATATGCTGAATGCCAAAAAATAATTTTTAAATCGGTACTATCATCAAGAAAACTTAAAAACAGAGAACATGCGTTCTCTGTTTTTAGGCTTATGGACTATGACGAGTTATGTATAAAACTTTAGATGAGATTGCAAAAGTAATTGGCGGGGAAGTCATTGGTGATGGCTCAATCAAGATTACCGGTATTAATGGAATAAAAGAGGCGAAGCCAGGTGAATTAACGTTTGTGGTTAATTCAAAATACGCTCTTCTAGCGGAAAAAACAAGGGCTTCCGGAATCATATATCCAAAAAATATGGAACTTCCGGATAAGCCGGTTATTTTATCCGACGATCCATCCGGATCATTTTTTAAAGCTTTAAGCATTTTTACCGACGGCGAGACATATTCATATCAAGGTATTCATTCCACCGCCATTGTTGCCAAGGATGCCAAAATCGGAAAGAATGTAACCCTAGGGCCGAATGTCGTTGTTGAACCTAAAGTTTCGATCGGCGATAATACGATCGTCGAGGCTAATTGTTATATCGGATTTAAATCGGTCATCGGAAAAGATGTGCGTTTGTATCCGAATATATCGATCGCGCACAAATCTGTTATAGGCAATCGGGTAAAAATTTTTAGCGGCACAGTGATAGGGTCTGATGGTTTTGGTTTTGAACAAGTGAATGGGGAACATATGAAGGTTCCTCAAGTTGGTATAGTGGTCATTGAAGATGATGTTGAAATAGGCGCTAATGTTACGATTGACCGGGCTCGTTTTAGCGAAACAGTTATTGGTCGAGGGACAAAAATTGATAATCTCGTCCAGATCGGTCATAACGTTATTATTGGAGAAAACTGTATTATCGTCGCGCAAGTTGGGATCGGCGGCAGTACCATTATTGGAAAAAATTCCATTCTCGCGGGACAGGCGGGAGTGGTGGGCCATATTACGATCGGAGAAGGCAGTGTTGTCGCGGCTCAAGCTGGTGTTATTGGCTCATTACCGCCTAAGAGTAAAGTCAGCGGGTACCCGGCTAAACCACATTTTCAGGCACAACGTGCCCACGTTGGTCTTCATAATCTACCCGAATTTATAAAACGGATTAAAGAATTAGAAAAGAAAATTGCGAAACTAGAATCGGATAAATAATGTCTATGAAACACAAAACAATAGCTAAAGAAGTATCTATAAAGGGGATCGGCCTCCATACTGGATGCGATGTTGAAATTAAATTGAAACCGGCTGAGGTCGGGACGGGTATTCAATTTCAAAGAACGGATTTAGAATTAAAGCCTATCATTAAGGCCAATATCGATAATGTTTGCTATGATTCGCCGTTAACACGATGTACGACGATTGGTTCTAAAAATCATGTTGTTCATACGATTGAACATTTGATGAGCGCTTTGGCAGGATTAGGGATTACTAATTTGCACGTGGATATCAATGCGAATGAAATGCCCGGTTGTGACGGCAGCGCAAAGGATTTTTTAGACATTATTAAACAAGCCGGAATAAGGGAACAGGAATTATTCGCTAATCCTTTTAAAGTAACCGAGTCCGTCGGTGTATTTAATAATGGTTCGTCCATTTATATAACTCCGGCGGATCAATTAATTATTTCATACGTTTTGGATTATGATCATCCGATGCTTCACTCACAATTTGTTGAACTGGTGATTGATCAGGAAAATTATGAAAAACAAATTGCTCCCAGCCGGACATTTTGTCTGGAGCGAGAAGCAATTGAACTGCAAAAAAATGGTTTGGGAAAGGGAGCGAATTATCGCAACACATTAGTCGTCGGAGAAAAGGATGTTTTGGAAAATAAACTCCGATTTATGGACGAATTTGCTCGGCATAAAATTCTAGACATTATTGGCGATTTATATTTATTGGGCAGTCCGCTGAAGGGCCATATTTTTGCCGTCAAGAGCGGACATGATTTAAATACGCAGTTGCTTAAGAAAATCGCTGAACAAAGAAACGCGCAAATAATACAGACCAAACGTACAGAGTATGATTTTACGGGAAAAAAGGAAATAGATATTCAGGGAATTATGAACGTTCTTCCTCACCGTTATCCTTTTTTATTAGTTGATCGGGTCATTGAGTTAGAACATGGAAAAAGAGCGATTGGAATAAAAAATGTCACTATTAATGATGGTTTTTTTCAAGGACATTTTCCGACACGGCCGGTTATGCCGGGTGTTTTGATGGTCGAAGCTATGGCTCAAACGGGTGGAGTTGTTGTCTTGACGAATCCAGCTCACCGTGGTAAATTAGCGTTTTTTATGGCGGTCGATAATGTAAAATTTAGAAAGGTGGTCACTGCGGGAGATCAGCTTTTCATGGAAGTCGAGGTCATCAAAGATAGATCACGAATAACACAAATACATGCTGTGGCTAAAGTTGAGAACGAAGTTGTAGCGGAAGCGGATATGACATTTTCCTTTACAGATTCCTCCTATTTGGATTAGAATAATAAATTCTTTGGCTTTGTGCGAAATTACGCTAAAATACGAATGAAAAAATAATTATGGAAAACATTAATATACATAAAACTGCTGTTATTAATCCGGGTGCTAAAATTTCACCTGGAGTGTCTATTGGGCCTTATTCTATCGTCGATGGTGATGTCAAATTGGGCGACAACGTCCGTATTGGGAGTCATTGTGTAATCACAGGCCAAACAACAATTGGTAAAAATTGCAAAATATTTACTGGGGCTGTCATTGGCAGCGCTCCTCAAGATAGAAAACATTCCGTCGATGACAATGTTTTTCTAAACATCGGTGAAAATAATGTTATTCGCGAATATGTCACCATGAATCCGGGAACTTTGGATGGCGGTGGTAAAACCATCATCGGGAATAACAATCTTTTTATGGCTTACTGTCATGTGGCGCATGATTGTGTGATCGGGAATAATTGTATTATGGCGAACGCGGCCACATTAGGCGGGCATGTTACGCTGGAAGATGGAGCAATGATCGGTGGCTTCAGTGCCGTTCATCAATTTACGCGTTTGGGCCGATTATGCATTGTCGGCGGATGTTCTAAAGTGGTTCAGGATGTTCCTCCATTTGCGATGGCCGATGGGCATCCAGCCCGAGTGATTCGTACAAATGCGGTCGGACTAAAACGGGCCAAAATTTCTGAACAGTCCGTAAGACTTCTCAGTAAAGCCTATAAAATTTTATTCCGACGAGGATTGACAAAAACTCACGCGATTGAGGCTGTTGTTAAAGAAGTCGAGATGTGTCCGGAAGTAGAACATTTAATCTTTTTTTGCAAAACCTCGGAACGGGGACTTTGCAGTTAATCGTAATTTTCCAACTAGCCTCAAGTCACTGTGGATGGACAAAATAACCCTAAGTGTTCTTGCGGCCTTTTTTATTCTACTTCGCCGAATACCCCGCGTTTTACTATGGGGATGAAGGCGAATGTAGAACCCTACGAAGCTCCCCAAACGCAGTCCAAACGAAATTTGGACGAAGTTTTGGAGCGAAGTAAGGTTAGGTATTCGGCTTCGAAGAATGAACCTTCAAGAACTTCTACTAAAATACCCTGAGGCTTGCCTCGGGGAAGTTCATTTATGGATGAAAAAAAACTAGGACTCATTGCGGGAAACGGTAAGTTTCCAATCCTCTTTGCTAAAGAAGCTAAAGCTTTGGGCTACCAAATCATTGCGGCCGGCATAAAGGGTGATACATCATTATTATTAAAACCGTTTGTCGACAAACTGACAATTTTTAAAGTTGGTGATTTGAAAAAGTTGTTTTCCTATTTTGAAGCAGAAAAAATCACTCAAGTTGTTATGGCGGGCCAGGTTAATCCGGAGAATTTATTTTCTGATATAACGTTCGATGAGGAATTTAAAAATTTATTTAATGCGATTCGGGACAGAAAAGCCGATACTATTTTTACCGCTATCGCGGATAAACTGAAAGAACATCATATTGAATTGATTGACTCAACCTTTCTGATAAAAAATCATTTAGCTCCAAAAGGGACGCTAACCCGACGAGCTCCAACGCTCACTGAACTTAGCGATATTGAATTCGGACAACAAATTGCTAAATCGATGGGTGCCATTGACGTTGGTCAAACGGTCGTGATCAAGGAAAAAGCGATTGTTGCCATTGAGGCCATGGAAGGGACGGACAAGACAATTTTGCGGGGGGGATCCATAGCCAAAGAGGGCGCCGTTGTTGTCAAAATGAGTAAACCGCACCAAGACCTGAGATTTGATGTTCCCGTCATCGGTCCGCGGACCATCCAATGTATGGCTAAGTCTAAATGCAAATGTTTAGCGATTGAATCCGGGAAAACGATCATTATCGATCAATCAAAAACGATTCAACTAGCCGACCGTTTTAAGATTTGTATTGTCGCCGTTTAAATTGACACCCACCAGCTTTTTCTATATAATCTATAAACTTATATAAATAATATTTAATATTAATACTTGAAGGAAAATTTGATTTATGGAAGTGAATGAAATTAAAGAAGTTAGAATAGATAAAATCAAAGATCTAATAGCTGCAGGTATTGATCCCTATGGCGGTAAATTTGAGGCTTCACATACTGTCCACAATGTCTTAAAAAATTTTCAAGCTGAACAGCCCATCAAAATCGCCGGCCGCATTATGGCGCAGAGAAGTCACGGAAAAGTTCTCTTTGCCGATCTGGAAGACCAAACCGGTCGAATTCAATTATTTATCAAATTAGAAGACCCGGAAGCAGAGATATCTAAAATTATTAAAGCCTTAGATATTGGCGACATTATTGGCGTTGAAGGCACAACGTTTACCACCAAAATGGGACAAGATAGCATCCGTGTCTCAAAAATCAAATTTTTATCCAAATCGTTGACGATGCTTCCCGAAAAATGGCATGGTTTAAAAGATGTTGAGGTGCGATACCGTCAGCGATATGTTGATTTGATTGCCAACAAAGATGTGAAAGAAGTTTTTGTTAAACGCAGTAAAGCGATCACATTTATTCGAAATGTATTAGATAGCCGAGGTTTTTTGGAGGTCGAAACACCTATGCTTCAGCCTTTGGCCGGCGGTGCGCGCGGCCGTCCGTTTAAAAGTCAGCACAATGCCTACGACATGGATGTTTTTTTACGCATCGCGCCTGAGCTTTATTTAAAACGATTGCTCGTCGGAGGCTTCGACCGCGTATATGAAGTAAATCGAAATTTTAGAAATGAAGGGGTCTCAACTCGTCACAATCCGGAATTTACCATGCTCGAAGTTTATCAAGCCTACGGTGATTTTGAAGACATGATGAAATTAACCGAAGACTTAGTCTCGGGAGCCGCCAAAGAATTGACCGGGTCTTATAAAGTTATGTATCAAGGAAAAGAAATCAATTTTGAACCGCCGTGGGAACGGCGCAGTTTTGCCAAAATCATGAAAGATCGTTTTGATATTAACGCTACCGACGAGGCTAGTGTGATG
>JAGOSC010000002.1 GCA_018062515.1 Candidatus Omnitrophota bacterium
AGAATATATAAAACGGTTAAATCAATTGGCCGGCTTAATCGTCATCAACCGGTCATTCAAAATATTCGTATTCTGCGGTTAAATGCCTGGACGGCTTTTGAACGGTTATTTACCGAGAAATCATTACAGCACATTTATAGTTTATTTCCTTGTCCTTGGCCGAAAAAAAGTCACATCAAACACCGGCTATTTTCTCGCGATTTTCTGAATCTGCTGAATAATCGTCTGGTCGACGGAGGCAATATTCAAATTGTGACTGATTATTTTCCTTATTTTGAGTGGATCAAGGAGGAAAATGATCCAACCCTTTTTCATTTAGAAGAAGACGGGATTAAGCCGAGATTCGGGACTAAGTTTGAACGCAAATGGCTGGAAGAAGGTCAGGAAGAATTTTTTGAGTTAAATTTGTTGAAGAATGAACATATCCGTTGTAAAGTCAAGGAGGATGTTGAGTTGAAATCATTTAAATTGCTGAATTTTGATCCAAACAATTTTACATTTTCCGACGTAAAAGGGGATGTATCGATTGTTTTGAAAGACCGTATTTACGACCAGGAAAAACAGCATCTGGTTTTGAGATTTATTGTAAGTGAACAGCATTTAATACAGAATTTTTGGGCGATGGTCCGTAAACATAAAGATTTTTGGCGTTTGTGTAAAATGGAAGGACAGAATTTTTTCCCGACCCCAGGTATTAATCAAACGTTGGAAGCTATTTATTCATCGGCGACTAACACTCGGACGAAGGACAATATTTCTTAGAAGAATTATATACATATGAAGAGAAAATTATTAATCACAATTTCTTGTTTGGTTATTTTGTTCAGCGCTTTTGAGGTATTAGCCGCCTATAGAGTTTCCTGCCGATCGATTATATTTTCTGACCGCACCAAGGCCGTCCGGCTCTATGGGAAAAATGTTCATCAAAAAGTCATTCCTGCCTCGACGACAAAAGTCATGACTGCCCTTTTGGTCCTTGAGAAACTTTCATTGAACAGTTTTGTCAAAGTCAGCCAACGGGCGACATTACCGCAACCCAGCAAACTTCATATGAAAGCGGGCGATCGGTACCGGGTCAGAGATTTGTTATATGCCATTCTTCTTAATTCAGCTAATGACGCGAGCGTTGTTTTAGCCGAAGCCGTGGCCGGTTCAGAAGGTAAATTCGTTGAAATGATGAATGTGCGGGCCAAGCAAATAGGCGCTAAGAATACGAAATTTGCTAATTCACATGGTTTGCCGTCGGGTAAAAAGAATCCGCAGTACACAACGGCTTTTGATATGTACATGATTTTTCGTGAAGCCTTAAAGTTTCCATTCTTTCGCGAAGCCATTAAAACAAAATACCAAACCATTTATAGTAAGTCCGGGCAAAAACATGAGTTGAGGAGTCATAATAAAATTTTATTTAAAGGCTGGAAGAAAGATATATATGGAAAAACTGGTTATACCAAATCCGCCGGCCCCTGTTTTGTGGGGACTGTTCAAAAAGGTGAAAACACGCTGATCATTGCCGCCTTCGGTTGTCCCAATCGCTGGGAAGACATCAAATATGTAGTTTCTAAATTCGGTCGAATTTCCTTATAAAACAAATGTTTTCAAGAGTTTGTAACCAGCGACTAACTTTTACTTGCATTTTGTATTTTTTAAAATATGATAAATAAAACATCGAATTCATCAATTTTATTTAATCACAAGGGGTAATTATGGATAATAAAGTTTCTTCTACAATATTGCTTGTTGTTATCATACTTTTATTGGCGATCGGAATATTAAATAAACAAAATAACTCGTCGGATATGCAGCAATTAATGAATCATCAAACAGCCATATTACAAGCGCAAAACAGATTGGAAGCTCGCCTGGGGACAACTTCATCCGGCAGTGGAGACTCGGTGATTCAATTGTCCGCCGCCTTAATGAAAATAAGTGATTTAGAAACAAGGCTTAAAGCCATTGAAACGAAAATTGAACAAGGAGCAAAACCGCAAGCAGCTAATATGCCTCCAGCCCCGAACATGAATACCGTTTATACTATTCCTTTGGCTCATACTCCTCTGGTGGGATCAAAAGACGCGAAAGTTACAATTACTGAATTCATGGATTTAGAATGTCCTTTTTGTGCCAGATTTCATGCGCCTATCGTAGAGGCTTTAAAAGCCTATCCAAATGATGTAAATTACGTCATCAAAAATTTCCCATTAAGTTTTCACGCCAATGCTAAACCAGCCGCCAAGGCAGCTTTAGCCGCAGCAGAACAAGGTAAATATATAGAAATGATCGATAAAATATTAGAAAATCGAGCCGCTTTAGGTGAAGAGACATATAAGAGAATAGCCGGAGAAATCGGCTTGGATGTGACCAAATTCTCGGAAGATCTTAAAAATAATGATGCAAAATATGAAGATATGATTCAAAAAGATATACAATTAGGCGGTCAAGTTGGTGTGCGAGGAACTCCCAGTTTTTATATGAACGGCAAAGTAACTAATGCTAGGGATTTCAATGCATTAAAGACAGAAATCGACGTTATTTTGAAAAAATAAGCGGTATATTTCTTAGATATGCGAATCCTACGCTTCCAAATGGGGGCGTAGGATTTTGTTTGATTATTGAAGTCTTTTCATATATACTTCTTGAGCAATTGATAGCTAAAAATTAAATTTAATTATTTCTTCGGAGGAAAAAATGTCAAGGATTGGTGGTTTAACGCATAAATATTATGTTGAAACGAAGGGTCTTAAGACTAGCGGTGGTCAAAGAGTTAAGGCTGGAACAATTTTAACCCGTCAAGGTCATCGATGGAAACCAGGAGTGAATGTTTCGGGTACGATGCATTTAACGGCAAAATGTGACGGCGAGGTTTATTTTACGAAGAAGAAAAGTACCTACAATAAAGTCATGACTTTGATCAATATCCGTCCAGCAGCAAGTACAGAAAAAGCTTAATCAGTTTTTCTAAAACACATCTGATTTAAAAATTCCAAATTTGGAAACCCAACCATGTGTGGCATTATTGGATATGTCGGAACAAAAGAAGCATATCCTATTCTCATTGACGGCCTCAAACGGCTGGAATATAGAGGATATGATTCAGCCGGCGTTGGATTAATTCCGCTTAATCCTAACGGCGGAGTTTTCTTGCGAAAAGCGCATGGAAAGATTATCAATCTCCAGGAATTAGCCAAGAATCATCCCGTGCCGTCCAGCCACGTCGGTATATCACACACCCGCTGGGCAACCCACGGCGTACCTAATAAAGTTAATGCCCATCCTCACGTCGATAATTCCGGTAAAATAACCGTTGTCCACAACGGCATCATTGAAAATTACGAAATTCTCAAAGAAAAACTTTTGAAGCGCGGGCATAAATTTCATTCGGATACCGATACTGAAGTCATTGTCCATCTCATCCGTGATTATTATAAAAATGATTTGAAAGACGCTGTTCGTCGAGCGATTAAAGAATTGAAAGGGGCCTTTGCTATTGGTGTTATTAGCTCCGATCATCCCGATATGCTGGTTGCCGCGCGGATAGGATCTCCGCTTATTATTGGCCTTGGAAAAAACGAAAATTTTATTGCCTCCGATGTTCCCGCCATTCTTGAATACACCAAACAAGTCATTTACCTTAAAGACGGTGAACTCGCCGTTTTGACTAAAGATAAGGTTGATATTTCTAAATTCGACGGTCAAAAAGTTTCTCCAAAAATAGATAAGATTACTTTTAAGATCGACGCGGTGGCCAAGGGCGGATTTGCTCATTTTATGCTTAAGGAAATTCATGAGCAACCGGATGTTTTAAAGCAGATGCTGAATTTCCGTACCAGAAAGAATTCTATTCATCTAGATGGAATTGGCTTATCCGAAAAGGAAATCAAAGCTGTAAAAAATATTACGATTGTGGCCTGCGGAACGGCGTATCATGCTGGAATGGTTGGAAAATATATTATTGAAGCTTTAGCTGGCATTCCTGTTACCGTCGACGCGGCGAGCGAATTCCGGTATCGTAATCCTATTGTTAATAAAAACACTCTCATTCTTGCCATTAGCCAGTCTGGTGAAACCGCTGACACATTAGCGGCCGTTCGGGAGGCCAAAGCCCGTGGCGCTAAACTTATTTCTGTCTGCAATGTGATTGGGTCTTCTTTAGCGCGCGAATCTGACGGTATTTTGTATACGCACGCAGGCCCGGAAATCGGTGTCGCCTCGACGAAGGCTTACACGGCACAATTATGCATGCTTTATCTTTTTGGCATTAAATTAGGATTAACGACTAAATTTCTAAAACCGAAGGAAGCAGCCAAACTGATCAAAGATTTAAAACAGATTCCGAAGTTATATTCTCAAATATTGACGGAGAAAAATTCGATCGCGAAAATTGCTAAAAAGAATTCACATTTCGGATGTTTCCTCTTTTTAGGCAGAAACTTAAATTTCCCGACGGCCTTGGAAGGTGCTTTAAAACTCAAAGAAATTTCTTATATTCCGGCTGAAGGTTATGCGGCCGGTGAAATGAAACATGGACCCATTGCCTTGATTGATGAATATCGCGCGGTTGTGTGCATTGCCGTTCAATCCGATACGTATGAAAAAATGATTTCCAATATTCAGGAAATCAATTCCCGTAAAGGCAAAATTATTGTCGTAGCGACGGAAGGTGATGAATCTATTAAAAGATATGTCAAAGATGTTGTTTATATTCCGCGCACGAATAATTTGTTAACACCTTTGTTAACTGTTTTGCCTTTACAATTGATCGCGTATTATATTGCTGTCAAACGCGGATGCGACGTCGATCAGCCGCGCAATCTCGCCAAATCGGTCACTGTAGAATAATGTTATATATTGTTTCCACGCCCATTGGAAATCTCAAAGACATCACTTTTCGAGCAGTCGAAACCTTACAAAATGTTGATTTGATCGCCGCGGAAGATACACGTCACACCAAAAAACTTCTCATCGAATTTAATATTCAAACACCATTAACGAGTTATTTTGATCATAATGAACGCTCAAAAAGCGAACATATTGTTAATCTCCTTAAAGAAGGAAAGAATGTTGCTTTGGTGACGGATGCGGGAACGCCAGGCATTAGTGATCCAGGATATCGGTTAATTAATTTAGCGAAACAAAACAGCATTGCGATCGACGTTGTTCCGGGAGCCACAGCGGTGATTGCGGCATTATCACTGTCCGGATTACCCAGCGATGCGTTTATCTTCGAGGGATTTTTACCTGTTAAATCGGGGGCTCGAAAGAATAAATTAGCGGAATTTAAACAAGAAACCAGAACAGTGATTTTCTACGAATCACCTCACCGTTTATTGAAAACGTTAAAAGACATTGAAGAAGTTTTAGATGATCCAACCATAACGGTAGCCCGAGAACTTACCAAAAAATTCCAGGAAGTTCGAGAAGAAAAAGCCAGCCAAGCGCTTAATCATTTTAGTGAGCACGCGCCCAAAGGTGAATTTGTCATTCTATTTAATTTAAGGATGCACAAAATGCCATTGCTTGACAAAACAGAAGGCAGATGATATATTCTCTTCAATGATTGACCTTTAATGCCGGTCCCGAGAGGCCGGTAAGGAAATTAAATGAAGTTTAAACTATGTAAAAGTGTGTTTATACTCAGCCCGTCTTCGCGCGAAGGACGGGTTTTTTATTTAAATCTAACCCCAGGCTTAAGTCTTAAGCTTGGGGTTTTTTGTTGGCTGGCATAAAGGAATATTATGAAAAAGAAAATCATGGATCAAGATAGCATCGCCCGGGCATTAATGCGTATCGCGCATGAAATTTTGGAAAAAAATAAAGGCACCAAGAAAATTTGTTTGGTCGGGATTCGGACGCGCGGAGTTTTTCTCGCCGAAAGAATTAGAAACTGCATTGAAAAAATTGAAAATACGAAAGTTCCTGTTGGTATTCTCGATATTACGTTGTATCGGGATGACATAGCCATTGCATCCTCTCAGCCAGTTGTTCATGAAACATTAATCAATTTTGATATCGCCGGAAAGAGATTGATTCTCGTCGACGATGTTCTTTATACCGGGCGTACGATTCGCGCTGCTTTGGATGCGATTATTGATTTAGGCCGCCCCGCTCAAATTCAGCTGGCGGTTTTAATTGACCGCGGCCATCGTGAATTGCCGATCCGCGCGGATTATGTGGGAAAAAATATCCCGACGGCGGAAAACGAAAGCGTCAAAGTTATTTTAAGGGAAACCGATGAACAGGATGACGAAGTCATCGTTAAAAGGATAAAAAAAGATGGATAAATGGACCAAGCACGATCTTTTGGATTTGAAAAGTCTTTCTAAAGAAGAAATTGAAATGATTCTTGAGACGGCCAAATCATTTAAAGAAGTTTCCTCACGCGAGGTCAAAAAAGTTCCGGCCTTACGCGGTAAAACGATTGTCTCTTTATTTATGGAGCCATCGACGAGAACGCGCGGTTCTTTTGAATTAGCCGCCAAACGATTGTCGGCTGACACGATTAATATGTCGGGATCGGGAAGTTCATTGTCTAAAGGCGAAACCATCCTGGATATGGCCAAAAATATTGAAGCGATGAATGTGGACGCGATCATTGTACGTCACGCCTCGGCGGGTGTTCCTTATCAGTTAGCCAAACATTTAAAGGCTTCGGTCATCAATGCCGGCGATGGTTGCCGGTCTCACCCAACACAAGCATTATTAGATATGTTTACTATTATAGAAAGAAGAGGAAAGATTGAGGGCCTAAAGGTTCTTATCGTCGGGGATATTCTTCATTCACGCGTCGCCCGATCGAATATATACGGTCTGACTTTACTGGGCGCGGAAGTCACAGTTTGCGGCCCGTCGACATTAATGCCGTTTGGTGTTGAGCAAATGGGCGTGGAAGTGTGTTATGACATCGACGAGGCGATTAAAGATAAAGATGTGATTATGCTTTTACGTGTGCAAAAAGAACGGCAAGATGAGAACTTTTTGCCGTCGATTCGTGAATATGCGAGAAAATTTGGAGTGAATAGTACCCGGCTTAAAGGGGCTAAGAAAGACGTTTTGATTATGCATCCCGGGCCGACCAATCGCGGAGTCGAGCTTTCGGCTGAAGTTGCCGACGGAGAATATTCCGTTATCTTGGATCAAGTCACCAATGGTGTGGCCGTTCGCATGGCTGTTTTATATTTAACCCTCGGAACAAAAGATATTAATGAAGAGTAAAGGAAAATAGAGATATGTCGCTTTTAATAAAAAATGCCATGATTATCAATGCCGATAAAAGAGAAAAACAGGCAAAAGATATATTTATCGATAAAGGAATCATTAAAAAAATTGGACCCGCGTTAAAGGTCAGCGCGAAAAAGACGATTGACGCCAAAGGGCTTTTGGTTTTGCCCGGGTTGATTGATATTCATGTCCATTTTCGCGAGCCGGGACAGGAATATAAAGAAACAATTGAAACCGGTTCACGCGCGGCCGTTAAGGGAGGCTTCACGGGAGTTATGTGTATGCCGAATACGCGCCCCGTTATTGATAATGCAATGATTGTGGAAGCGATTAAAAAGGAAGCTGAACGCGTGGGGCTATGTAATGTGATTCCGATCGGATCGATTACGCGCGGCCAAAAGGATGCTCAGCTCGTTGATATGTTTGAAATGAAAGAAGCGGGATGCCTGGCCTTGTCCGACGACGGGAAAAGCGTTGAAAATAGTCAATTGATGCGACGGGCCTTAGAATATTCTAAGATGGTTGATATTCTTTTGATTCAACATTGCGAAGATCCACTCATCAGCGCCGGTGGCGCAATGAATGAAGGAATAACTTCGACGCTGTTAGGAATTAAAGCGGATCCATACATTTCCGAAAGTATTATTGTGGCTAGAGATATCGAATTAGTACATTTTTTGGGAGGGCATATCCATTTTGCCCATATGAGTTGTCGACGATCGATTGAATTGATTCGCCAGGCCAAGGCGCAGGGAATATCCGTCACTGCCGAAGCTTGTCCGCATCATTTTGCTTTAACCGACGAGGTTGTTAAGTCATTTGATACGAATACCAAAATGAATCCGCCTTTACGTACTGCCGACGATGTTGAAGCCATCAAAGAAGGGCTTAAGGACGGCACCATTGATTTAATTGTCACCGATCACGCGCCGCACTCACAGGAAGATAAAGAAGTAGAATTTGAATGCGCGCCGTTTGGAATCATCGGCCTTGAAACATCATTAGCTTTAACGATAACGGAATTAATCAAGCCCGGCATTTTAACGTGGGAACAAGTCGTAGATAAAATGTCGACCGCTCAAGCCAAAATTTCCAAAATGAAAAATAAAGGCATTTTGAAAGAAGGATTCGACGCGGATATCACGATTGTTGATCCGGATGAAGAATGGGTTATTACCAAAGAAGACACGGTTTCAAAATCCAAAAACAGTCCTTTTTTTGGAACAACCGTCACAGGCCGGGTAAAAACCACCATATATGGTGGAAAAATCGTTTTTGAAGACCAATAGCCTTACCATATATAGTAGTTATTCACAGGTTTTATACAAGATGTGGAAAAGTATTTAGGGAGCAATTTACCCACAAATTAATAACTATAATGATATAAGTGGAATATATTACCTAATATAATTGGATTAATGTCTATATAAATTAGTCATTATCCCAAAATAAAAATATCAGTTTTTTGTCACATGTTTGTCAAGATATAGGAATGGTGTATTAATTATGCGAAAACAAAAAATTACAATTTCCGTCATTGGTGGGTCCGAAATAAATAGTGAAGTGGAACAATTAGCCCACAATGTAGGTATAATTGTGGCAGAAGTGGGTGCTATCCTCGTGTGTGGAGGTCTAAACGGCGCTATGAAGGCGTCTTGTAAGGGCGCAAAAGAGGCTGGAGGTATGACAATTGGCCTTCTTCCCGGTATTCATAAGCATGATGCCAATGAATATATTGATGTGGCGTTACCGACGACGATCGGTTTTGCGCGAAATGCTTGCGTTGCCGCCAGTGCGGATATCATTATTGCGCTTCCTGGTAGCCATGGAACGTCTTCTGAAATATCATATGGCATGGTTTACAAACGTCCCATCATTGATCTCGGTGGATGGAATAGAGATGGAATGATTCAGGTTAAGGATTTAAAGGATGTTAAAAGAAAAATTACAGAAATGATAGAACAGCTTTCCAAATGACTATGACTGACGTTTTCAAACCGCAGCGCAGGATCGTTTATTTGTCGATTTTTTTGCTGGGTTTTTTGATTTACGCCAATGTTTTAAATGGTGAATTCGTTTCTGATGATTATGTATGCATCGTCGATAATGATTCCATAAAAAGCCTCGATCTTTCCGATATTTATACTTCTTATCGAACACGATTTTTAACTGGCCTTACATTTGCCCTTAATTATTCTGTTTATCAATTAGATGTCACCGGTTATCACATTGTTAACATTCTTTTCCACATTTTAGCTGCATGTTTAGTTTTTACATTCCTCCGTTGGCTGTTTAAAACGCCCGCTTTAATCAGCACCGTCAGTGAATCCGCCGCTTTTCAAATCTCGACGGCTAGCGCGTTTATATTCTTATGTCATCCTATTCAAACACAAGGAGTGGCTTTTATAACTCAACGCGCCGTTGCGCTGGGCACCTGTTTTTATTTAGTAGCTTTGATTGGATATTTAAAAGGAAGAATCACCGGACGTAACCGTTTTATGGTGATGGGATTTTGCGCCATGCTTTTGGGAATGATATCAAAAGAAATGACTTTAACCATTCCTATCATGATATTTCTTATGGAAGTTTTTTTATTGGATGGATTATCAAGAAGAACTTTTTTTGGATTGAGAAAAGTATGGCCTTTTTTGATCGGATACATTTTCTTTCCTATATTATTTCTGCAAAGAAATACGGGTTCATACTTGGACCTGAGAGGTCAATTTTTAAATGGCATGTTTGATTGGTCTTATTTTCGGACGGAATTAAATGTATTAGTCACGTATTTGCGATTCTTTATTTTACCTGTTGGTCAAAATCACGAACACGATGTTATTATTTCTCACAGCTGGCTCGATCCGATCGCTTGGGGTTCAGCGATTATATTAGCCTTCCTTATTTTCCTGGGCGTGCGTCAATATCAGAAAAACAGAATAGTGAGTTTTTCGATCTTTTGGTTTTTTATTGCAACTTCGGTTGAATTCGTCGTTGTTTGTGTCGTCAAGCGTAAACCCATTGATGAACATTGGATGTATTTAAGCGTCGTAGGATTGTCCCTGTGGTTTGCGTACTCGGCGTACATAATTTTAAAGAACGACAGGATGTTTAGACGGGTAATGAGCGTAATTGTTTTTTTATTGTGCTTAATGACGGTTCATAGAAATATAGTATGGCAGACAGAGATCGGATTTTGGGTAGACTCCGTCAGTAAAGCCAGCCGTCGGAATGCGTATCTGGGCTTGGGCATCGCATATACGCGTAAAGGACAATTAGATCAAGCTATACGAGCTTATAGTGAAGGGCTTCAGAAAAATCCGACGGAAGAAAGACTTTTTACTAATTTTGGACAAGTATTTATGAAGAAAAATCAATTGAATGAAGCTTTGCAGGTTTATAAAGAAGGACTTCGATTGAATCCCGCCAACGAAAATTTACTTAATAATCTGGGGATTGTATACATGAAAAAAGATCGCGTGAATGAGGCGATTCAGACGTTTCGTTATCTAATATCTGTTCATCCGGAATTCTCCTCGGGCTATTATAATTTGGGATATGCATATTATTTGATTCATCAAGACAGGAAAGCCATTGAAATGTTTAAAAAATCTGCGGAGGATCCAATTCATGCCGCTAATGCCCATTATTATATGGCGGAATGTTATTTCAGTTTAAATTTGACGGCGGACGGTGAAAAAAATTTACGGATCGCCCGGTCATTATATGAAAAAAACAGGGATGTTGAGAGAGTGTATTCAATTGATGAAAGGTTAAAAGAATTATAGATGCCGGAATTACCTGAAGTTGAAACGATGAGAACGGATTTACAGAAACACATACTTCATTTGAAAATCGAGGATATTTTTGTCTACGATCATCGGGTTATCAAAGACATCCTTCCTGCAGTTTTTATCCGGAAATTAAAAGGCCGGAAGGTTTTGTCCGTCGAGAGAAGGGGAAAAGGATTAATTCTCACACTGGATAACGGAACCTATTTACTGATTCAGGTCAAAATGACCGGTTATTTTGTTTATGGTTCTAATTTGAAAGAAAATGAGAATTCCAAGGAAACAAAAGTGATCTTCCGCCTATCCAATGGAATGTTTTTAAATTATAATGATCACCGATTATTCGGAAAACTGAGTTTGATTAAACGTCTGGGTGATGCTCCGTATTTAGCAACGATCGGACCGGAACCATTGGGGGATCAATTCACCGTCGATTGGTTATATGATCAGTTAATGAAGAAAACATCTCCGATTAAACCATTATTAATGAATCAGCAGTTTGTGGCGGGGATCGGGAATATTTACGCGTCTGAAATACTTTTTTCCGCGGGTTTGCATCCTGAGACGCCGGCGAAAAATTTGACTAAGACGCAGGCCAAAAGGATTCATCAATCGACGCTAAGAATTTTGAATGAAGCTATCAAATTTCGGGGAACATCGATGCGTAATTATAGAGATTCTTCCGGAGAAAAGGGAAAGTTCAAAGATAGAATTAAAGTTTATGGAAAAGAAAACGAAGAATGCCCCACATGCAGTCGATCAATAAAACGAATCGTGCAGGCTCAGCGCAGCACATTTTTTTGTGATCATTGCCAAAACAAAAATTAATAACATGCCAAAACTCCAAAATATTTATAAAGTCATTTCCAATGAAAAGTTATGTCCAAAGTTTTATCGTCTGTGTTTTGATGCCAAGCCGATTAAAGACCAAGTAATAGCCGGCCAATTTGTTCATATTCGTACGAATGATGGGTTTGAACCTTTTTTCCGACGACCGTTCAGTGTTTATCGAGCCAAACGTTATATTGAAGTTTTTTATGAAAATGTTGGTCCAGGCACAAAACTCATGTCTCAGTTAAAGACCGGAGATCAAATTGATGTGCTTGGCCCCCTCGGAACACCATTTATCTTACCGCCCAAAGGAACCAAACAAGTGGTCATGATTGCTGGTGGCATCGGTGTAGCGCCATTTTTAATTCTGACGGATGTTTTAAAGAAAATGAAAATGGAATTAATTTTAATATATGGTGGTCGTACAAAAGGCCACGTTTATCCCATGAAAGAGTTTAAAGAAAATGGATGCAAAATTTTCGTATCCACCGACGATGGTAGTAAAGGCGTAAAAGGCCGGGTCACGGAATTGTTTTCTAAAATTAATTTGAATCCCAAAGAAACGTTTCTTTATACTTGCGGTCCTTCGCCGATGATGGCGGCCGTGCAGAAATTTGCGCGTCAGCATCAATTGAAAGGACAAGCGGCTTGCGAGGAAATTATGGCCTGCGCACTGGGTGCGTGTTTAGGCTGTTCCATCAAAACAACCCACGGCTATAAAACCGTTTGTTATGATGGTCCTGTATTTGATTTACAAGAAGTGATGTTTGAGCATTGATAGAGGAAAGGTAAATGCAGATCGTCTTTTTTATTTTGATTGGATTTATCGGTGGATTGCTCGGCGGAGCATTAGGTCTGGGCGGCGGAGCCATCATGGTGCCGCTTTTGGTCATGGTCGCTGGTTTGACTCAGCATCAAGCCCAGGGAACTGTTATTGGCCTACTGACATTACCGGTTTTTTTTGCCGCGGCCTGGCGATATTATATTGCCGGAAATTTAAAATTAAATATCACAGGATTTATGATTATAGGTTTTATCGTAGGCTCATTACTAGGAGCACATTTGGTTCAATATTTACCAGCGGACGTTTTGAAGAAATGGTTCGGGGCTTTTCTCATTTTATTGGGCATAAAAATGTTTTTCTTTAGGTAAAAAATTATGAATTTAGAAGTCAGAATTGGACAAACAAAATTTTTAAATCCGGTTACTGTCGCCTCAGGTACATTCGGCCATGCGGAAAAATATTATGATTTAGAGGAAGTCCAAAAATTAGGCGCCATCGTTCCTAAAACAGTTACACTTCGGGCGCAAGAGGGTAATCCTCCAGTACGTATTGTTGAAACACCGTCGGGAATGTTAAATGCTATTGGGATTGAAAATCCGGGGGCGGATGGGTTTATCGAGAAAAAATTGCCTGGATTTAAAAAGATCGGGGTTCCGCTCATTATCAGTATATTGGGGCATAATGATGAGGACTTTAAAATATTAGCTGAAAAATTTACACAAGCTGGAGGATTCGCCGCGTTAGAATTGAATTTATCCTGCCCGAATCTTGGACATAAGACCTTGGTCGCGCAAGACCCGCAGGCCACGCATCGTATTGTTAAATTAGTTAAATCCATCGCGAAGGTTCCCGTCATTGCCAAACTTGCACCCAATGTAACGGATATTACCGTGATTGCTCAGGCCGCTGAAGATGCCGGCGCCGACGGGTTAAGTTTGATTAATACATTTTCCGGTATGGTCATTGATGTTGAAAAACAAAAATCGGTTTTAGGGAATTTTACCGGCGGATTAAGCGGCCCGGCGATTCGTCCATTAGCCGTGAATATTGTTTATCAAACCGCGCAAAAGGTAAAGATTCCGATCATTGCGATGGGCGGAATTGCTAATGCCGACGATGCTCTTCAATTTATCTTAGCTGGTGCGACGATGGTAGCGGTGGGAACAATGAATTTTGTTAATCCACGAGCGCCGCTAGAAGTTTTAAACGGTATTAAAGATTATATGAAAAGACATAAAGTTAATAACATTCATGAACTTAGAGGAAAAGTAAAACGTTAGGATTTCATCCGTCTACGCCGCTACCCTGGGAAATGATGTAAGTATGGCTTCGACGGATGTTCGCCGTTATCTAGAAAAAACGGATGAACCCGACGAAGCCAAAGACGAAAGTACTTGGCGAAGACGGGTTATAAGAAAGGTATCACGGCTTTAGCTGTGGGGCTCCATATGGAAAAAGGAAAATTAATTGTCGCTCTGGATGTTGAAACATTTGATGAAGCGCGCGTATTGATTGATGAGCTTAAAGATGTCATCGACATTTATAAAATCGGCAGCCAATTGTTTACGGCCTGCGGTCCCGTCGTCGTGAGGTATGTTTTAGCTTTAGGTAAACAAGTATTTTTGGATTTAAAATTTCATGATATTCCCAACACCGTGGCTAATGCAGTTAGCTCGGCGGTGAAATTACCTCAAGCTGTCCACGAAGCCCAAAATAATATTCAGCCTACCCAAGAGCTGCTCATGTGTACTTTGCACATTTTAGGAGGCGGCGAAATGCTTAAACAAGCCGTTGCGGCGGCCAAGAAACAAGCACAAAACATGGGAGTTAAACAAACATTGTTGGTCGGTATTACCGTTTTAACCAGCGATGAAAATGCTGACAATGTGCGTGATTTGGTGATTGAACGCGCTAAATTAGCTAAAGAGTCAGGTCTCGACGGTATTGTTGCCTCCGTACAGGAAGCAGCATTGATTCGAAAAACATTCGGTCCCGATTTTGTCATCGTAACGCCGGGAATCCGTCCAGCCGGAGCGGATGCGGGTGATCAAAAGCGTGTGGCTACACCAGCTGAGGCCATTCGAGCCGGAAGCAATTATTTGGTCGTGGGTCGGCCGATTGTCAAAGCAGAAAATCCCCGGAACGCTGCTAAAGAAATTTTAAAACAGCTCAAAGAAGCTTAGTTTAAAACATCATTTAAAGATTTCCCCCGTCTAAGATTGATCATGAAAGATATCATTAAAAATCTAATCTTAATTGCTATCAGCCTGCTCATCGGCATTGTTTTATTTGAATTAACGTTACGTATTATTTATCATGAAAAGTTTGGGCCACGCCCAGCTTTTTATATGGCGGATGAGGCATTAGGATGGAAGCCGTCGCCTCGGCTCAATAATACCTTTTATGGCCCTGATTTTGTTGTCCATATTAACACCGACGAGGAAGGTCGCCGTTTAGGCAGTTTGGGGCCGGTCGACTATACGAAAGAAGTGATTGTACTTTTAGGAGATTCTTACACCTTCGGGTGGGGAGTCAATGATGATGAAACGATGGCATCCTACTTAGATGAGATGTTTTATAAAGATTCTAAAAATCAGGTGAGAGTTGTAAATCTCGGCGTGGGAGGATACGGCACTCTACAACACGCGGTTCGGCTGGCAAAGCTCCTCGGGAATCATAAGGATATCAAGATCAAGGCGGTGATTGTTAATCATTGTTCGAATGATGCCAGAGATAATTTGAAGTCATTGGGGTATCATTCCGGTTACACCACGTCAAGAACGGTTAAAAAAACGCGGAGCATGTTGCATTCAATCAATTTTCTCACCTATATTAAAGAAGTGTATAAAAAGCGCGCTGAAAATAAAAATGTTATCGCAAAACCCAATGAAAAGAATGGATTTCTAAACGATCAACTTTGGTCGTATCAGGTAATCGCCCCCGATTATTATCCTCTGCAAGCAACAATCAACAATCGCGTCATCAGCCTCGAAGGAATATCAGAGAAAGACATTTATTATGACGGAGTATCGCCGTTCACTCGTATACAAAGAGAATTATATTTAGAAGGTGTACGAATGATTCATCAGCAATTAGCTGATCGCCATATACCCATTATTCACACTTTTGTTTATGGAACAGATAAAACTTTTATCAGTGAAGTATCGAGTGTAGTCCATGAAGCGGAAAATATGGGAAACAAAAGTATTGTCTTAAATGCTCTTCCCGTCGAAGATTCTTATGATCAACTCATTTATAATAAACACAGCGGCGCGCATTACACGCCCGGTTTTAATAAATTTTGGGCCGAAACAATGATGAAAACGATTCAAACATACACGGCTACAAACGCCTCAGCTGCCCATTTTTAAATAAGATCCGTATGGAAAAAAATGTTTACGGACCAACAATTTTATGTATAATAGACATTCATTCAGCCGGAAACATGGCTCAATTTTGGGGTTGTAGTTCAGTTGGTTAGAACGCCGCCCTGTCACGGCGGAGGCCGCGGGTTCAAGTCCCGTCAACCCCGCCACTTCTTAAAAAAGTGGCGAGGCTCGTCGAAAGAAATTAATTTGACGGCCCTTTTATTTTGTGACGTTGTAATAAGGAATAAGTGATGGAGTTTTCTTGATTTTAAAGCGCTTATTTTTTATGCCGATAACTCCTACAATTCCCAACGGGGAAATGTAGGAGTTTTTTATTTTAGAGTAAATAGAAAGGAGAAAAGAAAATGTTTAACTGGATATATTTCATGTTAGCCACACTGGCAGGCGGATTTGGCCGGTATTTCTTAACCGGTTATATTTCTCAAATATACGGAACAAATTTTCCTTATGGCACATTAATTGTCAATTTATTAGGATGTTTTTTTATCGGATTATTGGCGACGTTGGGGGATGAAAAATCTTTAATGACTCCGACAATGAGATTTGCTTTGATGGTAGGGTTCTGTGGAGCATTTACAACGTTTTCAACGTTCATGTTAGAAACGGCACATCTCGTCCGTGACGGAGGAACTTTAAAGGCCTTGGCGAATGTTTTGATTAGCGTAATTGTCGGTTTCTTTGTGTTCAGGTTTGGTGTCTTATTTGGAAAAATTCTATAAAGGATTTATTCGTTTAATAGGATCTTTAGAAAATATTTAAATGTTAAAAAGTCATATTAAAAAATTAAACGTAGTACACTTGTTTATATGCCGATAACTTTCCTCGATTTAGTTCTTATTATTCTCATTATGGTGTGGACCGCCTATCGCATGTATTTTTCCAGCGAACTTTATCACAATATTGTGGCGGAAATATATTCCAAGCCAGGCAATGCGGTTATGATTATTTTTATTGAAGGCTTGATTTATCTCGTCGCTGTCTATATGTTTTTTCCGTTTGGAAGACAAGCGCATGGTTGGGAATACATCATTTGGTATATTTCTCTAATATTGTGTATGTGGTGTTTTACCCATGTGATTAAATATTTTATTTGGAAAAGGAGAACAAAATCAAATGAAAAATAAATGGTTATTATTAATTTTGGTCATAGGTTTATCCGGATGTTATCCAAAGTTTAAACAGGCCGTGGTTGATCCCGAGCATAACAAATTGGATGAGCGATTATTCGGAATGTGGGAAATGGACGAAAGCCTCCGGGATTTAGACAAAGATCAATATGGTTTTTTATTGTTTTTGCCATGCGAAAATAGGTTATGTATTACGTTCTATACCAGTGCTAATGACGAAGAAAGTGATGTCGTAAATTTTCAAGGATTTGCCTCTGAAATCAACGGAAAAGGTTATATAAACTATAAAGAAGTAGGTACAGGTGAAAAAGAAGATTATTACGAATTAGCTACCTATCAAATTACAGAGGATCGAAAGCTAAGACTGTTTTTAGTTGACACAAAAAAATTGGATAAAGCGGTCATAGAAAAAAGGATAATGGGTGAAGTGGCAGATCCGCAAAATACGTCGAGTATTGCCTCATCCACAATCATTACCGCCACCCGAGAAGAGTTAATGCAGTTTCTTGGAACAACCGATATCTTTAGGGAAGAAAAACAAGCTTTTAATTACAAAGATTTTGGCCTGCCTAGGAAATAATTTGGTCTGTCTTATTTATAAATTGTGTGACTCTCCTTGACAAATGAGCGTGTAACAAGGCACAATAGACCAAAGGGAGATTGACATGAATATCGTACTCATCGATGACGATAAAGAGTTATGTGACATAACCGCGTCGGTTTTATCAAAAGAAGGCTATGTTGTGTATACGTTCCAGAATGCGAATGAAGGAATCGATTTCGCGAAAGACGGCAATCCGAATTTAATCCTTTTGGACATGATGATGCCCGAAATGAGCGGGGATGATGCCATAAAGAAAATCAAACGAATCCCGTCTTTAAAAGATATTCCAGTCCTTTTTTTAACCGCCCTGGTTTCCGGAGACGACGACGTTAAAGATTTAGGCCTTAAGATAGACGGAATTTTTTATCCCGCCCTAGGAAAGCCCTTTGATATTCCGCAATTATTAGAAGCGATCGAAGATCATATTCGTTAAATTTTTTTGATAGAGATCATCCTGTGTAAATGAGCATAGGTATGTAATAAATCCTTCTTTACACTGGGCGGAAAATTTGATATAAAAGGGGCGCTAAATTTGATGTAACGGAGATTTTGGGCGATTAGCTCAGTTGGTTAGAGCATCTGACTTACATTCAGAGGGTCGGGGGTTCGATTCCTCCATCGCCCACCACGTTTTTACGAAGTAAAAACGAATCCGTCCACCGAACGGTTTTACGGGGGACGGAAGAATATCAATGAGGAAGTAAAAAATCGCGTCCGGTCACCGAGGCTTTTACGGTGCCGGACCAATGTTATCTAATAAAGTGAAAAATCAAATCCTTCATCCGAAAGTTTCTACGGGGGAAGGATTTTTTATTTATAATCACTATTCTATTCTCTTCAAAATCTTCAAACCATGATTGAAATTCCAGCCCGGAGCAGCGTCCCACGATCCAAAGGTAACTTCCGTCTGAAAATTTTCATTAATATATTTTGCCAGTTCTTTTAAGTGCGTCACGCCTAGCTCGCCCATATCCGCTTCTTTCGACCGGTACCTGTTTGACAATAACACATAACGGATCTTCTTATTCTTGAGTATTTCAATCATTTGCTGTTCTTGAATAGCATTTAATTCAGTCCCCACCATGAAAAGCACATGCCAAGTCGGCGACTTGCGGTTGGTGAGAAAATAATAAAGAGGTTCATACGGTACAGCAAAAAATGTTTCGTCATCCTTCAGAACTTCATTCAGATAATTTGTTGTCTGTTCTACTGTTTTGATCCAAGCCCGTTCATTTCCGACGTAAATTTTGGCATTTTTAAGCGTCAGAAACTGTCCGGGAACTTTGAATTTATTATGGAGGCGATACAAGTAACGTCCCGAATCGAATAAAGCCACGAATAAAATAAATACAATAACGGAATATTGAATTTTTGAATTGTATTTTTTGACAGCGAAACCGATGATTAAACAGAACAATACGATTTGATAAGGTATGGTCCAATTAACACGGTACAGTTGATAACCCATGATAAATTCATGCGCGACTAAAATAATTAATCCGCTTATCGTGCCTAGGGCAAAGAACATATCTGTTTTGACTTTTTGATCAGTAGACTTTATTAGCTCTCGCGTGGTCAAAATAATGGCAGCTATAACGATGGTAAAGGCCATAACATAACGCGATGATTGGCCGATAATATAAAAAAGAAATTTAAAATACATAATGTATTTTTCGGACGAAGACACATTGTGATATGTTTTGCTGAAATAAGGCATACACTGCGAGATGGCATAGGATGGCAATCCTTTAAGCATGAACCAATAAATCAAACCGCTCAGTAGGCATATACCAAGACCAGCTAGCATATTTCGGATAAGATTTTCTTTCTGATTTTTTCGGTGAATATATTTATCCGCCATGAAAATAGCGACAATAAAGCCGATCAATAAAGCTAAACCTATATTGATGCGGATTAAATTCAGCAAAAATAAAGTGATGAGCGAATAAACAATGTATCGTGAACGTCCATTTTTATAATAAGAAAATATGAAATAGGATAAAGCCAAAAAGGCCGTGAAAGCACCCGTGTGATTATAGCTGTAAAAAAAATCAGGATTGTAAAGCCAAAACCATAATGAAGCGGCTAAAGCCAATAAAGGTGGAGCAAAAGAAGCAACGGTTAAATAACAGAATATTCCCGACAAGAAAATCAACAACATGCGTCCTAAAATGACGCTGGACATGGTTTCGCCGACAAATTTATAAAAGAACGCATAATAATGAGGTGAAAGCGGCCCGTATCCCCACCAAAAATCCTGATAAAGTTTATCGCCGTGAGCTACTCTTTGAAAAGTGTAAAAATTAAGGCCATGATCACCGACGGAGATGGCTGATTGGAAATTAATCTGGGGAGTTAATATCACAAGCCCGCATAAGGCGGCAAGGATAAGGAAAAGAGTATGATATTTTGGCTTCAACGTGTTTTCTTTTTGGAAGGTAATATAAATTTTCAGTAGTATATCACGCTGATATATTGCATTCAATCACACAAACGCATTCTTTGCAGCAAAAATTGATGAGGGCAAGTTCTAAAATAATCGTGATCCATCTTTTACCCTATTATGTTTGAATGTATAATGGCGTTGGCATAATTTAATCACAATAAATAGTAGTTCTGAACTAGAAGGGTTGTATGTTAAATTTCGGTGTCATTGGGTATGGGTATTGGGGGCCTAATATTGTTCGCAATTTGATGTCGATCAGGGAAACAAACGTAAAAATGATCAGCGACCTTAATCCCAAGGTTTTAGAGCGTGCTCAGGAAAATTACCCCAGCGTCGAGATAACCACGGATATTGAACAGATATTCAAAAATCCTGGCATCGACGTTGTGGCGATTATTACGCCGGTTTCCACTCATTTTCAGCTGGCGAAACGCGCCCTTGAATGCGGGAAACATATTTTTGTGGAAAAACCATTTACGTTTAATGTCAAACAAGCCGAAGAATTGATCACTCTGGCGGAAAGAAATCGTCTGACCATCATGGTTGATCACACATTTTTGTTTACCGGCGCGGTTAGGCGGATTAAGGAAGAAATTGATCATGGTTTACTGGGCGACATTTACTATTATGACTCCACCCGTGTAAACTTAGGATTATTTCAGCAAGATGTAAATGTGATTTGGGATTTGGCCCCGCATGATTTTTCTATCCTCGATTACTTATTGATGAAAACTCCCACCAAGATCAGCGCCGTCGGAATTGATCATTTTGATCGCGGTATTGAAAATATTGCTTATGTCACCATGTATTTTCAAGAGAATCTGATCGCCCATTTTAATTTTAATTGGTTGTCTCCCGTCAAAATGAGAAATACATTAATCGGCGGAAGTAAACGAATGCTCGTATGGGACGACTTACAGACCGACGAGAAACTTAAAATTTATGATAAAGGTGTTGATATTGATAGCAAAGAAGGAATTTATCGTTCACTGATCGATTACCGTTTGGGCGACATGCGCTCTCCCCGGGTCGATCCAAGTGAAGCCCTCAAGCAGGAATTAATTTATTTAGTCAAATGCATTGAAAATAATCAAACGCCGATTAATGATGGGCATGCCGGATTAAGGGTTGTCCGCATGCTGGAAGCCACGGACGAATCCTTAAAACACGGCGGAAAGGTCATCAAAATATAATATGGATATTAAAAACAGCCGAATCATGATTACCGGCGGAGCAGGATTTGTCGGTTCTTTTATCGTCGAGCAATTGCTGAATGAACAGGTCGAAAAGATTATTGTTCTGGATAATTTTTTCCGCGGGTCAGACCGGAATATCCGGGAAGCCTTAGGAACGGGAAAGGTTCAGCTGATTAAAGGCGATATCCGCAATCTGCCGTTAATCATCGAATCACTCAGTGATATTGATTTTTGTTTTCATTTGGCTGCGCTTCGTATCACGCATTGTGTCGCTGAGCCGAGAGAAGCATTGTCGACGATGTATGACGGAACATTTAATGTTTTAGAGTCATGCGCGGATTATAAAGTTAAAAAGGTGATTCTGGCTTCCTCGGCATCCGTGTACGGGCAGGCTGATCAATTTCCGACGCCGGAGACACAGCATCCTTACAATAATTACACATTCTATGGCGCCGCCAAAATGGCCAATGAACTCATGTGCCGGTCTTTTTACAATATGTATGGGCTAAACTTTTTAGCGCTACGATATTTTAATATTTACGGCCCGCGTATGGATACGTATGGGAAATATACAGAAGTATTAATCCGCTGGTATTATTTGATTAAAGAAGGAAAACAGCCTTTGATTTACGGCGACGGGAAACAGACGATGGATTTTATTTATATCGGTGATATCGCCCGCGCCAGCATCCTCGCCCTTAAATCTGATGCGACAAATGAAGCCCTTAATATAGCCTATGGAAAAGAAACGTCCCTCGAGGAATTATGCCAAACACTTTTGGATGTGATGGAATCTGATTTGAAACCAAAATATGTTCCGCTTCCTGATGAACGGAATAAAGTTGAAGTCATGAGACGCTTAGCTGATGTGTCTAAGGCTCGACGGATGATCGGTTTTGAGGCGCACGTATCTTTAAAAGACGGATTAAAAAGCCTGGTTAAATGGCTTGATGAACAACCGCATCCCATAACAATATGATTCCAGTCGCTAAACCATATTTAACCGACGATGAAGTTAAGGCCGCACAAGAGGTCATCTTATCCGGATGGGTGACTCAAGGACCTAAGGTAGCGGAATTTGAAAACGCCTTCAAACAATTTGTCGGGGCGGAATATGCGTGCGCCACATCGAACTGTACAACTGCTTTGCATTTGGCGTTGAAAGTATGCGGCGTCAGTCCTGGAGATGTGGTCATCACCGTCAGTCATTCGTTTATTGCCACGGCGAATGTCGTTCGTCAATGTTTAGCCGAACCGGTGTTTATTGATATTGATCCCAATACGTATAACATGTGTCCTCGTCGGTTAGAAAAATTTCTCCAAGAGGAATGTGAAACTCAACCCGACGGGTTGTATTTTAAAAATATTCATGAGTTGTCTTGTGAAGAGACTCCGCTGCATTATATTGAACAGCGTCAAGGCCGAATTTCTGCAATTCTCGCCGTGCATCAAATGGGAATGCCGTGTAATCTTAATCAGATCCTTCCATTAGCCAAGAAATATAATTTACCCGTCGTTGAAGACGCGGCTTGCGCTATCGGAAGTGAGATTTTTTTTGATAACAGAATTATGTTCGAAAAAATCGGCCGGCCTCATGGCGATGTAGTCTGCTTTTCATTTCATCCCCGCAAGGTTATTACGACGGGGGAAGGTGGAATGATCACCACCAATAACGCCGAATATGACCGTAAATTCCGTTTGCTTAGGCATCAGGGAATGGATGTATCCGACATTGCGCGTCACGAATCAAAAACAGTTCAATTTGAGCAATATACGACGACAGCTTACAATTATCGGATGACTGACATTCAAGCAGCTATTGGTTTAGAGCAGTTGAAAAAGTTGCCGAAGATTATTGAGCAAAGGCGGAAAATCGTTGAGATGTATAGACGGAAACTCAGTGATGTCGATTATTTTAGATTGATTGAAGAGCCGGCTTATTGCAAAACGAATTGGCAAAGTTTTCCAATCCGTGTCCTCGATTCATCACCTCGCAGCCGCGATGAGATTATGCAGTATTTGATGGACCATGATATTGCTACCCGTCGGGGAATTATGAATATTCATCAAGAACAACCTTATTTGAATAAGATATGGCAATTGCCCGAATCAGAAGCCGCTCGAGATCAAACGATCATTTTACCCGTTTATCATACCTTGTCGGAAAAAGCGGTGGATTTGATTGTTGAACAATTAAAGATGGCCATTTCCCAAGTTAATCATGGATGATCAAACACTCATCACCAGCATAAAAAAAGCGGTTCAAGATCTTGAATTAGATTTATCGGGACGTATTGTTTTAACCGAAGCCGCCAATGGTCCGTATTGCGTGACACCTTTGATCGCCGCTGTGGCGGGCGCGAAAGTGTACGCGGTCGGCCGAACGACAGCGTATGGAACAACGTCAGATATTTTTTCGGAATTGAATCAAAGATTGAAGTTATTTAATTTAGATAATGTTCAAATGAGTGAATATCTCTCCGCCGAAATCATTCATCAGGCGGACATCATTACCAATTCAGGACATTTAAGACCATTGGATGAGGATAAACTTCAGCACGTAAAAAAAGGGTGTGTGGTGGCATTAATGTACGAAGCCTGGGAAATACGTGAAGATGACCTTGATTTAGATTATTGTCAAACATGGAAAATTCCTGTAGCGGCGGTTAATGAACGTCATCCTTTGGTGGGAGTATTTGATTATTTGGGCGACATGGCCGTGGAATTAATCCGCCGGGCTGGTTTGACCGTCGAGAATAATACATTTATGTTGATTTGTAATAATGATTTTGGGCCGTACATCGCTCGCACCATCGTTCAACAAGGCGGCCGTTTGGGAGTTATTGATTCACCGCGTAATCGCGCTCAGTACGATAGCGGAGAGGTTTGGTTAACGGACCGGTTAGAAGATTTAAAAGATGATACATTCCACGATTGCCAGGCCGTTATTTTTACGGCATATCCGTTTAATCAAATTTGGATTTCTGACCGGGCGAGTATTCCCGTCGATCAATTAAAAAAACAATTTCCGAATGCGGTTTTATTGAGATTTGCCGGCGACGTGGATACCAGAGCGCTGGACCGCGAGGGAATAAGATATTTTCCTCAAGATGTTAAGAGCGGACATATGGGAATTCTCCCGTCGGATATCGGTTATGAACCGGTGATTCGCCTTCAGGCTGGAGGATTGAAAGCGGCGCAGGCCTTTTTGGAAAACCGGATGACGCTCAATAATGAAATTATTTGTACTATTGTTTAAATCAGGACATTCATGAAATTTCATCATATCGGAATTATTTGCAAAGATATTGATGCTGAGCTTAGGGCTTTAAGAAAAATTCATCTGGTGAATCATGAAAGCGCCGTAATCTATGATGAACTTCAAGATGCCAATCTCTGTATCATTAACGTCGACGATGGGACGAATTTGGAATTGATATCCGGCCCTAAGGTGAACGGGCTTCTCGATAAAGGAATCCGATACGCACATGTCTGTTACGAGGTTCATGATTTGAATCAAGCTATCGAAGAGTTAAGAACAAAGGGTGCGGTATTGGTCAGCGCCCCAAAACCAGCTAAATTATTTAATCTGCGTCGGGTAGCTTTTTTATATGTATCTTATGGGTTAATCGAATTGATCGAGGAAAACAATGAATAAAATTGCGATTTTAAGCAATGTTAATATGGATCCGATTAAATCGCAGTGGGAAAAGGCAGGACTAGGCGCTCCTTATTTGGCTCCCTTTGGACAATACATGCAGCAATTGATCGATGAAAAGTCAAATACTAATCATACGGATAATCATTATATTTGGTTACATCTCGACGCTGAAGAATTTTTAAAAGATAATTATTATCAGCTTCCGGATGAGCAAAAAATAATTGACTCATTTGAAACGCTTTTGAGTGTTGCCGGTAAATGGACGGAACAAAATCCAAATAAAATATTGATTATTTCATCGTTTGTTTTTCCTTCTCATGCGGTAATTAATTTCCTCGATTTTAATTCTACATATTCTTTTTCACGAATTGAGAATGAATTCACACGGCTTCTGCAGAATTTTGTTCTATCATGCGATAATGTTTTGCAGCTCGATTTTCATCGTATCGTCAAGCAATTTGGATTTGACGCTTTATCTGACGAGAAATATTGGTATTTAGGACGCATCAAATACACTGAACTCGGTTTCGCTGCCCTTTTCCAGGAATTTAACGCCCTGATCAGGGCTCATGAAGGAAAATCGTGCAAGCTATTAGTCTGTGATTTGGATAACGTGTTGTGGGGAGGAATCGTCGGAGAGGAAGGACCGACAGGCATCATTTTATCTGAAGAGGGTGTAGGAAAGGTTTTTCGCGATTTTCAAAAAACCCTAAAAGCTTTAAAAAAACAAGGTGTATTATTGGCCATCAATTCTAAAAATAATGAAAATGATGTTAAAGAAGTTTTTGAAAAAAATTCAATGATGATATTAACTTGGGATGATTTTATCGTGACTAAAGTCAACTGGAACAGTAAGTCCGATAATTTATTTCGCACAGCGTCTGACTTAAATATAGGTCTGGATTCAATGGTCATGATCGACGATTCAGCTCAAGAAAGGCATATGATTCGAAAAGCCTTGCCGCAGGTCATCGTTCCCGAATTTCCGCAAAATATCGCGCTATTAAAAAAATGGCTGATTCGTGATGTTGTTTATCCGTATTTTGGGAAAACAAAATTGACGGTTGAGGACAAAAATAAAGAACAGCAGTATAAAAGTAAAATCAAGAGGGATTCTTTGTCCAAAAAATTGGATATCGGGGAATATATAAAGTCTTTGAATATTCAGTTGGATATTTTGAAAAATTCGGATAATGATTTAGAGCGGATCGCGCAATTAACTCAAAAAACGAATCAGTTTAACTTGACCACAAAGCGTTATCAGGCTCATGAAATAAAGGCTCTCATCACAAACGGCGAGGCAGGCATTTACGGCCTTCGTTATCGGGATCAATTCGGAGATGAAGGTGTCGTTGGAGCGGCCATTGTAAGATATGCGGCTGACATCGCTGCAGTAGATACTTTTTTATTGAGTTGCCGGATTTTAGGACGAGATGTTGAGTTTCAATTTATGCAAATGATGTTAACGGATTTGGCTCAGAACGGAATTAGTGAACTGCTTGCGGAATTTATTCCGACAACTAAGAATAATTTGGCCGAGAAATTTTTTGTTCAATGCGGATTTGATGAAATAGAATCTAAGCGTTACAAAGCACAGATCACAAGATTAATTCGTAAGATGAACGCAGCAACTATTAAATAATGGACAGAAAAAACATTACAGAAAAAACGATTGAACTTGTGTCTTTAATATTTAAAGAAGATAAGGCCGCGCTTAATTTGGAAACGGAGTTAAGTCATATTAAAAATTTTGATTCTTTGGAACAATTAAATTTGTTTTTGAAAATCGAACAAGAATTTAAAACCAATTTCGATATGCAGGAACTTGTGCGTATGAAAAAAATTAAAGACATCGTCGACGGTATAGCGGTACGGAAATTATGATTTTTAAAGAAGTTATCCAGGGGAAGAATATTCGTTTGCGTTCCGCTGAGGAAAAAGACGCTGCGTTTATCGTCGAATTACGGCTGAACCCGCGGATTCGAGGGTTTATAGGGAAAACAGACCCGTCGGTCGAAAAGCAGGAACAATGGATTGAAGAAAAACGCGCGTTATCCAATGATTATCATATGATTATTGAGAGCCTCGACGGAACATCACAAGGGACCATTGCGGTTTATGATATTGATTTTGTTCACAAACGGGCGGAATGGGGACGATGGGTCATTCAGGAAAATGCCGGTTTTTTTATCGCATTTGAATCAGCGGTTTTAATGTATCATTTTGCGTTTAATACATTAAACTTGAAGGAATTGTATTTCGGCGTTCAAAATCAAAATACAAAGGTAATTAATTTTCATAAAGAATTTGGTTCAAAAATTACCAAACAAGATCATAAAGAAATATGGTTTACGTTTGATCAAACTTGTCTGGATCAAGTTTTAAGAAAATATAGGCCTTTTCATTCCCTACCGATAAAGGAAAATTAGCATGAGTACGAATTACGATATCACGATCATCATTCCTTGTTTTAATGAAGAAAATAATATCGAAGCGTTAACCGCTGAATTAAATCGCAGTTTATCGATGATGAATAACGTGAAATGTGAAGTTATTTTTGTAGATGACGGTTCCGTCGACGGGACTTTTGAAAGGCTCAAACAGGCTCAACATAAAGGATATTCCTCTAAAATCATTCGTTTTTCCAGAAATTTCGGGTCACACGCCGCCATGTCTGCGGGAATACACGCTTCACAAGGCCTTTACACAACTCATTTAGCGGCCGATTTACAATATTCTCCCGACGTCATCAGCCGTTTGTACCAAAAATGTTTGGAAGGTTATGACCTGGTCCGTTTAGAACGGGAATCTTCCGGGGATCCTTTTTTAAAAAGAATGGGTTCAAAAATGTATGCCGCTTTAATACGAACGTATGTTTGCCCGAATTATCCGCCGAACGGTTTTGATGTCATTATGTTCCATGAAAAAGTTCGTAATCAGATTAAGAACCACGTTGAAGCAAATACGTCCATATTAATTCGATTAATATCGATGGGTTTTAAACAAACCGGTATTTTCGGCGTTAAAGTGAAGCGAGAAAGAGGAAAATCGAAATGGACATGGCAGAAAAATATTAAGCTTCTCATTGATTCATTTGTATCGTTTTCTTATATTCCTATACGTTGCATTAGTTTGGCGGGATTAGTTTTTTTAGTTTTTGGAATTTTGTATCTCATTAAAGTTTTGTTCGTCGGAGAAACATCTGTTCAACAAATTATTTTGGTTGTTTTATTAATGGGATTTGGCGTGACTAACATGGCGCTGGGAATTTTAGGTGAATATGTATGGAGAACATTCGACGCTGTTAGCCCTAACAAAGCATTTGTTATCGATTCAACGATTGAATTGAGTTAAAAATGGATTTTAAAAAAGAAAAAAAAATATTAGAGCAAATTGCGAATAAGTATCACGATGACAATCCAGGTCGGGCGATTAATCGGAAAATCATGATGATGGTGGTGAGGCAGGTGATGCCGTGGATTAACGGCCCCGACGTATTGGAAATGGGTTTTGGTGAAGATGCTTGGACCGCGAACATTATTAAAAAGTTCGGAAAATCCAGCATCGTCGATGCGTCGGAAATCTTGTTGAAACAAGCCCGGGGAAAATATGGGAAGAAAATCATCGCTTTTCATAATTTGTTCGAAGAGTTTGAACCGCCGGTCAAATATGATTCTATTATTGCTTCTTTTATTTTGGAGCATGTGGAAAATCCCATCGAGATTTTAAAAAAAGCTAAGTCTTGGCTTAAACCGAAAGGCCAAATCATTGTGATTGTCCCTAACGCTAATTCTTTTCATCGCCGGGTGGCTGTTGAGATGAAACTCCACAAGAAAGTTAATGATATCGGTAGGACAGATAAGCAGATAGGCCACCGTCGAGTTTATACCGTTGTCGCGATGAAAAAAGATATCACCTCGGCGGGATTGAAAATTAAGGGGAAAAAAGGCCTTTTTCTAAAATTTTTGCCGCAGGATATGATGACTGGTTTTAGCGATGATTTGTTGATGGGATTTATGAAATTGGGTGAAAACATTCCGATGGAAGACTGTGCGACAATAGCGTTTGATTGCCGCATAAAATAATATTTAATTAATCAGCTAAAGATAAGGAACCGCATGGCTACTATTGAAGATTTTCTTAAATTGGAATTTAAAGTGGCTCAAATTAAAGAAGCCAAAAACCATCCCAATGCGGATCGGCTTTTTGTGTTAAAAATTGATTTGGGTGGCGGTGATGAACGTCAGCTTGTCGCTGGTATACGTTCCACTTATACGGCCGAACAATTAGTCGGCAAAAGAATCGTTGTCATTGCCAACCTCGAACCCGCTGTTTTGCGCGGTGAGGAATCACAAGGCATGCTTTTAGCCGCTTCCGATGAAAATGGGCCGGTGATAATCAGTCCGGAAAAAGACGTGGCCTTAGGCAGTCGCGTGAAATAGTCCTGTCTGATCCTTTCTTGACAATTTCCTTCAATAACCGTACAATGTCGGTACGATGAAGGATTACCTTAAAGAAACAATTGAATTAACCCGCGATCCACTGCTTCTTCTCAAGGCTTTTGAAGATCAGCCCTACCGCTTTCTTCTGGATAGCAGTTTGCCTGACCCCCATCGAGGCCGCTATTCTTTTTTCGGATTTGACCCGTTTAAGGTGTATCAACATAAAAACCGTTCTCATTTTGATCAATTAAAAAAAGAATATTCGATGTACTGCTTTGATCAATCTTCCGACGATATTTTACCGTCGGGAATTGTTGGTTTTATCGGCTATGATCACGGCTTACATCAAGAAAATATTCCGCTCAAATCCATCGATGATTTTAATCTTCCCGATTGTTTATTTGGCTTTTATGACTGCATCATCACGGTTGATCACGTATTTAAGAAAATGCACATTACCTCGACGGGTTACCCAGAACAGGAGCCCGCAAAACGGTTAAAAAGGGCTCAAGATCGGATTCACTTTGTTAAAGACCGGCTGAATCGATTTAAGAAAATTAATGTTGCCGGGCTTACTTCAGATCTCGTTCATACCGACACAGAAATGGAGTTAGATTGTAATTTTACAAAAGACCAGTATATCAACGCCGTCGAGAAAGCGCTGGGTTACATCGCCAAAGGGGATATTTATCAAGTAAATTTATCCCAACGGTTTAATGTTTTGAAAGAACCAAATGCTGATCCGTTGTTATTATATCAATATCTGCGCCGCTATTCACCGTCGAGATTCGGTGTTTATTTTGATGGCGGCCCCTTCCAAGTGATCAGCAGTTCGCCCGAACGATATTTGCAATTAAGAGACAATGTACTACAAACTCAACCGATGAAAGGTACGCGCCCACGGGGAAAAACACCGCAGGAAGACGCGCGTTATCGTCAGGAGATTTTGTCGTCGGAAAAAGATAAGGCTGAGCTGTTGATGATCACGGATTTAGAGCGCAATGATTTAGGCCGCGTGTGTGAATATGGCTCAGTTAAGGTCAGGGATATGCGGACAATCGAAGAATATTCGACGGTATTTCAAACAACATCGACGGTGGAAGGCCAATTGCGAACAGATAAAGATATGTTTGATGTGTTATCAGCCTGTTTTCCCGGCGGATCGATCACCGGTTGTCCTAAAATTAAATCTATGAATATTATTGAAGAATTGGAACCGACGAGACGTTCGATTTATACCGGAGCGTTCGGCTATATTGGGTTTAATCGGCAAATGGATTTTAATATTTTGATTCGCACCATCCTTTCTTATCAAGATCGGTATTTTTTCCAGGTCGGAGGCGGAATTGTCGCCGAATCGGTTCCCGAGGACGAATACGAAGAAACATTAGTAAAAGCCAAGGCCATACAATCTTCCCTGAAGGCCCTAAATCTTACATCGAATTTTCAGAAGGTATAATCCGTGAAAAGACCGATCATCAATTTTAATCAAGAGTGGACGGAGGCTTCTGACGATTTGCTTCATGCTTTGTCTCCCGGTGTGATTAGAGGACATGGCGTTTTTGAAACCATTCTGATCGATCATGGGCACGTTTGCCTTTGGCAGGAACATTTTGATCGATTAAAACGAGGTTGTGGATTGTATAAAATCCAATTCACATTTTCGTCGATAAAGTTATTACAGCAGATTAAGAAAATCGTTCAGTTAAACCATCTTATTCATGGGCGTGTAAGAATTTCTATCTATAAAGATCAAGGACAAATTTTTTTTAATATCGTCGGTGTACCACTGAATTCTAAAAAAGATTCGATCAAGGTTATGATTTCACCGATTAGAAGAAAAAAGAATGCATTCTCTCATGTTAAATCCATAACGTATGAACCGTATTTTGAAGCTAATAAAGAAGCAAAATCAAAAGGATATGATGAAGCAATTTTATTGAATCCGTCAGGATTTTTGGTTGAAGGATCGACGACGAATATTTTTATGGTGGAAAAAAATCTCCTACTTACGCCGTCGATAGACACAGGTTGTCTTAACGGTATTATTCGGCAAAAAGTCATAGGTTTGGCCCGGCAAGCGGGAATAAAGGTAAAGACGGGAAAATACAAATTGAACCGTCTTGTTAAGGCCGATGAAGTTTTTCTCACCAATTCACTGATTGGACTAAAACCCGTGAGTTGTGTGAATCAGTTTCGCTTTTTGAAAAAGCCAAGACCGGTTTTCGATTTACTTCTTGATCTATATAAAAAATCCCCGCAATACTGAGAAATTTCCAGTTTATGATTGCAGGTAAAAACTTCTCAACTATAATAAAAACATGACACAGGCAACCCACCGACCATTTATCATCTTAATTTTTTCTTTTCTGATTCTTTTAACTGCCTCTTCTTCGTTGAAAGCGGAAGAAGAGACGGATTCACTGTATCAACCGCGCACATCCCGTTACGATACGATGAAAAAACTCAAAGATGATATCGCTGTTTTGATCGCCGAGAATAAAAAATTAGAAGAACGGTATTCACAATTAAAAGAAGAATGGCAATTGATTCAAGATCAGAGCCCTTCATCTCAAAAAGAAGTTATCCAAAATAACCCCGAATCGCTGTTTCCAACAAAAATAAATGCTGGTCAGGAAAATTTTGATCCATATATCGACGACAAAAACTTGGATAGTCAAAAACGTTACTTGAGTGGTGAGTTGATGGATTACAGCGAACAATTGTCGTTATTGCAGTTACATTTAGCTGATTTACAATACCAGCGTCGGGAATTAGAGCTTGAATTAAAGTTAAACAAAGTTCAGAATCAGGATAAAGAACGAAAAGCTTTGGAATTGAAAGAAGCGGAGAATATTGCGCTTCAGCAAGCGCTGCAAAAAGAACGGCAATTATTAGAAGAAATTACTCGTCGAGAAGAGGAATTAAGAACCACTCCGGAACAGGTATCGGTTTTAGAAAAAGAAAATCAAGATCTCGAAGAAAAAGCGGTTTCTTTGGCAAAGAAAAAAGAATTTAAAGAAAAAGAGCTGTCGATTCTTAAAGACAAAAAAATGTTGAAGGAAAAATCTACCGCACAATCTCTATCTAAGGCGGAAAAAGAAAAATCTGATCTTAAAAATCAGGTGGAAGATTTGAAAAAACAGCATGATCAGCTATCCAATCAAATAACCACTTCCCTAGGCCGGCAAGACCGTAGAAATGAGCTGATTCAAGGAATCAAGAAATACGACCTGGAAAATCAAAAACTCCGTACCCAAATTGATGAAATGAGCTTAATGCTTAAACGTCAAGAATAACCTTCCAAACCCGCCATTTATCCATCTTTTCAAGAAAATTTCTATTTTGCCGATATAACCATTGGCTTTTTTTTGTTCCATGTTATAATTGGCTATCGTATTTATAATAATATTACAATTAAGTTACGGTACTCCTGTTTTATGGAAAAGGTAGGATTTAAAACGGGATTCATTCTCTCTTATGGGCGGGAGTGAGAAAAATAAATGGGAGTATAGTATGGACGAGATATTGGAAATTTTATCAAATGATGCGCGGGTAAGCACCGCTGAAATTGCCAAGTTGACGGGAAAAACGGAAGACACGGTTAAGAAGGCGATCAAGAAATATGAAGCGGATGGGACTATTGTCAAATATAAGACTGTTATTGATTATGATTTGGTCAGTGAAGGTAAGGAAAACGTACGCGCCTTGATTGAAGTCAGCGTTTCTCCGCAAAAAAATGTCGGTTTTGAAAATATCGCGGAAAGAATTTATAGTTTTCCGGAAGTAAAAAGCTGTTATCTTTTGTCGGGATCTTACGACCTTTTGGTCGTCGTCGAAGGTGAAACGCTGCAAACGGTGTCTAATTTTGTCGCCTCCAAGCTTTCTTCTATGGAACAAGTGCGCGGCACAACGACGCATTTTCTTCTAAAGAAGTACAAAGAAGACGGACACGTTCTTAAGAAAAACTCTGAAGGTAAACGATTAAACATTTCATATTAACGGAAATCTATGGACTATAATATTTCAAAAAAAGTGGAAAAGATGGCGCCGTCGGGTATCCGCGCCTTTTTTGACCTTGTTTTAGGTATGAAGGATGTTATTTCGCTTGGCGTCGGGGAACCGGATTTTGTGACTCCCTGGATGGTGCGGGAAGCCGGGATCCATTCCCTGGAAAAAGGTTATACATCCTATACCTCCAATAAAGGTATGCCGGAATTACGTAAACAAATCGTCCAGTTTTTAACCAAAAGATATGGACTTACGTATGATTTTGATAATGAAGTATTAATCACCGTCGGAGTATCAGAAGGATTAGACCTAGTCATGCGGGTCCTTCTTAACCCGAATGATAAAGTTTTAATTCACCAGCCTTGTTATGTATCTTATGCCCCCGTCGTTGAATTAGCCGGCGGTATTCCTGTCATTATTCAAACGGATGTCAGTAATGGATTTAAACTCAGCCCCGAACAGATTGAAAAAGCTTGCACCAAAGACGCCAAGGTGTTGATGCTGAATTATCCTTGTAACCCGACCGGAACGTCATACACAAAAGAAGAATTGAGCGCGATTTGTAAAGTCGTTAAGAAACATAATCTTATTGTTGTCAGCGACGAGGTTTATGATGAATTAACCTACGATTTTGATCACACGCCGATTTCTACTTTTCCTGGAATGAAAGAGCGAGTCGTTTATTTAAATGGATTTTCAAAATCTTACGCGATGACCGGTTTTCGTATTGGTTATGCGTGTGGCCCGAAAGAAATCATTGCCGGCATGACCAAGGTTCATCAATACACCATGTTATGTCCGTCGATTACCGGCCAAATAGCGGCCAGAGAAGCGCTTCTGCATGGATATAAAGATGTGCTGGAAATGAAAAAAGAATATAATCGCCGGCGATTATTTGTCGTCGATGGCCTAAATGAGCTTGGATTAAAATGCCATATGCCGCAAGGGGCTTTTTATGTTTTTCCGTCGATCACGAGTACCAAAATGAAATCGATGGACTTTGCTCAAAAATTACTGACCGAACAAAAAGTCGCTCTTGTACCGGGCGTGGCCTTTGGCGCCGCCTGCGAAGGCTTTATCCGTATATCTTATGCGTCGAGTTATCAAAATCTTAAAGAGGCGCTTGCCCGGATTAAATTATTTCTAAAATAAGAGAATAGCGATGGTTAAATTAAAGACTTCAAATACTGATCAGTTTGAAATTGAATTTTGTGAAGGTTTACTTAAAAAAATCCCGCATTTTTTTGAGGCCATGGTCTTGTTGGGCGATCTATACACAAAAGTCGGGCGTTATCAGGATGGCCTGGCTATCGACGAGAAATTGTATCAAATCGACCCCGAAAACCCCGTTATTTTATACAACCTAGCCTGCAGTTATTCTTTGATGAATCACATTGATCTTTCCTTCCGATCGCTTAAAAAAGCCATTACCTGTGGTTATGATGATTATCGACATATAGAGCACGATTTAGACTTGGAAAATTTAAAAAAAGATAAACGATTCCAGAAATATTTTGCTGCTTTGAACAAAAAAAGAACTACTTTTTTTAGCGATCATGCATAAAACAGCAAAAGATCCGCAAACATATCACGGCATGAAATATCGGCTTTTTTTTGCCGGTTTTTTTCTGGATACCATTTTGTTTTTGTTTTTGCTCTATAGTGGAATGACCTTTAGCATTAAACATTCCGCCCATTCCATAGTCAATCAAGTCTCCGTCGGGAATGCATTTTACGTTGCCTGCTTAAGTATCTTTTTGTATATCATTCACTTTCCGTTAGGTTATTTTAATGGATTTGTTTGGGAACATAGACATGGATTGTCCAACCAAACATTTGGACAATGGATAAAGGATGACCTTAAGAAATTTGTTTTGGGACTGGTTCTCTCGACGATCTTAGTGTGCGCGATTTATTGGTTCTTAGGGCGGATGGGCGGCGCGTGGTGGTTGATGGCCGGAACTTTTTGGCTATTTTTAAGTGTCGTGTTAGCTAAATTAATGCCGAATGTCATTGTGCCATTATTTTACAAATATAAGAATATCGACGATGAATTGTTGAAACATAGCATTCACGAAATGTTTAATCATTGCCGTACAACTCTTAAAGATATTTACGCTATTGATTTTTCAAGTAAGACAAAAAAGGCCAATGCGTTTATCTGCGGGCTGGGAAAATCCCGTCGAGTTGTCCTGAGTGACACATTGCTCTCGGAATTTGATAAGGAAGAAATTGAAGCCGTGGTGGCGCACGAATTAGGACATTATTGTCATCGCGATATTGTTAAAATGCTGGCCGTGAACGCGGTTTTGATTTTTTCAGGATTATATATCATCGATAAGGTTTTAAAGGGCGCGGTCAATTACTTTGGTTTTGATGGAATGAATGATATAGCCTCCTTGCCGCTTTTTATTCTGGTTTTTTCTTTATTAGGCATTATTGTTACTCCGTTAACCAATTGGTATAGTTGTCGCATGGAGAAATCAGCCGACGAGTTTAGCTTAAAACTAACAGATAAGCCCGGCGCTTTTATCAGTATGATGGAAAAATTAGGACAGATGAATTTGTCAGAATTTCAGCCGAATAAATTTATCGAAATATTTTTTTATGATCACCCGCCCCTTCAACAGCGGATTAATTTTGCCAGAAATTTTAAAAAGGATAATGAACATGACCGAAGCAAAATCAGAAAAAAGAAAATATCTTAGAACCGCTAAAAAAGTCCCGATGGATTTCTCGCCGGTGGATCATCAGGAAATACTTCTTCCCGGTGTGGGTTGGCAGAAGGGACAAACCGTTAATGTCAGCCAAGGCGGTGTCTGTGTCGAAACGGAAACCTTAAATGAATCCGTGATTAGATATTTGAATCAACAGCAAATTTTGCTGGCTTTAAAGTTTCATATTCCGTTTTATAAAAAAACGGTGCATGCGATAGGGAACGTCGCGTGGTATGAAAAAGAAGAAACCTCCATAGGCATACGTTATACATTAGGAATCAAGTATCGTTCGATAAAACCCGTCGACGTTCAGGTTCTTCTTCGGCAAACAGCGATTTTTAAATTTTTTCTTTATATTGTTTTTATTTTGACCACCCTTTTCGTCGGAAGTTTGATGTATTATTTCTTAATCAGCGCACGTTAGTGATCAGTATGCATCGAAAACCGATTATTATACTTATTGTGTTAACCGTATTAATATTCGGTAATTCGCTCTTGAATGGTTTTGTCGGTGACGACCATTTTTTGATTACGAATAATAAGTTTTATACCTCCTGGTCAAATCTCAAAGATCTGTTCACCTCCAAATATTTGGCCAACTCCGTCGATGTTCTCAATGTTCAGGATCAGGGCCGTTATTCATCCGGTTCAATCGCTTACCGTCCTGCTTTATCCTTAACTTATTTTCTGGATTATTTTATCTGGCAATTAAAGCCATTCGGCTACCATTTGACAAATCTGTTATGGCATTTAGCGAATGTCGTCGGTGTTTATGGGTTGATATTTCTTTTAACGCGGACGGCGGGCTTGTCATTTTTAACGGCCCTATTATTCGCTGTTCATCCATACAAAAGTGAAGCGGTTTGCGGAATCGGCTATCGGGCAGATTTAGTTTCGACGTATTTTTTACTGATGACGTTTATTTTGTACATTGCTTACGCGTCTCAAACCAAGAAAATGCATTTATTAATCTTGTCGTGGCTAAGTTTTGGATTAGCGCTATTTTCCAAAGAATCGGTCATCATTTTCCCGGGATTGTTACTTATGTACGATTGTTGGATCAATCCCGACGGTAAACGACTAAAATTTAGTGAATACCTGCGACGTTATAGCGGGTATATTGTCGTTATTTTGTCTTTCCTTTACGTTTATGTATACGTATTTCCTAATAAAACGGTTGAAACGCTGAACTGGTTTGGCGGAAATGTTCTGAATCATGCGGCCGTATGCATTCACATATTCGGAGAATATCTAACCGGTTTTTTTATGCCTGGCCTCGTCAAGGTTTTACCGCCCGCCTACAAGCCTCCAGTTGAACAACCGTGGGGAATAGAGACACAAATAGTGGTTTTAATCATTATTTTGTGTTTGTTTTTATTTTATAGAATGTCTGTCCAGCAGAAATTAAGTAAATTTTTTGTTGGATGGTTTTTAATCGCCTTGATACCCGTATCTAATCTCATTCCGCTGGCGAATCCCATGGCCCATCGTTTTATGTATTTGCCTTCCGTCGGGATTTGTTTTATTTTAGCCCGTTTGATTTTCGATATCGGAGGATCGTTGAACATAAAAACGAAATCACAACGGTTCATTTATATTTTAGCTTTAGCGTATGTGGGGTCGAGTTTAATCATGACTGTAAAAATCAATGCGATGTGGCGCCACAACTACATCATGGCTTTTCGTTTATACGAAAATCATCCCAACGATCCTTTTAGTTCAATGTTGATGGGAATCACGTATCAAAAGATCGGCGAAACGGAAAAGGCCAAAGATATTCTGGTAAAAGCATTGTCATTGGGATTGGAAGATCCGCGGGCATACTATGTTTTGGGACAATGTATGCTCAACGATTTGGATGCAGCACAGCGGTATTTGGAAGAAGGCGTTCACTTTTATCCGGATTATGGAATGCTTCGCCTCGGATTGGGCCGTATTTATTTGTTAAAGGGGCAAACAGATAAAGCTTTATTTCAGATTAAAAAAAGTATAGAATTAACACCTTCCTATCGGGGATATTGTTATTTAACGCAAATTTATTTGATGAAAGGCGATGAACAAGCCGTTCGTCAAACGTTAGAAGATATAAAACGAGATATGCCCGATCCCAAATACTATGATTTTATTCAGACGTTTATAAGTCGTAAAGACAAGATGGTTTTGCCCAAAGATATTGGGCTCTAGAAGGATGAAATGAAACATTATCGGGAAGAGTTGTGGTTCAATACAGAAACACGGCGCGATTACATTAATATAACGTCGGACGTACAGAAGGCGATTGATAAAAGCGGTATCAAAGAAGGTTTATGTTTGGTGAATGCCATGCATATTTCCGCGAGTGTTTATATCAATGATGATGAGCGCGGTTTATTGCATGATTACGATCAATGGCTGGAAAAATTAGCGCCGCACGCGCCGGTTAATCAATATCGTCATAATGATACCGGTGAAGATAATGCGGATGCTCACTTAAAAAGACAAATCATGGGCCGCGAGGTAACCGTGGCGGTGACTAAAGGAAAGTTGGATTTTGGCCCATGGGAACAGATATTTTACGGCGAATTCGACGGCCGTCGGAAGAAAAGAGTTTTAATCAAAATAATTGGTGATTAGATAAAAAATCTTCATTGACAAGCATAATGAAAAAATATTTTCTAGCTCTTATTGTGTCAATAATTTTTACTAGTTATCTCAATGTTCATTATGCTAACGGATCAGACTCTGAAAAGAATGAGGGAGAAAAGGAGTTTGGTTCGCAAAATGAACAAAATGATGACTGTTATGTTTATTCCAAAGAGAACAGTCATGGTTACCAAGAGGGGGAAAGTATTCTCGCTTGTCTGAATAAGATCACATATTTTTATCAACTTTTTGGTTTTAAAATAACTCTTTCACGTGATTGGAGACAAAAACAGATTGGTAAACAAAGTCCTGATGATCTTGCAAAGTTTAGGACCGTTCGTTTTTCGCACAAAGTCTATAATATTAATATTTATCTTAAAATGGAAAAAAGTTCCGCTTCAACACTTGAGGAAGTAGTCAAACAAAGTATTCATTTATTACCTGGAGGACGTCTAAATTTAGATTCAAAGATAGAAAAGACAAAAATAAGGGGAATTAAAGCTGTAAAATATGCTTATTCATATCTGGAGTTTGAAGAAGAAAAATCATTCTTGAGTTATTTGATAGTTGGAAGAAGATTACAAACGATGAGATATTTAATTCTACATGAAGGCTTTTTGTATGAAATAAATCTTTCCGCATGGCCTAATAATAATAACGAATTTAATAAATATATTTCCAGCTTCGAAGAAATAATAAATACCATTGAGTTTACAGAGAGAATTGTATTAAGAGAAAATGATGAATAAACAGGAGCGCGATATGAGTTTAATTACAATCGGAACGGTGGCTTTAGATAATCTAGTAACGCCGTCCGGAAAAAAAGAAGATTTGCTCGGCGGGTCGGCCAGTCATTTTTCGGTCTGCGCCCAATTATTTACCCCTGTGCATCTTGTCAGTGTGATCGGAAAAGATTTCCCTAAACAGCATTTAAATTTTCTAAAGAAGAAGGGGATTAATTTAGATTCGGTAACTATAGCCGACGGAAAAACGTTTTCCTGGACGGGGGAATATAAAAAAGAAGATTTGAATACGGCGATCACTCACACGACGGTGTTGGGTGTTCTTGAACAATACACCCCACAAATAACCGCCGCACAAAAGAAAATCCCGAATGTTTTTCTCGCGAATTTCGATCCGGATATTCAAATGAATTTTCTCAAGCTCATGGATAATCCTAAGTTCATAGGTATGGACACAATGAATCTATGGATTGATATCAAAAATAAATCTGTTAAAAATTTAATGAAAAAAGTTCATTTGATGATTGTGAATGATCGCGAAGCAAAATTATTGACGGATGAAACAAATTTACATAAAGCCGCGAAAGCGATCCGTCGTATGGGACCCAAAATGGTTGTCATCAAAAAGGGGGAAAATGGGGTTATGTTTTACAGTGATCTTCATCATTTTGCTTTTTCCGCATACCCGGTTGAAACCGTTGTCGATCCGACGGGAGCAGGTGATTCTTTCGCCGGAGGAATCATGGGTTATTTATCTAAGTCAGGACGTGTCACGCAAAAAGTCTTACATAAGGCTATTTTATACGCGACGACATTATCCTCTTACAATGTCGAAGGTTTTGGCATGGCTAAGACTGCCAATTTAACATTAGACGGTATTAATACGCGCCTAAACGAATTACGTAAACACATTATGCCGGTGGGTTAATATGAAAGAATTTAATTGGATATATATTTCAGGAATGATCGGGGCCATCATCCTGCCATTTTTTAGCGTGCCTCTGATTATTAAAGTGGTTCAGCGCAAATCATCCGAAGATATCAGTATGCTTTGGGCGATCGGAGTTTTTACCTGTTTTGTCATCATGCTTCCGTCGGCGTTGACGTCGTCGGATTTAATTTATAAAACCTACAGTCTTATCAATATCGTTCTCTTTTCCGGCGTCGTCTACGTCACATTAAAATACAAAGGTGGTTTAAAAAAATGAAAGAAAGCAAACTAAAGCCCAAATTCGGAATGGTTTCCATCGTTGGCCGGCCCAACGTCGGAAAATCTACTTTACTCAATAAAATTGTCGGTGAGAAGATAGCCATTGTTTCCAAAGTTCCGCAGACTACCCGTAATCAGATCCGAGGAATGTACAATGATCATCGCGGTCAAATTGTGTTTATTGATACGCCCGGTTATCACCCCGGAGGGGACAATCTGGGCCGTTATATGAATAGCGCGGCAGCGTCGACCATGGATCATGTGGATTGTTTGATTTATTTGGTGGATCCAAGCCGAAGAATCGGAAAAGAAGAAGAAAACATGGCGGAGAAGATTAAGAACGTCAAGATTCCGGTTATTCTTGGACTTAATAAAGTGGATATCAGAAAAACCCCGCTCGATGAATATATTCGTTTTTATGAAAAGGTCGTCGGAAAACCCATTACTGAAATGACAAATATTTCTCTAGTTGCTTTATCGGGTGAAAAAGGCATTAATATCGACAAATTGCTCGATGTTATTTTTGAATATTTGCCTGAAGGTATTCCGATGTACGATAACGATGTCATAACGGATTTGCCGCAAAAAATGGCAATTGCAGATATTATCAGAGAGAAATTCTTAATGACATTGAAAGAGGAATTGCCTCATTCCATCGGTGTTTTTATTGAACAAATGCTGCCTTCCAAAGGTAATACCATTCATATTAAAGCTTTGATTTACGTCGAGCGTCCGACACAAAAAGAAATAGTGATTGGCAAAAATGGCGAGATTTTGAAAAATGTAGGCACGCTGGCGCGGGCAGATTTAGAACAATTACTAGAGAAGAAAGTATTTTTGGAAACGTACGTGAAGGTGAGTAAACGTTGGCGGGATGACATTTCAATTTTGCAGGAATTAGGATACGACTCTTTAGGCTTGTCATGAAAACAGCGACGGTGAAGCAAATCCAAAAGTTGGATGCGCTCGCCATCAATCAATATGGTTTTCCGTCGCTGATTTTAATGGAAAATGCCGGGCGCCGGGTATTTGAAGAAATACAAAAAAAGTTTCGTCCGGCTAATATTGTGATCATTTGTGGGCATGGAAATAATGCTGGCGATGGATTGGTGATAGCCCGTCATTTTCACGAGGCCGGTATTAAAACTCAAGTGGTACTCGTCGGTCAAGCCAAACAGCTTAAGCCAGATGCATTAGTTCATTATCAGATTCTGAAACGACTGAAATATTCAGTTAAAGAAATATCGAATGTGTCGACGAGTTTTTTGACGGTGATCAAAAATGCTGATGTTGTCGTAGACGCTATATTTGGAGTCGGCTTAAATCGTAATATAACTGACCCCTTTAAAAGTTTTATTGAAGCGATTAATCATCAAGCAAAAAAAATCGTGGCTGTTGATATTCCATCCGGATTGGATGGTACAACGGGACAAATTTACGGCGTTTGTATAAAAGCCGATTTAACGGTAACATTCAGTTTTGCAAAACAAGGTTTTTATCGACGCTATGGTCCTCAGCATACAGGGAAAATTGCGGTGGTTGATATAGGAATTCCGGGTAAGCTTAAAAGTAAAATAATTAAATAATGTTATGCCTGTAACGAATCGAAATATTGACGTTGTCATCGGAAAAATAAGAACGCAAATGAAAGATTTGCCTGATCCGTCGGTGACTTTGGTGGGAAAGAAATGGAAAAGTCCGTTTTTAGTGTTGATTTCCTGCATTATGAGTTTACGGACCAAAGATGAAACAACGCTTCCAGCATCGGAACGATTGTTTAAACTGGCTAATACACCGGAAACGATGATCAAATTGACGCCGGGGCAGATTGAAAAAGCGATTTATCCCGTCGGATTTTATAAAACAAAGGCCAAGACCATTCTCGGTATTTGTAAAGATATTATCGAGAAGTTCGATCATAAAGTTCCTGATGATCTCGATACATTGATGACGATGAAGGGTGTAGGGCGAAAAACCGCTAATTTGGTTTTGACCGAAGGATTTGACATTCCAGCTATGTGTGTTGATACGCATGTTCATCGTATTTCAAACCGTTTCGGTTATGTGGAATCCAAATCGCCAGAAGAAACGGAATGGGCCTTAAGAAAAAAGTTGCCTAAAATATACTGGAAAGACTATAATGCGCTTTTGGTTACGTGGGGACAAAACGTTTGCCGGCCCATATCGCCTTTATGTTCACAATGTAGCGTTAATCAACATTGTGCAAAAATAAATGTAACAACGAGTCGATAAAAACCACACATACATTTATTATATGTATTGTTGAAATTATTTCTCTAATAGTGTATTTTAAAGCTCTAAACTAATCCCTTGGAAAAAAAGATGAAAATAGGAATCACCTACGATCTGAAAACAGATTGGGTCAAGAAAGATGCTGACCCGACGGACATCAACGCGGAATTTGATAAGCCCGAAACCGTGGATATGATTGTGGCTGCTATTGAAAGTGGCGGACATCAAGTCAAGCGCATTGGCAATATTCATCAGCTTATTAAGAGTGTTAAAGAACTGGATGTAGATTTTATTTATAACATGTCCGAGGGAAAAACCGGCCGTAACCGCGAATCACAAGTTCCGATCATTCTTGAAATGAATAATATTCCTTATTTCGGAGCGGACGCTCTGTCATTAGGCATAACATTGGATAAATTGTAGCCAAACAAATTTTTATGGGCGAAAAAATTCCCACCGCGCCATATTTTCGAGCTCAATCGACGGATAATTTAGAAAAATTAAATACAATCGGTTTTCCTTTGATCGTTAAAACAAAGCACGAAGGTTCATCTAAAGGAATCAATAAAGATTCGCGCGTTGAAAACTTTGAGGCTTTAAAACGGCAGGTTGAATTTATTAACCGGACTTATCAGCAGCCCGCTTTGGTCGAAAAATTTATTTCCGGAAAAGAATTTACGGTTGCGGTTTTAGGTAATCAGTCGCCGATGGCCATGCCGGTGGTTCAGATATGTATTGATGGTGAAGAAGAGTTGAATGAACGGATTTATACGAATGAACGGATTTATTCCGCTGCACTCAAATATTTATGTCCAGCGAGAATCAGTCCTGAATTAACGAAAAAAATTCAGGAAATTGCTGTGCATGTTTTTAAAGCGGTTGATTGTTGTGACGTAGCGCGAGTCGATTTTCGTGTCGACAAACAAGGTCAACCTTATGTTCTGGAAATTAATCCTTTGCCGACCATGGATAAAGAAGATGTGTTCCACGTGTTTCCTAAATTGTTTGGGCTTGATTTTAACGGAATTTTAAACATAATACTAAATATAAGCCTGGCCCGGTACGGCCTTATTGATCAAACAGAACAAGAATTGCTGAAACCTTTTCATCAGGAGATAAATGTTTAATGAATCCTTTGGGTGCCATTGACCAAGAATTAGAAATTTCTCGCCTACCGCTTACGGCTCAAGAAAAAAGAGTCTTGGAGGCTTTTGACGGTGCGACGGAAGCCGATTGGCATGATTGGCGTTGGCAAATCCGTAATCGTATCCGTAGTAAAGAGATTTTGGAAGGTATTGTCCATTTAACAAAAAGAGAAAAAGACGGTATTGTCGGCTGCGGAAAAAAATTGACGATGGCCATCCCGCCTTATTTTGCCGCTTTGATTAATCCGGATGATCCAGCCTGTCCCATTCGTTTGCAAAGTATTCCTCAAGTCGATGAATTAACAACAGCGCCTGAAGAAATGGCTGATCCGTGTGGAGAAGATAAAAATTCACCGATTCATGGACTCGTCCATCGTTATCCAGATCGCGTTCTTTTCCTCGTTAATGAAATGTGTGCCATGTATTGCCGATATTGTACGCGTTCAAGAATGGTCGGTGATGGTGAACGTTCCCTCAGCATGGAATCTTATCAAAAAGCCTTTCAATACATTCGCGCTCACAAAGAAATTCGTGATGTTTTAATCTCCGGCGGCGATCCTTTAACTTTAAGTGACCGCGTGCTCGAACACATTATCCAAGAAGTAAAATCCATCGAACACGTTGAATTTGTGAGAATCGGAACAAGAATACCGGTTACCTTGCCTCAACGCGTCACACCTCAATTAATCAGCATGCTGAAAAAATATAGTCCAATTTGGATGAGTATACATTTTAATCATCCGGACGAAATAACTCCACGTGTCAAACATGTCTGCAATATGATCGCAGATGCCGGAATTCCCATGGGAAGTCAGACAGTTTTATTAAAAGGTATTAATGATCATCCGGAAACGATGAAGAAATTGATGCATGAACTTCTAAAAATCAGAGTACGTCCATACTATATTTATCAATGTGATCCGATTTTAGGATCAAAACATTTTAGAACGGACGTCGCTACTGGAATTAATATTATGGAACATTTAAGAGGACACACGACGGGATATGCCGTTCCAACGTACGTTATCGATGGGCCCGGCGGCGGCGGAAAGATTCCGATTTCACCGAATTATTTAGTGAAGAAAGAAAAGAATAAATACACCTTACGTAATTTTAAGAATGATGAATTTTATTATCATGACCCTGAATAGGTATCGGAGCGTTTAAATGAAGAAGTTAGAAATTATTGTTAGAGAAGAAAAATTTAACGCGGTGATTGAAGTTTTGGAAGATTCCGGCATCGGCGGACTAACTGTTACCGAAGTTAGAGGTTTTGGAAGGCATCGAAATGGCCTTCAGCCAAAAAGAAAAATTGATATTTATGTAGATGAGTTTCAGGTAGATAAAGTGGTTGAAATGGTGCGGCATGTGGCCAAGACAGGATTTACCGGAGATGGTAAGATTGCGGTTCTTCCTCTAGATAATATTATAAAAATCCGAACCGGGGAAGACGGCGCTTTAGGTATTTGATATAAGTGTTTTATTTTCAATGATTTATAACATTTTAGAAAATTATCATTTTGACAAAGATCAGTACGGAAAAATCCTTTACAATTTTTCAATCTCGTATATAATACATCCTCACGATTGAAAAATATTAACGGATAAAGGTAGGTGAATACACCCGATGATCGAAGTCAAAGTCAATGATAATAACAGTTTTGAAAAAGCCATGCGAATTTTTAAAAAAGCCTGTCAAAAAGACGGCTTTATGATGGAATTGAAAGATAGACGTTTTTACAGCAAGCCTTCTGAAAAGAAACGTTTAAAAGGCAAAATTTATTAATTTAAATGATTATTTGCGGTCTTTCAAAATAATTACCTTAAGGGACGCAGTTAATGCGTCCCTTATTTATTTCTGAGGAAAATATGCCCAAATCAATTGCGTTATTAGTCGAAGACCAATATCAAGTCCTTGAAGTCTGGTACCCTTGGCTGCGTTTAAGAGAAAATGGTATCGATGTTCAATTCATCGGATCCGGAACAAAGAATGTTTATGGCAGCAAGGAAGGATATCCGGTCAAAGCAGATAAATCTATTGCTGATGTTCGCGCTGATCAATTTGACGGCGTGATTGTCCCCGGCGGGTTTGCCCCGGATTTTATGCGCCGGGTTCCGCGCATGGCCCAGTTTGTCCGTGAAATTTATGATCAAAATAAAATTGTCGCGGCGATTTGTCACGGAGGTTGGATGCTGGTTTCCGCGGGAATCCTAAAAGGCAAAAAAGCGACCAGTTTTTTTGCGATTAAAGATGATTTGATTGCGGCTGGCGCAGAATGGTCTGATCAAGAAGTTGTGGTGGATCGAAATCTTATCACTGCACGAAAACCGGAAGATTTAACCGCCTTTACCGTTGAAATCATTAAACAATTAAAAATATAATCCAAGCTAGCCCACAAAACATTTTCCAAACGTATCATCATGCTTAAAGTCCACCGAATACTCATCAGCGTTTCCGACAAAAAAGGTTTAATCCCTTTTGTTAAAGGATTATCCGAATTGAATGTCGAAATTATTTCGACTGGCGGAACAGCCAAATTAATCCGCGAAGCCGGCATTGCTGTTCAAGATGTGTCCGAATATACAGGTTTTCCGGAAATGCTCGACGGCCGAGTCAAAACACTTCATCCCAAAATTCATGGCGGTTTATTATCCCTTCGTGATAACGCCGATCACATGGAACAAATCAAAAAACATGGTATTGGTCTTATTGATATGGTGGTGGTGAATCTTTATCCTTTTGAAAAAGTTACCCAAAAGAAAAATGTTCATTTAGAAGAAGCGATTGAAAATATTGATATCGGCGGACCATCCATGTTGCGTTCCGCGGCCAAAAATTACCGCAGCGTCGCTGTCGTTTGTAATCCTGATCATTACACGAATGTTTTAGATGAACTTAAACAGAATAATGGATTATTGCCGGATTCAATATTGTACAAACTAGCCGTCGAGGCCTTTGAACATACATCGCGGTATGATGATATCATTCAGAAATTCTTAAAGTCACGTCTGACAGGTTCTGACTTTGATTCTTTGCCGGCCCAATACGAACAGAAATTTGAAAAGTTGCAGGTTTTGCGTTACGGTGAAAATCCCCATCAAAAAGCGGCCTTATATAAATCCGGCGCTGAAGCCTATGGTTTAGCGAATATTCATCAATTACATGGCAAAGAACTTTCATTCAATAATCTCTTAGATTTGAACGCGGCCATTGAATTTGTCAAAGACTTTAAAGACCCGGCAGCGGTCATTATTAAACATAATAATCCGACGGGTGTGGCGGTGGATGAATCACTCGGGGCAGCATATAAACAAGCTTGGGGCTGCGATCCTGTTTCGGCTTTTGGCGGAATTATCGGTCTAAACCAAGTTGTCGACGAGGAAACGGCGGAGTCGATTAGCCAAAGCGGTTTTATGGAATGTATCTTAGCGCCCAAATTCAGTCCGAAAGCAAAAACTATATTGGGTGTAAAAAAGAATTTAAGATTGATCGAATTTGATTTTAAAAAAATAGTCAAAGAACCCTTTGATATTAAAAAAGTTTACGGCGGTTTACTTCTTCAGGAAAAAGATGAGCGTGTTCTAAGAACGGAGGATTTAAAGATTGTAACCAAGAAGAATCCGACACCGTCACAGCTTGAGGCGATGTTGTTCGGCTGGCATGTCATCAAGAATGTAAAGTCTAACGCGATTCTTTTGATTAAAGACAAACATACCGTCGGTATTGGTTGCGGCCAGACATCGCGCATAGAAAGTCTGCAGACGGCCATAAGTAAAGCCGGAAAAAAAGCCAAAAATTCAATCATGATTTCCGACGCGTTTCTCCCCAAGACCGATAATATTGAAGTGGCGGCTAAAGCCGGAATCACGGCTATTATTCAAACTGGCGGATCTATTGCTGACAAAGAAGTTATAGCTGCCGCCGACCATCACAAGGTGGCGATGATTTTTACATCGGTAAGGCATTTTAAGCATTAATGGCTTTGGAGGCCTGACATGACTTTCCAAGAAGCCCGCATCTACCTCAATTCATTCATCGATTCCGAACAATCCCTTGATCAATTAACAAATAAAGCCTTTAAGCTTGAACGCGTGTTTCAAGTTTTAAATGCATTAGATAATCCGCATAAAAAATTGAAAGCCATTCACGTCGCCGGATCTAAAGGGAAAGGCTCAACGTCGACGATGATAGCTCATATTCTAAAAGAAGCCGGCTATAAAGTCGGTTTATATACGTCTCCACATATTCAATCCTATAATGAAAGAATTCGTATTTTAAGCCATGAGGCGCCGACCTCGGCGAACATGCTGTTTTCGGATTGTATATCTGACCAGCAATTAGCCGAGAGTTTGACGTCTATTTGTCCCATCATTGAAAAATTTAGAAATGACCCCACGCTGGGAGCGTTAACATTCTATGAAGTATTTACGGTCTTGGCTTTTTATTTTTTTGATCAGGAGCAGGTTGATTTTGCAGTTATTGAAACGGGCTTAGGCGGACGATTGGACGCGACTAATGTAATCGATTCTATGATTGCTGTCATCACGCCGATTAGCCTCGAGCATACGCATATTCTCGGTGACACATTGGACAAAATTGCTTTTGAAAAAGCAGCCATTATTAAAAATTTTCAAGATGCAGTTATCGCGCCTCAACCTCCAGCGGCAAAGATTGTGATTTTTGAACATTGCGAACAATTTAAAATTAAACCGGTCGATGTTAGTCAGGTGGTTGATTTTCAAGAAATTAAACAAGATTTGAACAGTCAAACAATACAATTAAGGACGACGGAAAAGGTTTATCAAAATTTAGAAATTGCGTTATTGGGGCAGCATCAAATCTGGAATGCGGCTACGGCTATTATCGTCGCCGAACGGATAGGGAAAAGAGGATTTGCGGTCAATATGGATGCCATTTATCGAGGATTGAAAACGGTATTTTGGCCAGTGCGTTTTGAGGTAATCAGAAAAAATCCTACCATTATTTTAGATGGTGCTCACAATGAAGATTCGATGTTACATCTAGTAAATACGGTATCGTCTTTATTTGGTGATCAAAAAGTTCATCTAATATTCGGTGTATCGAATGACAAAAAGATAAAAGAGATGTGCACCGCGATTAAAAGTGTTTCTCGACGGGTGTATATCACAAAGGCGGATCATAAAAGGGCGTATCATTTTAGTGACGATGAATTAAGTAATATTTTTTTTGACGTAGATATTGTTAAAACAAACACCGTCGCTGAGGCATTGCGGGCTGCTCAAGACGATTGCTCGCCGGAAGATATTATTTTGATTACGGGATCAATCTTTTTGGCCAGCGAGGCTAGAAGTTTACTCTTAAGTAGGACCGACTATGTATCAATATGAAGGATTAAAAGACACGATCGCGGCCATTTCTACTCCAGCAGGGCAAGGAGGCATTGGTATCGTTCGTTTAAGCGGACCAGATGCATTGAATATAGCCCAAAAAATGTTTCGTTCCCGACGATCTAATAAACTAACCTCATTTAAAAGTCACACGATCCATTACGGTTGGATTGTTTCTCCGGACGAAAAAATTATTGACGAAGTGCTTGTCAGCGTTATGCGAGCTCCAAAAAGTTATACAACGGAGGATGTCGTCGAGATTAGTTGTCACGGCGGCTTAATATCATTACAGACAATTTTAAATTTGACGCATGATTATGGGGCGAGACTTGCTCAACCCGGAGAATTTACCAAAAGGGCTTTTTTAAACGGACGCATCGATTTAACACAAGCTGAAGCTGTTCTCGATATTATCCAATCGAAAACGAACGCCTTTCTTAAAGTCAGTGCCAATCAATTAAGAGGCGAGTTATCATCGCAGTTGGCGCATATCCGGGAAAAGTTAATGAATATCTATATCGAAATCGAGGCCATTGTTAATTTTCCCGAGGATGAAATTGATGCTAAAGGAAGAGACCGCTTGAGTAAAGATATTGAATCGACGAAAGAACTGGTTAATCAATTATTATCGTCGGCGGATCAAGGACGATTGCTCAAAGAAGGAATTAAAATTGTTTTGTGTGGGAAGCCTAATGTCGGAAAATCGTCGCTGTTAAATATCTTTTTGAAAGTCGAACGGGCTATTGTATCAAATATCGCCGGGACAACGCGTGATACTATTGAAGAAACAGCGTCGATTAATGGTTATCCTTTTTTGTTCGTCGATACCGCTGGTATATTGACGCCGAGAGATATTATTGAAGAAGAAGCCATTCGACGCAGCCATCTTCATATCGAAGGCGCTGATTTGGTCTTATTATTATTGGACAGTTCTTTGCCGCTTGAAGCAGCTGATTACGATTTGATTGAGCGTTTTAAAGTACAAAATATGATTATTGTCCTCAATAAATCAGATTTACCGCAACGCATCTCAAAGGAAGAATTAAATAAAGTTGCGTCGGGAAAATCACTTCAGTCTATATCAGCCTTAAAATCAAAAGACATTGATTCCCTGAAAAGATTGATTATTGAAAATGTCTTAAAAGGAAAAGAAGCTTCATCTCAAAATCTTCTCGTCAGTAATATGCGGCATATTACGGCGTTGAAAGATGGCTGCCAAGCCTTGGATAGAGCCCAGGAACATTTGAAGAACGGATTATCTTTGGAGTTTGTTTCTGAAGAAATCAAGATTGCTGTCAATAATCTCGATGGAATTACCGGAAGAAATATTGATTATGATCTCTTGGATAATATTTTTTCTCAGTTTTGTATCGGGAAATAGACAAATTATTTTTCAGGCGGGATTGCCTTCGATTTGGGAGGTTTTTGAATGTTGACCCCGCCTGAGCCAGCATTAGTACTCATCATTTTCTTCTGTAATTCCATCAATCTTTTGACCATATCGGGATTATTTAACAAAGCCGTCATTTTTGCCATGGCTTCTTTATCACGCATTAAACCTTCCATATCTTTTTCCTGGATATATTTTTGAATTTTCGGATCATTGACAATTTTTTTGAATTGATCGTCTTCCAAAATTTTTTTAAATTCTTCCGAGTCGGCTAACTGTTTCATTTCTTCGGGGGAGCTTGGTAACGTTATTGGATTTTGTTTTAAAAAATAATGGATGAAAGCATAAGTTTTTGTTTTTGATAGTTGATCTTGGGTTAAAGCGGCATAAGGTAATCCGGAAGGCATAATCATAATTAATAAAATAAAAATGACAAGCATGCCCCCACTCCAAATCAAACTGACGGCCGCTCCGAAAATACGGCTCACCATAGATAAATTTTTTTTCTTAGGCTTTGAAAAGGACCAAATATAAATGATGAGGATCATGGCCCACTGAAGTAAAAGGGGGCTAAAAAGGCCCAGCAATAATGCAGTAACCGCATTGTTTGTTTTTAGGTAATAGATGTAGCTAAAGATACTTCCTAATATAAGAGAAAGCGGGCCGAGGAGGCTTCGCAAAAAACCTTTTTCAAATCCCCTAATCAGGAAATAAAGGAATAAAAATACAAAAGCCAGATCAATATAAATATTCATTGTTTATTGAAAGGGTTAGAGTTATGAATAGCAAAATTATTCGAGTATAACATTTCTGATATTTATGTTCAATTCCAATATTTCCGTGATAAAGTAATTTTGTAAATCAATGGGGCATATGTTATGCTTTATTACTAGAACGGAATTTATGCAGAGGGTAAACCATCTGAGAAGTTGGGGCACAAAGCTAAAGGGTCTTGGTTGTTTCGAGATAGCCAGCTGCACGCATAATAATTACGGTTAAGCCTATTCTTCTCATAAAAAGAATAGGTTTTTTTTTGAACTCATAAAAGGGCAGGAACAGGATGAATCAGGCGAGAATCGCAATTTTTGTAATCTCCATAATGGCGATACCCGTTTTTGCTTTGGCAGAAACATTGACCATGACAACGTATTATCCTTCCCCTTTTGGTGTCTATCAATCATTAAGGTTGGCTCCCAACGCTTCAGCGCCAGCTTGCAGCGGTTCGACGACCGGAACGATGTATGTAGATACGTCAAATATATTACAATATTGCGATGGAACATCCTATTCAACTATCGGTGAATGGATTTTAAGTGGAACGGATCTTTATCCTCGATCTTATGAGGATGCGAATGTCGGGATAGGAACCAACGAACCAGATGCGAAATTGCACATATTTAGTGATACTGACCCAACCGCTATCCGAATACAAACTGGTCTTTTGCCTTCCTGGGAATTACAAGCTAATGACACAAATCCTCAGAAAGGATTTTCTATTTGGAGTGAATCTGTAGGAACGGTTTTGTCCATTTTACCCGCATCTGGAGGACTGGTTGGTATTCAAACAACCACACCTTCATCGGCATTGGAAGTGAATGGAGATATTGAATTAGAAGACAATTTGATTTTTAACGGAGTAACTCCAATGATTTCCACAACACAAGCTGATTTATCTGTAGTCCCGAGCAGTGGCTTTAGCCTTCGGGCCGACCTTAGTGGAAGAGGTCGGTTTTACGTTTATGATGGGGATGTGGGGGATCATTTATTAACAGTTGATCAAACGACCAGACGCGTCGGAATCTTGAATGAGGCGCCGACATCGGAATTAGATGTTAATGGGACTGTTACGGCCATCAGCTATTTGTATGCTTCGGATGCTCGTTTTAAAGAAGATTTTAAACCAGTTTTAGGATTAGACGGCATTATGCAGTTGGAAGGTTTAAGTTATACCTGGAAAGAAAATGGCAAACATGATATTGGAATCACCGCCCAGGATGTGGAAAAAGTTTATCCGGAATTGGTGTATACGGATGAAAAGTCCGGTAAAAAATATGTGGAATACGGTAATTTAATTGCGCCGATGATCGAGGCCATTAAGGATCAGCAAAAATTAATTGAGTATCAAAACGCAGAAATTGATGCATTAAGGAAAGAATTCCATCAAATGAAGCATGATATGGATTTTTTGCGTTAAATTTTAGGAGAAAAAAGATGATAAAATATCTTTGGGAAAAAACAATCTTCTTCGTCACAATTATATTGTTTATGTTTGTTTCAACATCATATGCTGGTCAAGAAACGTGTGAGCGAGGAGAGTCTGGGTGTATTTGTTCATATACGAGAGATGGAAGTTATGTTTGTTATAAGACAAAGATAGGAGATTCATGTAATCCTCGCGGGACTTTTGGAAGCGATGGTCAGGACGGCGAAATTGGAATCGGAGCTGATACGGGAAATATTGGGTCTTCTGAAGGATGTTATTGCGATGACGGTCCAACCGGAAAACAAAATTGCCGTACTTACGGAACGGAAACATCGGGATTTTTACTTGCTCAAGAGGCGGGACAAGGAAAAGTTCCGGCTTTACGAATAAATTTGACCTATACTTCTGACACGGAACCAAATCGCGGTGAGTTAGAATGTTGGGACATTACTAACGAGAATCGTGAAGAATATTTTATCCCGACGGCTTCGCAGGAAGAATGGAATACTTTTAAAGCTAAGGTTTTAGAAAATACTGTGTCTGGTGTAACCATGACTAAGTGTCCGAGTTGCGGAGATCGGATATGTTCTAATCCCGCCACTTATTGGGGATATATTGAAGGTTGCGGTTCTGATGACAGCATGAATCCATCAGTTGAAACCGGCGATCCGATGTGCAATACCGATTGTCATGCTTGTCCTATTGTTTGTGGGGACGGCGTTTGTGCCGCCGGAGCGGAAGATTGTACAGGCGGGATTGGAGATAATCCATGTGCTGATTGCGGAGCGTGTACCTGCGGAGACGCAGATTTCGATTGTACCGGGCAATGCGGTAAGTGTGCCGATTGTTCTCCCTGCTGTGAGGACGGAGTCTGTGATGCCACTGAAGATAATACAACTTGCGCGGCGGATTGCCCGGCAACAGGTGTATGCACGGGAGCAGTGCCGATTAATTCAATATTATGTCCGGGAGATGATACAGGTTTAACAGCAGATGCGCCTAATTCATCAGTCACGGCTTGTACCCCTGGAACCAAATGTGAATATTTATGTAACGCCAATACACAATTTGTTGCAGATGAATGCCGATATTGCGCGGTTGCAACAGGAAAAGGTTGCGATACTGGCGGGGGGGATGATTGTAGTCTTTTAGCTGATTGTTCCCTTAGTGATGGGTGTCCAGTTTTAGGCTATTGTCGTGTAGATTACACCGGTGACTGCAGCGTTTCTCCGTGCGGAGATTTATATGAATGTCAAATTTGTCTTTAGTTGCGTCAACTCAGCGGAAGTCATCCATACCATTTCCGCCGGGCTATGGTGATCCTTTAACTGGCCATTTCCTTTATATGATTGTCTGACAAATGTCATTAGTATTTGTAAAAATATAAATTTTTTCTAAACCATATATTCAAAAATTTTTACCAACATTCCTCAATAACTCTGCTTGAACAATAAAAAGTAATGATATATACTATCACTACTTATAAGGCTCTTATTTATGCGGAGATTCTCCCAAAAAATAAATTTTAAAAAGGGGCAAAGCATTTTCGAATATGCCCTTTTGATTTTTTTAGCCCTCGCCGGAGTTTATATTCTGACTCCTTTTGTTGTCCGTTCATGGAACGGAAATATTAAAGGTTGGCAAGATTCAATGACCGACTCCTACCAAGAACCCATTGGGGCAGCGCCTCCAAGAGCTACTCATATAGATTGTCAATGTTCTTATCAATGTAATAATCCACCTCCGGGCGGAGACGGCCTTTGTTGTGGGCATGGCACCTGTGAAGAATATCAAAATGCCATGGTATGGACCTGTAATCATGCTGGTTGTCAGGATCCTCCGGGCGGAGAAGTTAATAGATACGATTGTAGTGACGAAAACCCAGGATGTTGCACAACACCGGTTAAATTGAAGGTGCCGGATTACTGTGGTGAAACTCCGTGTTTGCCTGAGGAAGTACCGGCCGGATATTTTTGTGGAGGGGATCCGCACACGCCACCTAATCCATGGGAAAGATACGTCTGTGAACCTGATCCGAGCTGCGTATATCAATGTGATCCACAATCCCCCGCGCCATGTGTTTTTCCTTTGCCTTGTGCTACACCGAAGGTAGGATATCATAATGATATTTGCCGAAATGACAATTTAAATTTACCGGGTCCGGACGATACGTTAATGACCTTCGTTGAAAGAGGCAAATGTAGCAGTCCGTCAGAGTATCCAAAATGTGAATGGGAATGTGAGCTACCGTATCACCCTGATAGAATGCATACTGAATGTAAATGTCCACCAGGATCTTGGGATCCGCCAGACCCTCCTCCTCCCGCTCCTCCTGTAGTTGAATGTGTCATGGATTGCGGTGCAGGCGCTTTAGATGGCTCTTGCGATCCAAGGACGCCCGGTCTGGGCGAACCAACCCGCTGTGAAGATTTAACATCGTTTCAAGCTTGTCAAGCCTATAGAGGCGTATGTTCTTGGGACTCTTCAGCAAGTCCTGCAACATGTGAAACAGTCCTGACTTGTTCGGATTTGCGAACAAATGTGACATTAACACAGCCTGACCCGGCAATTTACGCTCAATTTACCCGTTGTGATTCTATTCCATGGTGTGGGTGGACCGGTCCAGGTGGCGGATACTGTTGTCCAGCGGTTTTATCAGTCGATTGTCCTACTGGTGAGGCGCAAAAAGGATCATGCCCGGCAGGTGAAGTTGTGAGATGTTGTGAAGAGCTCTAGTTCATTAATCTGTTATATTAAATTTTATGGGGAGGCTAATTATGGCCGTTAGGAATTTTAAAATCCTATTTCTTCTTTTTCTCGTAACAAATATTCTTATTGTGGGTTTAAATTTTTTGAACATAAACTCTAAAGAAGAAGTTGACGCCCAATGTATAAAAGTTTTACAAGGATATCCACCAATTGAGAATATAGATGCCTGGGATAGTAGTGGGGCTTGCGATTCACGAGCTGGATGGGACTCCTCTAAAAAATATTCTTTATGCGTTTTATCCAAAGTGGAACATCAGGATGATAGTGGTGATGATTGTAGTGAAGACACTGGAAATTTTAGTAGATGTGAACTTTCGAGAATTGGGCCGCTTAGTTCAGATGGTAGAGATTTTTGGCATATACAGGCCTCACGACATCCTGCGTGCAATAGTTGTATACGATGCCAGGCATTATGTATAAACTAAATATTTTCTATTAGGAGATTTGCTATGACCGTCAACAACATTAAAACACCAATGATTCTTTTTTTTCTATTTAATATTCTTGTATTAGCCTTTAATTTCTTTATTAGTCAATCCAGCGATAAAGTTAACGCTCAACCGGTATGTGAGCAAGTTTTAACCCATTTATCTGAGGGATTGAGTACATGTTTCCAGAAAAACGCGAGTTGTGGCCTTCAAACAGATATAACAACTGGGAGTCCGGCCTTTTGTTTTTTGACAAGAGTGTATCAACAGGATTCTGCTAGGGATGATCTGTCGTCTTGTTTGCTGCAAAAGCGGACTCAGGATAATGAATGGCAATTGGACTCAATAGCAAACAATAATAATAGGGTTGCATGCGAGGCTCAGTGCATAAAATAAAAATTTGAAATATGAAGGAAGTTAATATGTCTATCAAAAATAGAAAAAAATTATACATATTCTTTTTGGTATTTAATATTTTTATAGTTAGCCTGAATTTTTTCTTAATAAGATCAAAAGATGAGGTTAACGCGCAATGTATGTCGCCAATTCTGGGAATTCCAACACAAACTCTAGAGGCCACGCAAGGTAATACTTGTGCTTCAACTGGGGATCAGCATTCAACACTGCCTGCGACGTTGTGTTATCTGACTTTAGTAGAACATCAGGATGATAAAACTCGGACGGACAATTTGGCTGAATGTCATGTTTATCAGAACGGAGACCATTGGACTTTACATGCAGGGGGTCCATCATCGGGAAATGGTACAGAGACTTGTATAAGATGTAAAGCGGAATGTATGAGGTAGAATCATCGAAATGTTGATTAAATATTTGATACAATTTTTAAAGGGAGATCATTGATTTTTTAAAAATAAACTAAAATTTTCATCATAACAAAAAAATACTGATGATTTTTGTCAATATTTTCAATATATTTTCATTTCGCTATTGAAATTTATTAAATTGTGTTTTATATTTGTCTTGTAAATTAATATTTCCACTTAGTCACTCCCCAAAACTTAAGATTACAAATTTTAGAAAATGATTGATAATTGCGTTAACCTTGTTAAACTGAACACAAGGTAACCAACTTATACAGATTTTTACTATGAATAGAGAATTAAACAAACGAAAAAATAAGAGACTGAATTGCGAAGTCCCTGTAGAAAGTAAAGAGGGGGCTATTTTTGATGCGAGCAGTGTCGTCGATATCAGTCAAGGCGGTTTAGGATTTGTTTCTGCCCGCCGTATTCCTGTCAATAAACGAATTCCCATTGAAATTGATTTAAAAGAAGATGATGATTCTGTTCTGGTGATCGGCCGCGTTTTATATTCCAAATTAATTTCAGGTTCGTCAAATTACCGTATCGGTGTCACATTTGAAAATGTGATGCGCGGTTCTAAAGTACGTCTCCAGCAATATTTTCATAAATAATATATCTATGTTTGAAGAAATCCGAAAAGATGACCGGCGTTTATTCGACCGATTTTCTGCCCGTTACCCGGCGAAATTCAAGGACGAGCGCGAATCATTCGGAGAAAATGTGCAGTTATGTGACGCATCCGCCTTCGGAGCGCAATTTTCCTCAAGAGACAGACTGTTTTTAAATGACAAAATTGCTTTGGAAGTAGAATTGCCGGATGGTTTGGCGCCGATGGATTTACGCGGCGAAGTGGTTTGGATCAGAAAAAATGCAGCGAATTCTTGGAATATCGGTTTGAAATTTTATCAAGTTGAGCTTCTTCGAATGGCCCGCCTCTATAAATTCCAATCCCAAACATTATCTTCATCATAAATTAATCAATATATTTATTTAATCTTGACCGGGCTTGATTGTCCGTGATAAACTTTCAAAGTTTAACTCAAGCTGAAAACACAATTATATTAATAACTTAACACATGTCCCATCCTTTGTACCGCTATAATGATGACCAGATTTCGTTTAAATCTGACAAAGCCGGTTTCAACCGTACGATGTATTTTCCCTTGTGCGGCCCGACATCTAATCACCTAAAATCTTCCATAACTGCCTATTTATCAGGCGATATTAAGCTCGATAAAAACCGCTATTTAACCAAACCTGTTTCCACGGAAGACTTGCGTCAGCCTCTACGTAATGTTTATCTTCAAATCGACAAAAACATTTTTAGTTTAGCTAATCCTCAGGATGATCCAAAGACCATTAACGTTGAGGCCGGCCCATTGTGGCATAAAGTCGTTAAACTTGATCCTCAATCTGAAATTGCTATTGAAGCTTTAAATTTTATGCCTGTCAGCGGCGAGAATGCGGAATTAATGCGTGTGACAATCACAAATCATTCTTCTATCGTTAAAACAATGACGCCAACGGTCGCAATACCTTTATTTGCCCGCGCCTTGGAAAATAAACATGATCATGAACATGTGACGAGTTTACTTAACCGTATAAAACAAACCGAACATGGCGTTATGGTTTCTCCGACGATGAAATTTGATGAACAAGGTCATAAGCCCAACAAAGACGTCTATTTTGTTTTTGGCATTGAAGATAATGGCCAGCGTATCAAAGGTTCTTTTCCGACGGTAGAAACATTTTGTGGTTTGGTGGGCGATTTTAATCAGCCCGACGCTGTAATCACAAATAAAGAACCGGAAGATCTGCATGGGGATGATTTGCAAGGCCAAGAAGCGGTCGGCGCGCTGCGGTTTTACGATCTCACCTTAAATCCGAAAGAATCCAAAACGTATTTTATCGTGATTGGAATCGCCGGGAATGAAAAACAAGCTGAAGAGGTATTTAATCGTTTTAAATTTAGTGAACAATTCAATCATGCGTTTACAGAAAATAATGCATTTTGGCTGAAAAAAACGGATTCCATCATTGTCGACACACAGAATAAAGATTTTAACGCATGGATGCGTTGGGTCACCATTCAGCCGGTATTAAGAAGAATTTTCGGTTGTTCATTTCTTCCGGATCATGATTACGGAAAAGGCGGAAAAGGCTGGCGCGATATTTGGCAGGATTTATTATCTTTAATTCTCATCGAACCGGAACAAGTGAAAGAGGCTTTACTGAATAATTTTGCCGGTATTCGCATGGACGGCTCTAATGCGACGATCATTGGTTCGAATCCCGGAGAATTTATCGCTGATCGGAATGCCATATCCCGAGTGTGGATGGATCATGGTGTTTGGCCGCTCATGACCTTGTTTCTTTATATTCATCAAACCGGTGATTTTGACATTTTATTGGCCGATAATACGTATTTTAAAGATCGGCAATTATCGAGAAATTATCGACGGGACAGTGCGGAATCCATTGATGAGGGCAATAAGTTAAAAGACATTCATAATAAAATTTATAAGGGAACGATTATTGAGCATCTTTTGGTTCAGCATCTTGTTCAGTTTTTTAATGTCGGTGAACACAATATTATTCGTCTGGAAAATGCCGATTGGAATGACGGTTTGGATATGGCCTTTCAGCGTGGAGAAAGTGTCGCGTTTACGTGTCAGTATGCGGGAAACATGTTTCAGTTGGCAACGATGCTGGAACAATTATCGACGAGATTACAGGTGCAGGAATTATCTTTAGCCAAAGAGCTAGCGATATTAATGGATACGATCAATCAACCGATTGATTATTCCAAGGTTCAAGCCAAAAAGACATTACTGTTTGATCAATATTTTAAATCCGTCGAACCGAAACTTTCCGGAGAGAAAATCAGTCTTAACATACAAGACATTGTCAGTGATTTGCGTAAAAAAGGCCAATGGATTTTTGATCATATCCGTCGGCAAGAGAAGATAACGGTTTCCAATCAAACTTGGTTTAATGGGTACTACGATAATAATGGGAAGCAAGTAGAAGGCCAAATCGGAAAAACGATTCGGATGACTTTGACCGGACAAGTCTTCGCGGTCATGAGCGGTTTGGCTCAAAAAGATGAAATCAAACAAGTGATCGCGGCGGCGGAACAGTTTCTTAAAGATGAAAAGCTCGGCGGATATCGTCTCAATTCCGATTTTAAAGTTCCTCATTATCTTGAATTAGGCCGGGCATTCGGTTTTGCTTTTGGAACCAAAGAAAACGGCGCTTTTTTCAGTCACATGATTGTGATGTACGCGTTTGCTTTATATAAACAAGGTTTTGCCCGGGAAGGCTATGGGATTTTGCAATCCATTTTCAAAATGGCGATGGACACGGACAAAAGCTGGATTTATCCCGGAATTCCTGAATATTTTGATTCCCATGGCCGGGGAAAATATCATTATTTAACCGGATCGGCGAGTTGGCTGGTCTTAACTGTTTTAAATCAAATGTTTGGTATAGCCGGATATAATGGTCAGCTCATGTTAGCTCCGAAATTAGTCAAAGAACAATTTGGTTCGGATGGAAAAGTCTCGATTCAATGTTATTTTGCCGGAAAGAGATTAAATATTACTTATATAAATTTAACTTTAAAGGATTATGGTCAATACAAAGTCAAAGAAGTTGAATTCAATGGCCGTCCATTAACGTCCGTCCAGAATGAATTATCAGAATTTCTTCTCGAGCGTTCGTGGATTGAGAAATCGGCGGATGAAATAAATCTGGCGGTTAAATTAGGTTAAGTAAATTATCCACACCCTACAGCTGGAATATAATTTACTTAATTAAAGGTTTTTGACATTTAATATTGAGCGTGATATACTCCTAACTTCAACATTTTCAATATCCTTGGAGCTTACATGAAAAAACTATCTATTGCGATTCTGCTCATTGTTATGGCAGCCTTTGGTGTACAAATCATGGGCTGTGCAAAAGTTGAAGATACCAGCAACAAAATTGTTTTATGGCATTGGATGACCGACCGGGATAAAGCCTTTCAAACATTAGCTGCGAAATATGAACAGTTAACCGGTGTAAAAGTACAAATCCAATTATTCGCCCCGCCAGATACCTATTCCCAAAGAATCACCGCCTCCGCACAAGCCAATACCCTTCCTGATATATTCGGAATTCTCGACAAAAAAGAAATTTTTGCGGACTTTATCAAATATAATTTTGTGGCCAACCTAACGGAAGAATTTAATAAAAATAACAGTGAATGGGAAGCATCGATTTTCCCCAAGGCTTTAGATGTGAACCGTTTTACCGCGGATAATATTTACGGCGTGGAACCCGGAATTTATGGTGTTCCTATTGATGTCACCAATATACAAATGCTTTACAATAAAAAACTTTTGCAAAAAGCCGGTATCAAGCAACCGCCGCAAACATTCGATGAATTTCTTGAAGCCATTGATGCTTTAAAACGAGTCGGTGTTCCCGGATTAGTTTCGGGTTGGGGAGAAATTTGGATGACCGACGCTTTTGCCTCCAATTATGCGTTTAATATTATGGGTGAAGAAAAAGTCATGGCGACGTACCGTGGTGATGTTCCATACACGGATAAAGATTGGATCAAAGTTTTAAGCATTTTTAGAACATTGAGTAAAAAAGGTGCTTTTATTGAAGGGATTGTGACCAAACCGAATAAAGAAGCTGAACAGGATTTTGCCCTTGAGCGGGCAGCTTTTGCTTATAACGGTTCGTGGTGTGTCAATGTTTATAGCGGGATGAATCCGGATTTGGAATATAGCGCCATGCTTCCTCCGTCGATTAATTCGAAATCACCGATGAAAATTTGGGGAGGCGCCGGATCTTCTTTTGTCGTTAACAATAATTCGAAAAACAAAGATAAGGCCATTGCCTTTTTGAAATGGCTCTCTGCGGAAGAACAACAAACTTATCTGGCCACAGAAACTAAGAATCTTCCATCAAATCAAAAAGCCTTAGCGTCCATTCCTGAAATACTTTCTGATTTCGCCAAGGTCATGGAAAATACCACTCATCCGACGATATGGAAATATAATGAATTGCCGGCGGTGACCGAAGCGTTTGATAAAGGTATTCAATCTATTATTATCGGTGAAAAAACTCCGGAAGATGTAGCTAAGGAAGTTCAGCAAGTCAAAACTCGTGAAATGGAAAAAGCGGCCAAGAAAGCTAAATAAAATTATGGCTCAATCAGCGACGGTCAAGACAATCAATTACGAAAAATTAAAAAACACCTCTGAGAATTATATTTTTATTATTCCCGCCGTTATTATTTTTTCCATTTTTTATATTTATCCATTTATTGATATTATTATCCTTTCTTTACATGAATGGAAAGGAATAGGCCCAAAGACGTTTGTCGGTCTACAGAATTTTAAAGAACTCATAGGCGACAAAATCTGGTGGAAGTCCATTTGGAATGCCACCTACATCACTTTGTGGGCTCTGACATTTCAGAATGTTTTGGCTTTTATGCTCGCCTTGGCATGCGACCGTGAAATTCGTTTTAAGAAATTTTATCGTGTTGTTTTTTTTATTCCGCCAGTATTGTCGCAAGTCGTCGTCGGACTCATTTGGCGATGGATTCTATATTCAGGAACTCAAAATGGGCAAGAAATTGGTCTGTTGAATTATTTTCTCGATTATGTCGGGTTGAATCATTTAGTGAATAATTGGTTGTCTAATCCAGAGACTGCTTTGACCTCTATTGCGATTGTGCATTGTTGGCAAGGATTTGGTTGGGGCTTTATTATGCTTTTGGCCGGACTGCAGACAATTGACAAGCAGTTATACGAATCAGCTAAGGTCGACGGGGCTGATAATTGGTCGACGTTTTGGAATGTCACTATTCCGATGATGGTTCCGGTTATCTTGGTGGTGGTGATTTTGACGGTTTTAGGAGCGATGCAGGCTTTCATTTTGGTTTTATCCATGGTCAGTCAAGGGCTCGTGTATCACACGGAAGTTCCGGTGACGCGTATTTTGGCGGCCATGCAGGGGACAAAACAATTTGGTTATGCCTGTGCTATGGGTATTAATTTTGCGATGATATTGATTTCCGTATCCGCGGTCATGAAATTAATTTCAAATAAGGCGCAACAAGCGTAAATTAAGCGATGGAAAAAATAAATTTACATTTACTCAAAAGATCGTCGAAATACTTCTGTCTACATTTGTTTTTGATCGTCGTTGCTTTGACATGTTTGTTTCCTCTATTCTGGATGATTCGTTGTTCATTGATGGATAATCAGACGGTCTTTACTGATAAAGGCATCATTCCGCAGGTCATTAATTTCGGAAATTACCCAGATGCTTGGATACAGGGAAATTTCGGAACGTATTTTTTAAATAGTTTGATTTATACAACCTGCGTTGTTTTTGGTATTGTTCTTATTTCTTCACTCGCCGCCTTTGCTTTTTCACGATTAAAATTCCCCGGAAGAAAATTTTTTTATTATATGTTTGTCATCGCTATGATGATCCCATTGCCCGGAAGTTTCGTTCCACTGTTTGTTCTTATGAACAAATTACATTTGGCTAATACCAAAATCGGCTATATCCTTTGTATGGTCAACGTGGGATTGTCGCTCAGCATCATTCTCTTAAAAACGTTTTTTGATAAAATGCCGTCGGACTTAGAAGATGCCGCCCGTATCGACGGATGTAATAAATGGCAAATTTGGTGGAATGTCGCTTTGCCGCTCGCTCGGCCTGCCGTCGCTGTCATTGTCATTTTTAATTCATTGAATGTTTGGAATGAATTTATTTTAGCCCAACTTTTGTTGAGTGATACAAAACATATGCCTCTTCAGAAAGGATTGATGGAGTTTGCCGGCGTGCATAATACGAATTATCCGCTTTTGATGGCGGGTTTGACCATCGCCGCTGTTCCAATCATTCTTTTGTATTTGGCTATGCAAAAACATATTATTAAAGGACTATCTTCAGGAGCTGTGGTCGGATGATCTCAAAATTTAAAAAATATTCCTCAATTTTTCAATATTCAGTTATTTTTTTATGTTTAACGATGGATTGTCCGGTGTATGCACAAGACAATCCAGTTGATGTGACAGATAAGATCGTTAATGAATCTTGGGCCGCATCCAGTCAGCGTCAAGAGGAAAAGGTTAATGAGCTCGTCGGACAATGTGTTGAACGTTATCAGGAACAGGCTAAGGTACTACAAAATAGTTTAACAGCCTTCCCTAATATGACCGAAGCCAGAAAATATCAGCCGTTAAATGATATTGGTACGTGTCTTTTCATTCAAGCTGAGTATGTGATGAATTCCGGAAAAAAAGAAGAAGCGATCACCAAATTCCAGTCGATTATTGACAATTACAGTTGGGCTCAATCATGGGATCCGAGAACCGGCGCGTTTTGGTCTATCGCCGAGAAAAGTCGTCAAAGTATTGATGCGATGTTAGGAAAAGAAGATGTTGAAGTTGATGAAACTAAAGATGTGCTTAGAACGGTTCCGGTTTTGTTCACGAAGGGAACCGAAGACGTCGTCGATTATACAAAATATGGACAATTTATGAATGTCGGTACTGAAAATTATATTTATCGCATGACCGATATTGAAGGCTTAAAGAAAGCGGTCGGTGAAGGGATTTATCCAAACATCGGTGATATTTACAAAAATCCTGGTTATAAAAAAGCCAAGGCGGAAGGCCGTTTAAACGGCAGTCACTGGGATTTTGTCAATCAGGAAGATTTAGAAGCTGCCTATTATAAATGGTTCATCGCGCCGGAACCTTGGGGCGTTCGATTGTTTTATTTAGGTTTTATTTTTGAAAGAGCGGGCATGTACGATGAGGCGCTCAAGGCTTATCAAGCTTTGGTTGTTCATTACCCAAAAACAATCGGGTACACGTATTGGCAAACACCTTGGTACCCTGGTCAAGCGGCCATTGCTAAAATCCGGCATATTTTGCGGACTCATCCGGAATTAAATTTGGAAGATGACGGCATGAGGATCATCGTCAAAAAAGGTTTTGATAATGATATTAAGAACGATAAGATCATTACCTCGCCGGGAAAAATTTTCAAGAGAAAGACCGGTGCTAAGGCTGATAAACTGTATGCCAAAAGTAAACGAGTTAAATTGGATAAGATCGTCGAGACCAAAGGCGATGGAATTGTTCAGTTAGTCAAATTTGATAATGGGCATTGGCAGTTAAGGGTCAATGGAAAGCCATACATAATTAAAGGGATTACTTATGATCCGACCAAAATCGGACAATCTCCCGATAAAGGAACGCTTCAGAACTGGATGGAAGAAGATACGAACGGCAACGGCCTTGCCGACGGGCCATTTGAGGCTTATGTGGACGCGAATCATAATAATAAGAGAGACGGAAAAGAAAAAGTCGTCGGTGATTTTAAAATCATGAAGGATATGGGCGTAAATACGATCCGTTTCTATCACATTCCGACGACGCCGAATAAGGAAGTCCTTCGCAAGCTTTACAAGGATTATGGAATCAGAGTTATTCTCGGTGATTTTCTTGGGAAATATGCGATTGGTTCCGGAGCGACATGGGTCGAAGGGACCGATTATGAAAATGAAGAGCATAAGAAAAATATGTTAGAGAAAGTTAAGCAAATGGTCATGGAACATAAAGATGAACCTTATGTTCTTATGTGGTTATTAGGAAATGAAAATAATTATGGGGTAGCATGCAACGCGGATAAAAAACCAGCAGCATATTTTCGTTTTGCTGATGAAGTGGCCCAATGGATTAAATCCGTCGACAAAAATCATCCCATCGCTCTCGGAAATGGGGACACTTTATTTTTAGATATTTTTGCTGAGAATACACCCAACATTGATATATTTGCCGGCAATGTGTATCGCGGAGATTATGGATTTGGATCACTTTGGGAACAAGTATCCGATGCGACTAATAATTCTAAGCCAGCTTTTATTACAGAATATGGGGCTCCTTCTTTTGCCAAACATTTGAATACCGAACAGGCGGAAAAAGCACAAGCGGATTATCATTTGGGAAATTGGCAGGACATTTATGAAAATTCCGCCGGTCAAGCTAGGGGTGTAGGAAATTCCATCGGCGGCGTTGCTTTTGAATATTTAGATGAATGGTGGAAAAATTATGAACCATTCCGGCATGATAAAAAATCAGACGCTGTAGGGCCATTCCCGGGGGGATATTATTACGAAGAATGGTTTGGATTGGTGGGACAAGGCAATGGACAAGACAGCCCATTTTTACGTCAACCACGTAAAAGTTATTATCTTTATAAAGAATTATGGAGTAAGGATAAATAGCATTTCCTTTAAATCATAAATCTATGTAGATCAATGATTTGTGATTTTGGGTTGATTTTTGATTCATTGTCAACAAATCATAGATATTGTATACTTATTTCACTTCAAATAAGTAGTCTTGGTTAATAAAAATAATTTATTTTGCGATATAAATTAAATTTCTTACAACAAAAAGGCAGCAACTATCTCAAGGAGGAATGTAATGAAAAAGTTTGTCTTAATGTTAACCTTTTTAGCAGCGACGGTGGGAATCATAAATCCGCACCAAGCCGCCGCTTATAATTTCGGGGATTTTCGTTCCGAAACATTAACAACAAAAGCATGGTTGGCCTTGAAAGAAGGCGATATCGAAGCTGTATTAGCTTATACGAATAAATGTGTTGAGTTATATGGTGAACAAGCTAAAAAAATGCAAAGCAGTGTGCAAGCTTATCCTACAGGAACGAATGATGAAATTTTTGGTTTTTGGGCATTAAATGATGTTGCCACAGCATTATTCATTCAAGGTGAAGCTTATCGTACAGCTAAGATGAATGATGAAGCTAAAGCCGCATATAACAAAGTGATCAATGAATATACATTCGGCCAAGCCTGGGATCCTAAAGGTTGGTTCTGGAAACCGGCTGATGCTTCAAAAGAAAAATTAGCGATGATTGAAAGCGGATCAAACGTTGATTTTGGTGATTACACCTCATCATTCTTGACGACGCAAGCCTGGAAGGCTCTTAACGATAAAGACGATGCATCTGTTATGACTTATACGGATAAAGTCATTGAATTATACGGCGCCAAGGCGACAGAAATGCAAGGTTCTTTGACAGAATATGCATGGGAATCTAAAGATAAAATTTTTAGCTATTGGGCATTAAATGATGTCGGTACTTCATTATTTATCCGAGGCGAAGCTTACAAGAAAGCCGGTAATGTTGAGAAAGCCAAGGAAGAATATAAAAAGCTAGTCGATAATTTCTTTTATGCGCAATGTTGGGATCCAAATGGTTGGTTCTGGAAACCCGCCGAAGCCGCTCAGCAAGCACTCGAAGAATTGAATAATTCTTAAGTTTATTTATAAATAATTCTTTCATTTTTTCTTCATCTCGGTACAATGTAAAAATTGTATCGAGATGAAGCATTTCATCAAATCCGATCTTAATCAATCCAATATTTTAGAAAGGCTTACCCAACCATGACACGGCGGTTTATTTTATTATCATGTATTTTTTTGTTATTTCTATGCGGAAAGTTATCAGCAGCGGCGGATAATTCCGTAGAAACAACCGCAGCCGAGGTTAAATCAGAAAAACCGATTGAACCGGATGTGCCTCAATCTTCTTATGTTCCTTTTTATGTATATTCCGATAAAGGCGCGAGAAGTAATCACTATGTTCCCTCGGGTTTTATGCCGGATGGCCAATGCGTTGTTTTTAATGACCAGTGGCGAGAAAATTGTGAGAGCGGCAAGACCTGCATCAAAGTCACTTACGATATAGAATGCTCCCGCAATAAAAATGAATGGGCGGGAATATATTGGTTAAATCCTGCGAATAACTGGGGTCGACGAAAAGGCGGTTATAATTTGACTGGTGCTACGAAAATGACATTTTGGGCGAAAGGCGAATTAGGCGGAGAGCAAATACAAGAATTTACCATCGGCGGCATCGAAGGGGATTTTCCGGATACAGATAAAATTGTGATTGGGCCGGTCATTTTGTCCGACAAATGGAGAGAATATTCCATCGATCTTCAAGGAAAAGACTTGTCCTATATCAGCGGCGGATTTGCATGGACAACCGAAGTTGCTGTGAACCCAGATAATTGCGTTTTTTATCTTGATAATATAAAGTTTGAATAATAATTTAGAAAAATTAAAGAGACAGTCTATACGTGGACTGTCTCTTTTTTTTGTGTTTAAAAAATTCATATAAATCAATAATATATTTAAGTTTAGGTTCCAAAAAAAGGTAATTTTTCTTGTTTAAGATATAATACTTTGTTATATTCATAGTTAAATTATTAACAATAGAGGAATTATGTCTAGATCGACGAAGTTGGGATATATAGCGCTTATCATAATCAATATCGGTGTGATCGGGTTTTTAGGATACACGCTGTGCGAGATGAAAAAAGTGAGCGATACTAAAATCAGCGTCGAGAAAGAGTTAAAATCAGCTGAAGAGCGCGAAAAAAAATATGTCGAACAAGCCAAAAAAGCATCGACTGAAGTTGAAACATTAAAATCATCGAAGATTGATTTGGAAAAAAAATTAAGTTTGGCCCAAAAAAAATCTATTGGTCTGCAGTTAAGAATTAATGATGTCACCAAAAAAAGCAATAAATGGAAAACTCAGGTGGCATCGATCAGTCAAACCCGCGATCAACTCAATTCACAAGTAAAAACATTACAAGATCAAGTTAATACGACAAAGCAAAAGTTAGAACAACAATTAACTTTAACCCGCGAAAATATCAATTCCGGTTTAGTTTCGTCCGGTCAATCTTCAAAAGCCAGAGAAGTTTCTCCAGGGGTCATTGAGATCACTCCAGATCCATTTGATGAAAGTGTGCATCCCGTCAGCGACGAGATGTACTGGGCTTCCGTCCTGAAAGAAAAAGCCAGCCTCGAAGTTAAGATCCAACAAATGGAAGAAGCTTTAGCTAAAGGTTCAATCGAAATTGTTGAACTTAAACAATCCAATGACAGTATAAAACTAGAGCTGGAAAGCCTAAGAAACGCTAGTGATGATTTGGCTCAAGAAATCAAATACAAAAGTAATATGATCAATAATCTTTCTCTCGAATTGGCCAGAACCAAGAATGATAAGAAATTTGTATCCGACCGTATGATCAAAATACAGGAAGAAAATAGTAATCTCCGAGGAGAAATGAAGCAGCTTGTTTCAGCTAAAGGTTCTCTTCAGAAATCCATCGTCCGATTAACTCAAGATAAAAATAAAGTCGAACGTGAATTAGGCAGTTCAGAAAATTTAATCCAGAGTAAAATTGATGAAATCTGGGAAATCAAAGACAGTCTCGACCGTTCGTTTAAAGAATCTGCAATAAATCTACAAAATCCCGGTTCGGTTGAGCTGCCGCCCATCATGGTCAGTTCAAATAATGATACGACGATTGATTTCAACAGCGATGGTGCTGAGCCAGGATTTCACGGGCGCATCGTCAGCATTAATGAAGAAAATAATTTTGTGGTCGTCGATATCGGAGAAGGATCAGGCATCGCGCTCGGCGATGCTTTGAGCGTTTATCGCGATTCGGAATATGTCGCCCGGTTGGAAGTGATCCAGGTCCGCAAAGACATTTCAGCGGCGGACATTAAAGATCAATGGTCAAAAGTTCAAGTTGGCGACGAGATCCGTTAATCATATCTAAAAGAGGACTTGCTCCTCTGTCAATCATCGTATGGTCAATGAAAAAATCAGTATTAATGATGTCGCTAAACTAGCCAAAGTTTCCGTGACGACCGTGTCACGGGTCATCAATAATATTTCCACGGTGTCGGATAAAAACCGTACCAAAGTTGAAGAGGCTGTACGGGCATTAAAATATCGTCCCAATGTCAGCGCACAGCGTCTAGCCCGCGGCCATAACAATGCTATCGGTCTTGTTATTCCCGGATATCCGGGCGTTTTTCATTCCTTTTATGCGATCGAACTGATCCGGGGTATCGGACACGCGTTGGAAGCAGCCAAAATGGATATGGTTTTTCACATCACCGACGGGAATAATCCGATTAATACGAATCATGTCGACGGCGTTATTTTCGCCGACATTATTGAGAACCGTAAACAAGTTGAAGCGGCGATTAATATTGGCACCCCGGTTTTGATTATTAACAATGAAGTTCATGACATCGACGTGAATTATATCGCTATTGATAATACATTGGGCGGTCAGCTCGTCGCGGAATATTTATTGGGTTTCGGACACAGAAAAATTGCCACCATTACCGGAAAATTAACCACTCAAGCCGGGCAAAATAGATTGAATGGATTTAAAGAATATTTGGAGAAGAATAATGGCGGCTTGCCGGCGCATTATATTATTGAAGGCGATTATTCACGGCGAAGTGCTCGATTAGCGGCTGAGGAATTTCTTAAAATGAAAGATCGTCCCACCGCCATTTTTGCGGCCAGTGATGATATGGCTTTAGAAGCTATTGCTTTTTTTCTCGAAAAAGGACTCAAAATTCCTGAAGATATTTCGGTGATTGGATTCGATGACAATCCAACCTGTCTATTTGGGCCGGTTGCCTTGACAACCGTTCATCAACCGCTGTTTCAAATGGCTGAAGAAGCCGTGAAAATGTTGGTCAATGCCATTTCCAAAAAGAACCACTCTAAAACAAAGAAAATTCTCATCCCCGAGCTGGTTGTCCGCGAAACCTGCTGTGCTCCTCGTCCCGAGCGGACGGCTTAACACACCCGATACAAGTTGACAATTCATAGGTTTGCGGGTATCTTATATCATATTTGTATGAATCTATTTAGGAAAAGTGCACAAAAATGAGTCAATTTTATGATGTGATTGTTATTGGTGGAGGCCATGCTGGCGTAGAAGCGTCCTTGGCGGCTGCTCGTATGGGCGCAAAGACGCTTATGGTGACCTTTTATTGGGACACCATCGGCCAAATGAGCTGTAATCCCGCTATCGGTGGCGTTGGTAAAGGCCAGTTGGTTAAAGAAATCGACGCCTTAGGCGGTGAAATGGGCTTAGCCGCGGATCGCACCGGTATACAATTCCGCCAATTGAATTCTTCTAAAGGACAAGCCGTCCGTTCATCCCGCTGTCAATCTGACCGTAAATTATATAAACTCTATATTCAAAGCGTTGTCAAAAATCAATCCAATCTGGATATTGTTGAAGATAAAGTTGCTGAATTAACTGTCGTTGGCGGAAAAATAAAAGGACTTAAGACCGAAGGCGGATTAAGTTTTGATTGTCACAGTGTTGTCGTCACGACGGGAACATTCTTGAAAGGTCGTATTCACATTGGAAAAGATATTACGCCGGCCGGACGTATTGGTGAGCCAAACTCGACGAGATTAGCCGATAATTTTACGGATCTTGGTTTGGAAGTTGTCTTTTTTAAGACGGGAACTCCGCCGAGACTCGACGGAAAAACCATCGATTTTTCAAAGTTAATTCCTCAGCACTCCGACGATAATCCGATTCCGTTTTCTTTCCGCACACCGTTTATTCCCAAAGATCAAAAATTGCTGCCTTGTCATATTACAAATACAAATGAACGGACGCATGAAATTATTAAGAAGAATATGCATTTGTCGCCGATGTATTCCGGACAAATCAAAGCCACAGGTGTGCGTTATTGTCCGTCGATTGAGGACAAATTAGATAAATTCTCGAGTAAAAACAGTCATCAAGTATTTCTTGAACCGGAAGGATTGGATACCGACGAGTATTATCCCAACGGAATTTCCACCGGACTTCCGGCGGATGTTCAGGAACAATTTGTGCATTCCATTGCCGGTTTAGAAAAAGCTGTTTTCACAAAACCCGGTTATTCGATTGAACACGGTGTTGTTCTTCCGACGGGGCTTAAGCCCAGTTTAGAGACAAAAAAAATTAACGGTTTATTTTTGGCCGGCCAAATCAATGGGACGACAGGATATGAAGAAGCCGGCGCTCAAGGTATTATGGCGGGAATTAATGCCGTGTTATATAGCCGAAGCGAATCGCCGTTTATTCTCCGACGAGATGAGGCTTATATTGGCGTTTTAATTGATGATTTAACGACCAAAGGAACTGAAGAACCTTACCGCATGTTTACGTCGCGTGTGGAATACCGGTTGATCGTCCGGGAAGATAATGCGGACACTCGATTATCTAAATATGGATATCAATTCGGTATTTTTAATGAAGATTTTTATCAATTGGTTCAGAAAAAATATGAGACCATTGAACGCGAAATTCAGCACCTTCGCGCGACGCGCGTTCATCCTAATAAAGAACTCAATGTTCATTTGGCCAAATATAACAGTAGTCCTTTGTTATATCCAGCGACCTTAAGTGATCTTTTAAAAAGACCGGAATTAAATTATGCGGCGATAGCACCCTACGACGGAGATCTGAAACATTGCGAAAGAGGCGTGATTGAACAAGTCGAATATGAAATTAAGTATGAAGGCTTTATTCAGCGTCAGCTTAAAGATGTTGATAAGTTCAAGCATATCGAAAACATCAAAATACCGGTTGGAATGATTTATGATGATATACAAGGCCTTTCCATTGAAATCCGTCAAAAATTAAAACGCTTCTCGCCTGTGAGTTTGGGCCAAGCTAATCGTATCTCCGGAGTTACACCTTCCGCCATATCCATTCTTATGGTTTATCTGAAAAAGTATCGTGAGAATAACGCCGCCTCGTCGATCTAAGCCAATCTTGTGTTTTTTAATTGATTGACATTTTCTTTGTCCCGGTGATATAATCGGTTCTTCTTAGATTTTCTTATAAGAATAGTAGTCTCAATACGCTTTATTTCAACCATCTTATCACCATGGAGGATTCAATATGGGTTCAACCGTCGACTCAACCATGAAAGTCGCTAATGACATTACAGAATTAATCGGAAACACTCCTCTGGTTAGGCTTAACAAATTATGTGAAGGTTGCCACGCCGAAATCCTTCTTAAGCTCGAATTTTTTAATCCTTTAGGCTCCGTCAAAGACCGGATCGGCTTAGCTATGATTGAAGCCGCGGAAAAAGATGGAAAGATCAATAAAAATAAAACAGTTATTCTTGAGCCTACGTCGGGAAATACCGGTATAGCCTTGGCCTTTGTCGCCGCTGTCAAAGGATATAAATGTACATTGACCATGCCTGAAACGATGAGTTTGGAACGCAGGGCGCTGTTGAAGGCCTTTGGGGCGAACTTGATTTTAACTCCCGGCGCTGAAGGAATGCGTGGAGCCATTAATAAGGCTAAGGAATTAGCTGAAAATGATAGCCAATATTTCATTCCTCAGCAATTTGAAAATCCAGCGAATCCGGAAATTCATCGGAATACAACGGCCGAAGAAATATGGAAAGACACTAACGGTAAAGTGGATATCTTGATTTCAGGAATCGGAACCGGCGGAACAATTACCGGAGTTTCAGAAGTCCTTAAAAAGAGAAAACCCAGTTTTAAAGCAATCGCCATTGAGCCAAAAGGATCTCCTGTTTTATCCGGAGGAAAACCCGGGCCGCATAAGATTCAAGGTATAGGAGCCGGATTTGTACCGGGAATTCTTAACACCAAAATAATTGATGAAATTATTCAAGTGGATAATGCCGAGGCTTTTGAATACGCAAAACGGGCTATTCGCGAAGAAGGAATTCTTTGCGGAATTTCGTCCGGTGCTGCTATTTATGCCGCGATTCAGGTTGCTCGTCGAGAAGAAAATAAAGGAAAATTGATCGTCGCTATCATCCCGAGTACGGGTGAACGTTATTTAAGTACCGATCTTTTTGCTGAATACCGCAGTTAATCTTAGAAAAAGGGAACAAGACAAAAGTTGAAGAACTTTTATACATTGTTCCCTTTTTCATTTATCATGAGTTGAATGGATCATTCTAAAACCCGTCCCATCGTCAAGATTATTATATTCCTCATCTTAATTTTGATGAGTTGGTATTTAAGTCAGTATTTCAAAATAGATATAGAGCAGATTCGGCAAAGGGTTTTTCAATTTCCCTTAGGTTTATCCGGTTTAATTTTTGTCGTCGTCTATGTCAGTTTGACAAGTTTGATCTGGTTTGGGCCGCACGATGTTTTGCGTATTGCCGCGGCGATTTTTTTTGGCGCATCTATAAGTACGGCGTTTATTTGGGTCGGAGAAGTCTTAAACTCGTTCGCCATGTTCCACTTGAGCCGTTTTTTTGGCCGCGAATACGTCGAAAACCGCTTGCGGATTAAATCCAATAAACTCGATCAAGTCGCCCAAGATCATTCAACATTAGCTATTGTGGCGTGGAAAATTAATCCGTTTATTCCCGGCCGCTTGACGGATTTAGGGTATGGATTGACGAACATATCGTTTCGTCGTTTTGTTGTTCCGGCTTCTTTGGCGAATTTGCCGCGAATTTATTGGCAGCAATACATATTAGCGGATTTAGGATTAAACTTTGTCAAAGATTTCTCTGGGACAGTCCAATATATTCAGGAAAATGTATTTTTTGCCAAATATACTTTAGTCTACTTGTCTGCCGTCTTGGTGATTTCGGTTTTGGCCGGAAGAAAAAAACATAAACAAAAAAATAGGAAATAGATTATGGATGATGAAGCAGCCAAAATAATGAAGATTATTATAATTATTTTAGCCGTCTCATATGGCCTTAAATTGTGGTTTTCTCGAGGATCTGATATTTACAAAGGCCCGGGTTATACCATTAAATTTCCGGCGGGCTGGAGTGATTACGACGATATCAATCCTCAGAAAAAGAAAGATAAGAAATTTGCCACTGAAGATAAGGCCGCCCCTAAGACTGTCACTTATGTCACTCAAGAGGTTGATGAAGATAGCGGCGCCTTTGTTGCGAGTATGAGCATTACGTCCATGAAACTCAAGTCCGCGGCATGGATCGAAGATGAATGGGGACAGATTGTCGAATCGATTAGAGGCTATGGAAATAAAATTATTGATAAAGGAGAAATTAAAATCGACGGAATCGTTTCGAGGTGGATATTTTATGAAGGACGCCCCGGAGAAAACGCGGTTAGTTTTGAGTTTTATATAATTACGGAAGGAAATATGTTTTATAAAATTTCTTACATGGCGCTAAAAAATAGTTTTGACAAATACAGAAAAATTTTTGAAGCATCTAAAGATACAATCAGGATTAAGCAAGGTATGATTTAGGCGGATTTAATGTTGAGAGTTAAGTCCAGAACAATCTCGGCCATGCCCGCCGCGCAGGCTGTAACGCGTGGTGCCATCGGCGGATGTCCGCAGGCGGAATCAGTTGACCCGTCCCCGACGATATAAATATTTTTTAACTTTTTAATGACCATTGGCTTTTTTTCCATCAATCCTGCCATTCCATTCCCGCTAATGACATAATCAGCTTTATCCTGATAGAATTCAACAAATCGAAATTTGAAATCTGCCTGATCAAACGCTTCAATGATAAAATCACATCCAGTAAAAAATTGATCACCGTTAGATTCGTTCCATTGAATTCGGTGTGCGGTGATATTTAAATCGGGATTAATCTCCAACAGCCGTTGTTTAGTGGTGTCAACTTTTACGCGGCCGATTTCATCATAATAATATTGCTGACGATTAAGGTTCGATGCCTCGATAACATCTTGGTCAAGCATTTCAAGGTTCATAAAGCCGCTGCGGACAAGAATCATTGCGACATTTGATCCCAATCCGCCAACGCCGCCAATACCAATCTTTTTAGATTGAATGGTGTTTAATTGCTCTTCCGTTAAATATCGAAGCAGACCTTTTTCGAAGAGATTTCTTGTTTTTGAATTAGTGGATGGGTTCATGCGTAATTCTTCTCCAATCGGTGAAGACCGGATCAAAGTTTTTTATTTTAAGAAGTTGAATAATTTCTTTAACGCTGCGTGTGTCCTCAATATCAAATTGCGGATCCTGCTCCTGTTGCGGTAAAATTGTATATCCACCGACGGAGGTATTTGATCCGGCGGACATTCGGGTGATGCCTAATTCTAAAATATTATCCCTTAATTGCGGACGCTCACGCGTCGACAAATTAATGCCCACCCTGGGGAATAAAATTCTCGTCATGCAGATAATCTTTACAAACAATTTGTCATCTATATTGGCTTTAACAAAATCAACATCTTTAATCGGCTGCAATCGCGGAAAAGACAGGCTGTATTCCACACCGGGAAAAGTTTTTTCCATGAATTGTAAATGCTGATAAAGTGCCAGGAGATCTGACGCGACATCACTTAATCCTAAAAGAATGCCCATAGAAATGGTGCGCATACCGCCGGCCGCCGCACGCGCCGGAGCATGATAACGAAAATCATAGTCCGCTTTAATGCCAGATAAATGAACTTGTTTGTATATCGCGCGATCGTACGTTTCCTGATAGACGGTAATTCCGTCGACGCCGGTTTCAAAAAGTTCTTTGTATTGATCCGTTTCCATCGGGTGTACTTCTAAGGCAATATTCGGAAAATAATCCTGAGCGACCATCACGGCTTCCTTTAAATAGGATAAAGGAGTAACAGAATATGATTCTCCCGTCAGCATGAGAATATTTTCAATGCCTTGATTGGCAACAAATGACATTTCCCGGTGCATTTGTTCGGTATTTAATTTAAAACGTGTAATACGATTTTTACTGTGAAAGCCACAATAGGTACAATGGCTCGAACAAAAGTTGGATAAATAAAGCGGAGCGTACAGTGTGATGGTCCGTCCAAAATACTGTTGAGTTAATTTTTTTGATTGCGCGGCGAGTTCTTCGATTTTTTCTCGTCGATCTTCATTAAGAATAGTTTGAATATAATCTTTGGTGATCATGATTCGTAAAGAAATCCTGTGAGAGGAGAAGAGGCTTCAGCGATATTTTTTTTGAATGGCAGACGGCTTAAATAACCTAAGCGTCCGGCTTCAACAGCTAAAGAAAAAGCCTTGGCTAATCCGGCGGGATTTCCGGCGGTAGCAACGGCCGTGTTGACTAAGACAGCGTCGGCGCCAAGTTCCATAGCTTGGGCGGCTTGAGAAGGAGCGCCTATCCCTGCGTCGACAATAATAGGAAGATCAATCTCATCGACGAGAATGCGTATCATTTCTTCCGTTTTTAATCCTTGATTGCTGCCGATGAGAGAACCTAAAGGCATAACCGTCGCGGCGCCGGCTTTAACCAAAGCGCGAGCTACATATAAATCGGGTGTCACATACGGCAAGACAATAAAACCTTCAGCGGCTAAAATCTCCGTCGCTTTAATTGTTTCCTGATTATCCGGGAGTAAATATTTTGAATCATTAATCACTTCAATCTTGACCCATTTTCCGCAGCCTGAGGCTTCGGCTAGTCGGGCAATGCGCACAGCTTCTTGAGCGTTACGCGCGCCCGATGTATTAGTGAGTAATGTAACTCCGTCGGGAATATATTCTAAAATATTATCTTCATGTCGTTCGAGATCAATGCGGCGCAAGGCCACAGTAACAATTTGCGTACCGCTTTCCTTAATACTTTCCGCCAGCTCTTTTTTATTTTTAAATTTGCCGGTCCCTAAAAAAAAGCGGTTGGTGAAGGTTTTTCCAGCGATCACCAAGGGTGTGTCGTGAATTATCTGATTGTGATTTGTTGTCTGCATAGAATTTAGATTTGTTATGGAAATCGGAGTATTGAAATTCGTTTATTTAGTCATTAGAATACGGATCGCCTAGGATATTAATCCAACCTAAATATACAATTATACCTAATATAGCAAGCGCTTTAATTGGATAGGTTTTTGCTAGTTGCCAAAGGGTGGAAATGATCATCAATATCCCGTATTCGGTAGGAAAACGAGGACTGTTAAAAAATTTTTTCCATATAACAAGAGTAGAAATGCAACTAAATAAAATAAACAAAAATCTTGTCCAATCGAAAGAAATTTCTTTTTTTTCCTTCCCATTTTTTTCTTGCATATCAAATTTCCTTATTTGGGAATGCTAAATAATCGGATTTGTTACTAAATTAACCGCCTCCGACAAAACTAACGAGTTCAAGAGTATCGCCATCTTTAAGGATAATTTCTTCCCAGCGCGGATTTTTAACGATTTCCCCATTCAGTTCGGCAATAACTCGGCGATTATTTTGGCAAAAGGAAAGGACAATATCATTAAGAGTTTTATTTCCGTCTAAAGTCTGTCTCGCCCCATTGACCGTGATGTTCATGGACATCATCTTAGATCAAATCTTATTAAAAATCAAATATTTCTCCTTTGGGGGAATGGTCGAACGATCAACATTTTTTTTGACGACTTACACTTCCGATGGCATAATATTTTACTTTGAACGAGTACATTTGCCCCCATTGCAAAAATCCAATACATGATGAAGAGGCCTTGTCCTGTCATTTTTGCGGAGAAAGTCTGAATCGTGCCGGAAAAGGTTTTATCAGTAATTTACGGTACGGTTCAAACCGATTGGGTTGGTATATTTTAGCGGTAATTTTAGCTTTGGCAGTGGTCATGTTATTTATCCGTTAAGATATTTACGGGGAGTAGCGCAGCTGGCTAGCGTGCAACGTTCGGGACGTTGAGGTCGCGGGTTCAAATCCCGCCTCCCCGATTTGATTTTGTACGAGAGGAGTTGATTTGTGAAAAATTATTACAGAATAATGTTAGGAAGAGGAAGTAGTTATGCTGATGAATGTTATAAGGGTAATTTCATCGGAGCAGATTATGACATTAATGTTGACCTTACATTAAGGTTGCCAGAGAATTGGCGAGACTTTAATAAAGAGTTTATTCCAATTTTTCTTGAGAACCATCCTGAGAAGACGAAGATCGCCGCTGGGCTTGCATGCGGGATGTTACATACCATCTGCAAAGGTATACAAAGGAACGATATTGTTTTGTGTCCCAATGGCTCAGGAGGCTATTACGTCGGTGAGGTTGTTGAGTCATACTCTTATCATCCTGGTGAAGTTCTCCCTCATAGAAGAGGCGTGCAATGGTATTCCAAATTGATTGATCGTTCCGAAATGTCTCAAGCATTACAAAATTCAACTGGTTCTATTGGTGCAGTTAGCAAGATTAGCAAATATGATGTTGAAATTGAATCCCTTATTGTTGGAGAGAGCCCAGCTACTCTTATATCAACTGATGAAACAGTAGAAGACCCTTCTGTGTTTGGTCTTGAGAAGCATCTTGAAGACTTTCTAGTACATAATTGGAATCAAACAGAGCTAGGGAAGAATTATGATGTTTATGAGGAGGATGGGGAACTCGTCGGCCAGCAATACCCGAGCGATACGGGTCCGATTGATATTTTAGCTATTAGTAAAGATAAAAAAGTGTTGTTGGTTGTTGAACTTAAGAAAGGACGTGCCAGCGATAGTGTTATCGGACAACTTCAACGATATATGGGTTACGTCAAAGAAGAGCTAGCAGAAGTCAATCAAACAGTAAAAGGTATTATCGTTGCTTTAGAAGATGATGTACGTATTAAGAGAGCCCTTTCAGTTACGAATAATATAGAGTTTTATAGGTATAAGGTAAGTTTCAAATTATTCAAGAATTAAAAAAACCTGGGATGCGATCTTGTATCGCAAAGAACGATACCCCGCGAACATGATTCTACATGAAAACCAATTTTGCGTTTGGAACCTCGCTTTTTTAAGCTTCCAAAATGGAAGCTTATAGATGTGGGCTCATCTTCAATTGGTGCCCGCCGGCACCAATTCAGATTTCACCCGGCCTCGGGATTTAAAAAAGTAGCATTTTATTCTTTTTTGTAGTATAAAAATGCTCAGCGCTTACGGGTTTATTGAGTTAATTGAGTTGTTTGAGTTTGTTGAGTTGATTGAGTAACGCAATCGACCCAACAAACTTTATAACCCAAAGAACCCAAGAAACCCAAAGAACTCAACAAACACAATAAACCATAACTATGCCCTACGTTATCCACGAAATTCGAAAATTAGAAGAGAAATGGCAGAAATACTGGAGCGATCACAAAGTATTTGAAGCCAGCTCTGACACATCAAAAAAGAAATACTATGTTTTGGAAATGTACCCTTATCCGTCGGGAAAACTGCATATGGGGCATGTGCGCAATTACACCATCGGTGATGTATTGGCCCGTTTCCGTCGTATGCAAGGCTATAATGTCCTTTATCCGATGGGATTTGATTCCTTCGGGCTTCCCGCGGAAAACGCCGCCATTAAAAATAATGATCATCCCCGTCGTTGGACAGATTTACGCATGAACGACATGGTCGAGCAAATGAAAATGCTCGGCATGAGTTACGATTGGTCCAGATTTTTGTACAGTCATGATCCCGATTACTATCGCTGGAATCAATGGATTTTTATTCAAATGTATAAACAGGGATTAGTTTATAAAAAGAAATCTTTGGTCAATTGGGATCCTATCGACAATACGGTTTTGGCGAATGAACAAGTCATCGACGGAAAAGGTTGGCGTTCCGGGGCCGAAGTTGAGAAAAAGGAAATTGAGCAGTGGTTTATCAAGATCACTGCTTTCGCGGAAGAATTATTGGCTGATTTAGATAAACTTGATCATTGGCCGGAACGGGTCAAGTCTATGCAAAGAAACTGGATTGGTAAAAGTCACGGAACGACGATTCGATTTGATGTTTTAGATGGGCAAGGTAAAAAGATCGACGAGATAGAGACATTCACGACGAGACCAGACACCGTTTTTGGAATTGAATATTTAGTATTAGCGCCTGAACATCCGAAATGTAAAGAATGGATCAAGGGACAAAAAAATGAACAAGCTGTCCTGAAATATATCTCCAGCGTCGAGAAATCATCCATGGTGGAACGTATGGGTGAAGATCGGGAAAAAACCGGAGAGCCTCTTAACGTTTTTGCAAAAAATCCTGTTAATGGTAAAGTTGTTCCTTTATGGACGGCGGATTATGTTCTCATGGATTATGGAACCGGCGCGGTCATGGCTGTTCCGGCGCACGATCAACGTGATTTTCTTTTTGCCAAAAAATATAATCTTCCTGTTTCCGTCGTGATTCGTCCGGAAAATGTGGCTAATTTAAAAGACGGGGATTTAAAAGAGGCTTTTGTCGAATCAGGAGTAATGATTAATTCCATGCAATTCGATGGAATGAGTAGTACGGACGCGATTACAAGAATTTCTGAATGGTTAGAACAAAAAGATTTTGGTAAGCGGACGATTACATTCCGTCTTAAGGATTGGCTCATTTCTCGTCAGCGTTATTGGGGTACACCGATCCCGATGTATTATGATGAACAAGGGAAGCCTCATCCTATTCCTGAAGATCAATTGCCCGTTATACTTCCCGACGATATTGAATTCGGAAAAGGCAATCCTTTGGAGACGTCAGCGTCGTTCAAATTTTATACTGATCCTAAAACTGGAAAGAAATATCGTCGAGAAACGGATACCATGGACACCTTTTTTGATTCCAGCTGGTATTATATACGCTACACCGACTCACAGAATAAAAATGAACTTTTTAATAAAGAGAAAGCTAATTACTGGTTGCCGGTCGATCAATATATAGGTGGGATTGAACATGCCATCTTGCATCTTTTGTATTCACGTTTTTTTACTAAATTTTTCAAAAGCATTGGTTTGATTGAAACAGAAGAACCGTTTTATCGTTTGTTGACGCAAGGCATGGTGCTGTTACACGGAGAGGTTATGTCTAAATCCAAAGGAAATGTCGTCGATCCTGATGCTATCGTCAAGAAATATGGATCGGATTCCATGCGTGTATTCATTTTATTCGCGGCGCCGCCGGAAGATCAATTGGAGTGGAATGATAAAGCCATTGAAGGCTCGTGGAAATTCTTAACCCGTATATGGAATCTCGTCGAGAAACGTGTGCAGCCCTCGAATGATCTTTTTAAGAAAAGCGATTTTGACAAAGATGATCAGGATATTTACCGCGAGCTTAATGTCGCTATCAAAAAAGTTACCGAAGATTTTCAAAGTTATAAATTTAATACCGCGATTAGCAGTTTAATGATTTTGCAGAATAGTCTTGATAAATATCAACCCGCAGAGGGCCAATTGAATAAACAGGCCTTGTTAAATCACATTGCCCGGACGCTTGTTTTGTTATCAGCGCCGATCGCGCCTCATATGTGCGAAGAATTATGGGAAAAACTCGGCCAAACAAATTGTGTCGCCCTCACGAGTTGGCCTACCTATGATGAATCGGCTTTAGAACAGGATGAAGTTCAAATCATTGCCCAAATTAATGGAAAATTAAGAGGACGTTTCCAAGTTGCCTCCAGCATCACCGAAGGGGATTTGAAACAACTTATTTTATCGGATGATAAAATCAAGTCTTTCCTCGACGGTAAAGAAGTAAAACGTTTCGTGTATGTTCCAGGCAAATTAGCCAACATCGTTATTTAGAGCACATTTCATAACCTTCTAAAAAGTTTTTGAAATGTGCTTCAACCGCTCCCCCGCGCCTCACTCGATTTCCCGTTGGCAGTTAAATGTTTATTCTCACCAAAAATGAAACTATCGTTTTAGCGGTTTTTGCCGTCGTTATTTGTTTGGGCTCAATATTTCATATGCTCATTAAAAAAGCTCCAGTTCTTACTCATTTCACCAATCAATCAGGCACAGGTCTGGTCCATCATAAAATCGATATTAATACCGCTGATAAAGTAGAGCTGGAAAGCGTTCCTTATATTGGTGACTATACAGCGTCGGCCATTTTGGAATATCGTCTGAAAAATGGCGCTTTTAAGAACCTCGAACAATTAAAAATGATCCGCGGAATTCGGGAAAATAATTTTAAACGGTTCCAGCCGTATTTAAAAGTAGGTGGACCATGATAGAAATTTTTGAACCATCATCGTCTTCAAGAGGACATGTTCATCGTCCAGCTTTTTGGGTATGTTTAGGTTTAATGATAGGGATTGCCATCGATCCTGCCATTAAAATTCCGTTGATTTTTTTGGTGGTATTCGTTTTTCTATCAATACTTTTAAACTGTTTTGTTATTCATAAAAATATATCTGCCGTTTTATGGTTAATCATTTTTATTATGGTGGGGTCTGTTTATAGACGGAGTTATGAAACTTTTGAACCTAATCATATAAGTCATATTACGTATAGTGAACGGAAGAATCCCGTCGTGATAGAAGGAATGGTCGGTTCAGATGTTGAGCCTCGTCCATTTTTTAAGAAGAGAAAAACGGTTTTTACTTTAGAAATAAAGAGAATCAAATCGAAAGGTGAATGGAAAGAAAAATCGGGGCTGGTTTTGGTCAATCTTTTCCGTATGGAAAATATTAAATATGGTGATTATTTGCGTTTAGAAGGAAAATTACATAAGCCGTTTAACTTCTCCAGTGACACCAATTTTTCTTATCGGGATTATCTTTCCCGGCGAGGAATAACATTTATCTTAAGTATCAAAAAAGATGGACGGGTGGAGATACTAAAAAGGCATCAAGGAAATGTTTTAGCTGACGTTTCATTTCGGATCAAACACCGACTTATTTCTATTCTCAAAAGACATTTGCCTAAGATGGAGGCGGGCATCATGCAGGCTTTTCTCCTCGGCGATCGGTATGACATTCCTAAGGATTTTTATGATTTATGCAAGCTTTCCGGTGTGGCGCACATCATCGCGATATCCGGATACAATATTGGCATTGTAACTTTTGTTATTTTTTTGATTTTAAAAATATTTCCCATTTCCCGACGGATACAATATGTCTTAACGATGATTTTATTGATTTTTTATGCGTTTATGACGGGTGCGCAGCCGCCCGTCGTGCGCGCGACGATCATGGCGATGGTGTTTTTGATGAGCCTGATCATTGAGCGTGAACAAGACTCCATCAATACATTGTCTTTATCCGCGGTTATTATTTTGTTAATGAATCCGCTTAATTTATTTGATGTCGGATTTCAATTATCATTCATCAGCGTATTATTTATTATTGTGTTTTATTCTCGGTTGCTCAATTTGTTTTATAAGTTGTTCCGGTTGGATGAGAACATTGAGAGGAGGGGAATTAGAGAAGCGGTGGTTAAATATTTTTTGCAATCGATGGCGTTATCGGTTGTGGCGTACATGGGCGTTCTTCCGCTGGTGGTTTATTACTTTCATCTTGTTACGCCTATCGTTTTTTTAGCTAATCTTTTGATCATACCTTTGTCATCACTGATTATTTTCTTGGGTATAGGCCTTCTCATCGTAGGCATTCTATGTCCTTATATTGCCTTTACGTTTGCCAACTGTATTACTATTTTGATGAACCTGATGGTGGCGGGTATTGTTTTTTTCACTAAAATTCCCGGCGCGTATTTTGCTGTTTCAAATCTCCCCGTATGGAGTGTTTATACTTATTACGGATTGATTTTGGGGGCTTATTTTCTTCTTGATATTAGGCAAAAATTATCCTATCCAAGCATAGGAATTGACAAAAATGTGCCGCTGTGCTAAATTTGGCTCTATGTTTCCTTCCTATAAAAGACTATTATTCTTATTAATATTTCTTTTTTCCTACGCTGGCAACACATACGCCTTTTGGATGTGGACGCCTGAAACGAATCAATGGATCAATCCCAAATTTGCTGTTAAAGACACTCCCAAGGAGCAGTTTGATTTGGCGATGCAAGCCTACGATGCCAAACAATTTAAAGAGTCTTCCAATGAGTTTGAAAAACTTCTCAAACATTATCCTCGTTCTGTTGAAGCTCCTGACGCGCAATTTTATATCGCCAAAATTATTGAGGATGACGGAGATTTTTTTGCGGCTTACAAAGAATATCAAAAAGTTGTCGACCGGTATCCGTTCAGCGAACGATCCGCCGAGGTCATTCAAAGACAATACGATATTGGCGTTAAATTGCTGAACGGTGAGCAGACCAAAGGCAAGATTCGTGATGCAATAACCGGAGGAGCTGACTATAATATCATCGAAGTTTTCCGATCGGTGATCAAGAACGCGCCGTATGGTCCGTTGGCTGCTGTTTCACAATATAAAATTGGCCTCTATCTTGAGGAAAAACAATTGTACCCTGAGGCCAGAGACGAATTTGAAAAAGTCATCAACGATTATCCGAATAGTGAATGGATTAAACCGGCGCAGTATCAGATCGCTGTCTGTGATTCCAAACGGTCAACCCGGGCGGCTTACGATCAGAAAGTGACTCAATCGGCGGTGGATGAATTTGAGGAGTTCGTCGAGATTTACCCGGATGCTGAACTATCCGGAAACGCGAAAACCGAGATTCAGAAATTACGGGACAAAGAAGCCGAGAATAATTTTGTGATCGCCCAGTTTTATGAAAAACAAAAACAGTACCAATCAGCTAAATTGTATTATCAAACCGTTGTCGATAAATTTCCAAATTCGCCGTGGGCGTCAAAATCATTAAATAAAATTCGTCAGATGATTGATAAAAAACAATGAATTCATTCAAAAAATTAGCTTTAGCGATTATAAGTTGCGCAACTTTCCTAACGGGATGCGGATATACGACCAGCTCAACTCTTCCGTCTTCCATCGATTCGATTTACGTCGAGAAAATGGCGAATAAAATTGATTTTACCGACGAATCCCGGCGTAATTTATACTTACCTCTGTTGGAAGTAGATGTTCATAATGCAATCAAGAACAGATTCTTGTACGATGGTAATTTGGAAATCGGAGACGAAAACTCAGCTGATCTTCGCCTTAAAGGTGAGCTTCGAAGTTATGACAGGGTTGGATTGCGGTTCACCGAAAATGATGATGTCGAAGAATATCGAGTAATGATTACCGTTCATCTTGAGATGTATGACAATGACACTCAGGAATTAATGTGGACCGAAGAATCCTTTGTCGGAGAAGCAACGTATTTTGTTTCCGGATCGCAGGCGACGACGGAAGAATCTGCGGTTAAAGAAGCTATTGTCGATTTATCCCGCCGTATTGTTGAACGTACAGTCGAAGCCTGGTAAAAAAACCTACAGTTCTGATATTAATTCTATGATGTATTTATTAAAAGGTGATGATTATCAGGCCAAAGAGCAAAAGCTTGATGAATTAAGAAACAAGATTTTATCAAGCCCCGATGCCAGGCGTTTTGATTACGATAATTTGGACGCTACAAAGTTATCCCCCGAAGACTTAAAAAAATCCTTCCTGACCCTGCCGGTTGTGAATAAACAACGTCTGATCATTATTCGGCATATACAGAAAACCAGCGCTCAAAATCAAAATATTATTCTAGATTTTTTAAAAACGAACAGCAAAGATTGTATTTTAATTGCTGATTGTTCAGAAATGTCGCAAAAAGGTTTTCTGGATAAATTAGAAAAATCAGCAACTGTGTTAACTTTTGGCGGACGAAAAAAATTAAGCGTATTTGATATGAAAATGTCGATCGGATCAGGAAATTCGCGGGAAGCGTTGAACGTATTATCAGCCCTTATTAATGAAGGTAATCATCCGTTGCAGTTGATGGGAGGGGTGGTGTGGATTTGGGGCGACCAGAAAAAAAGAATTTCATCAGCTAATTTTCAACAAGGTCTTAAGGAATTAAAAGAAGCGGATTTGAATATGAAACGCAGCCGCTTGCCGCCGGAATATGCTTTGGAAGTATTGATTACGAAGCTATGCTTGTTAGCAGTTTAGAAAATCGGGCTTTTCGTCGAGCAGCAGTATTTTTTTGAAGAATGCCTCTTTTAGAAGCTTTATCCAATTTTTTGTAGACTAATTTAAGATTTGTCGCGGCTTCGGGTTTATTTTTTTCGTTAACTTTACCCAAATAGGCTTTGATTGTTTTCTTTAAATCAGTCTTAATGTCTAAATTGTGATGATGTCTTTTTTGACTTTTTCTTAATTCTTTTGCACTTGAATATCGTTGTGGCACAGCAATAACTCCTTTTAATGAAATATCTTAGCTCATAAACAGCGTTGATTGAGCGATAAATATAACAAAAAGGCCCAATTATGTCAACTGATAATTTCCAACGGCCGGAACCCCGCATAAAGGATGCCGATTCCCATCGCGCGCTGATCCGCTCAACCTCCATTATCTCTTTAGGTACCTTAAGTTCCAGAATTCTAGGATTTATACGGGATATTATCTTGGCTAAATTATTGGGGACCGGTTTTCGGGCCGATGCTTTCTTTGTAGCGCAGAAAATTCCCAATTTATTCAGGGATTTGGTTGGAGAAGGAGCCACAAACGCGGCCATTGTGCCGGTTTTATCCGAATACCGCCAAAAAGAGGAAAAGGAGAGTTTCTGGAATTTTGTCAGTATTGTTCTTTCATTGGCCTTTATTGTTCTAAGTATCATCACTATTGTAGGAATTATTTTTGCGGAAGGAATTGTTCGAATCATTGCTCCGGGTTTTATGGATAGTCCGGAAAAAGTTATTCTAACAGTATCTCTGACTAAACTCATGTTTCCTTATTTGATTTTGATTGGACTTACTTCTTACAGCATGGCTATTCTGTATACTTTTCGTTCATTCGCTGTTCCAGCCTTTACACCATGTTTATTAAATATCGCGGTCATTATCAGCGCTTATATTTCGACACGGACGATGAGCGAACCGGTTTTTGGGTTGGCGTTGGGCGTATTAGCGGGAGGTTTTTTGCAATTGATTTTTCAATGGCCAGCGACGAAGAAAATAGGGTTTACATGGAAAATGCCGAAATCATTATCCCATCCGGGCGCGAAAAAAATCGGTAAACTCTTAGTCCCGCGCATGATCGGAAGCGGAGTTTATCAATTAACCATTTTGATTGATACATTCTGCGCGTCGATGGCATCTATCGTTGGCCCCGGCGGGATTTCGGCTATTTATTATGCCAATCGAATTATCCAGTTTCCAATGGGAATTTTTAGCGTGGCCATGGCTTCGGTTTTATTGCCGACATTATCCGGCATGGCGAGCAAAAATGATACATCCGGTATTCGGAGAACATTAATTTTTTTCCTCGAGAATATCATTTTCATCATGTGTCCCATCATTGTTATATTATTGTTTCTTTCAGAACCAATTATTCGGATCCTTTTTCAGCGTGGTGAATTTAGTACCTATTCGACGAGTATAACGACGTCGGCGCTGGTATTTTCATCGTTGGGACTTCTTAGCTTCGGCGGTATTAAAATTTTAGTAACGGCGTTTCATTCATTACAGGATACAAAAACACCGGTAAAAGTCGCTGGCATATGTCTATTAATCAACACGGGTTTGAATTTTGTTTTGATGGTTCCCTTAAAAATCGGAGGCATTGCCTTGGCCAGTAGTTTGGCGGGGACAGTTGATTTTCTTCTATTATTTTATATTATGAACAAACGTTTGGGTGGTATGACCGAAGGATTATTGAAATACATTCTGTCCATTGGTATTGCTTGTGTGTTGATGGCGGGGGTCGTTTATTTTTCCTGGATAAGTATTATAATGTCTATTGAGGAAATTAAATTAGTGATCGTCGGCCTGATTGGTGTTTTGTCCTACGGAATCATTTGTTTTGTTCTGAACATCAACCAAGCGAGAAAGATTTGGAGTTATGTTCATGGTGGATTTAAACAGTAAAATAAAATTGTTGCCGCTGACGAGCGGCGTTTACTTAATGAAGAATAAAGACGGCGCGGTTATTTACGTCGGAAAAGCTATTTCATTAAGAAAAAGGGTGCAGTCATATTTTCGCGGCAAAAAAACCATGTCTAAAACGGATATACTCGTCGAGAATATTGTAGATGTCGATTTTGTGGGAACTCATAGCGAGGCTGAAGCCTTGATTCTCGAGGCTAGTTTGGTCAAACAATATGATCCTAAATTCAATGTTCTTCTGCGCGACGACAAAAGCTTCCCGCTCATTCAAATTACCGACGACGAATTTCCGCGAATTTCGGTGGAGCGGCCCAAAAAACGAAAAGCCGGATACATTTATTTCGGGCCTTATACGAATCCCCAATTGATCCGTGAAGCTTTAATATTGCTCAGAAAAATATTTCATTTTCGTACCTGCGAACCTTTTCCGGAAAAAGAGTGCCTGGATTTTCACATCGGATTATGCGACGCGCCGTGCATAAATAAAATCAGTAAAAATGAGTACGCCCGCAATATTAAAATCATCAAACTTATTTTAGAAGGCCGAAAAGATGATTTGTATAAGAAGCTTCATAATGAAATGGAGGCGCATGTTGTTGCCAAAGAGTTTGAACAGGCGGCGAAAGTGCGTGATCAGCTTCGGGCGATCGGCGCGCTATATTCGGGGACGAGCGATATAAATTACTATAAGGAAGCCGAACAATTGCAGCGCGTTCTTAATCTTTCTAAACCGCCGAATCGCATTGAGACATTTGATATTTCCAATATTATGGGAAATCAGGCGGTTGGGTCGATGGTGTCATTTTTAAACGGAAAGCCTGATAAAAAAAACTATCGGCGTTTTAAAATTAAAGAAGTGGAAGGAATCGATGATTTTAAAATGATCGCGGAAATCGTCCGAAGACGCTATCGCCGGTTAAAAAATGAAGGAAAGATGTTCCCGGATCTGATCGTGATTGACGGGGGAAAAGGACAGCTTTCAGCGGCGAGGGCCGAATTGGTAAAAATGGGGATTGATATCCCAATAGCTTCCTTAGCCAAAAAAGAAGAAGAAATTTTTTTGCCGAATAAAAAGAATCCTGTTAAACTATCACTAGATTCTTTAGGATTAAAGCTGCTGCAACGAACGCGTGATGAGGCCCATCGGTTTGCGCTGAATTATCACAAAAATCTTAGAGGCAAGAATTTATTCGTAAAAAAAGAGTGACGAGGAGGACGACATGTATTTCAGTTATGTCAACAGTCCCGTTGGTGATATACTTATTGCCGGCGATGAAGAAGGTTTGAAGCAAGTCAATTTTTCCACCGGAAAAAGAAAAACAAACGCTGCTTCAGATTGGATCCGTGACGACGGAAAATTAAAAGAAGCGCGTGAACAAATTCAGGCTTATTTCAAAGGTCAGTTAAAAGAATTCAAGCTGAAATTGTGTCCGAACGGAACAGCTTTTCAAAAAGATGTTTTAAAAGCCTTGCAGAAAATTCCCTACGGCGCGACCAGATCCTATTCGGACATCGCCAACGCCGTCGGAAAACCAAAGGCCTGCCGGGCGGTGGGTGGTGCTAATGGGCGTAATCCGCTGGCTATTGTTATTCCCTGCCATCGCGTCATTGGAGCTTCCGGCGATTTAACAGGATTCGGCGGAGGACTGTCGACGAAAAAAATATTGTTGGATTTAGAAAAAAGATATAGCCAATCCTAGATTGGTTTTAAGGAGATCATATGAACGCTTCAGTTTATTTTCACCTGATGGTCAAAAAAGATGCCTCGGATCTTTATTTACGTACCAAGGCCAAACCGCGGGCCCGTATCCACGGTAAAATTGATATTTTGAGTGATCATGAAATTTCTCGAGAAGAAATGGATCAAATTGTCACCGTTATGCTGGCGAATGACAAACGCCGTAAACAATTCAAAGAAGAAATGGACATTGATTTTATTCATGAAGAGCCGGGCATCGGACGGTTCCGAGTCAACATATTTACTCAACGCGGGACAGCGGCCTTGGTCGCGCGTTATGTTCACTCAAAAATTCGCTCCTTCGACGAGTTGAACCTGCCTACTGAAATCTGTAAATTGTTCTGTGAAGAATCTAAGGGCTTGTTTATTGTGACGGGACCGGCGGGAAATGGGAAATCAACGACGGTGGCCAGCATGATTCAGTACATTAATGATTTAACTTCTCAGCATATTGTAACGATCGAAGACCCTATCGAATTTCTTTTTAAAGATAATAAAAGTTTGATCAATCAGCGCGAATTAGAGATCGACGTTATGAGTTATCCCAAGGCGCTTAAACACATTACCCAGCAAAGCCCGGACATTGTTTATATCGGCAACATTCGGGACTTAGATACGATGCGGGCAGCGATCACGGCGACGGAACTGGGAACTTTTGTTATGACCACCTTTCACACAATTAATGCCGTACAGACCATTATCCGTATCATCAATTTCTTTCCGCCTCACCTTCACGACGAGGTTCGTATGCAACTGTCGCTCATCCTAAAAGGCACCATTTCTTTACGGCTGCTTCCTTGCAAAGATGGAAAGGGACGTATTCCAGCGTACGAAACGATGGTCGTCACACCGACGATCGCCCGCCTTATACGCGAGGGCCGTATCCGCGATATACAAAATTATATCGACGATGGAGAGCTTTTCGGTATGCGTTCATTCAAACGTTCTTTAGTCGAAAAAGTCAAGAAAGGACTTGTTGACGAAGCCGTTGCCCGTCGGTACGCAGACAGTAAAGACGATTTTAATCTTGAGCTAAAAGGTCTAAAGCGTAACTTAGATTAACGGACTTGATCTTATCCACCTGAAGCCGAATTGATGAAAATATCCAGGCAGACCTTCATTCTGTTTTTATTGTTTCTTTTAAATTTTCTCGCCCGCTTTTCATTAATCAGTAAAGGCCCATACCATGCCGACTGCTTATTCTTGGCTGTCCAAGCCGAGGCTACGCTCCACACATTAAAAATTCATTATCTTCAAGGAACTGGTTTGCCGCTGACTGCTATCGTCGGTGCCATCTTTATTGGATTAGGAAAATGGATAGGCACGACGGATATTGTCATGGCGGTTAATTTCATGAATGTCCTGCTGGCCTCCGTTTGTGTCCCCATTTTTTATTTACTTCTTCGTAAACTCTTTGATGATAAAGCGGCGTTGGTGGGTTCGGTCGTATTGTCCTTGAATACGATTTTTCTGCCGGTTTCAACCTTTGGTAATAGCCACATTTTGGCTATTCTTTTCTTCTTTCTAGGATTATTGTTCATCTTTCAATATTTTCATTCAGAAGGAAATGTAACGTATTTTCTCGCCGGGATATGTTTCGGTTTAATGGGGGCGGCAAGATTACAAGATTTGTTTGTCATCCTTCCGGCTATAGCTTTTCTTTTTTGTGTCCGTCCAGGCAGCGACAAGAAGCGCCGTTACATGAATTTAATCTTATTCTTTTTAATTATTTTTATGGTAACCAGCGCATTTTATATTCCTTTCTTGGTCAACAAAAATTATTTTTCGATGGCAAATTCTTTTCAACAATATAAGACGGTGATTTTTCAGGCCCTAGAGCGCGTTAATTTAAATTCATTTCGCATTGTTTTGTATTGGATGTTTCAATCGATTTCCTTCGTTGGATGCGTGGGGTCGGCCATAGGATTGTGGCTCATGTATAGAGGGGAGAAAAAGTTGTTTGCTTCGTTTATCGCTTTGTTTATCGTTCCGACGTTTATGTTGGTTTCTCTTTGGTGGTTCTTTCGGTATACGGCTCCTCGTATGTATCTTATTCCAGCCATCATTTTGATTATCCCCTTAAGTTATGCGTTTTCCGCGCTAAATAAAAGAAATACGAAATTATTTAATACGGCATTCATACTTCTCATCTTTCTTTTGGTTTTTAATAACAGGGGAATTTATGAAACAGTAAAATTCCGTCATGATCATGCCCTTTTGTCTGATTTTTATCGTTGGATTGGACAAGTAACAGAGCCTGGCGCGAATATTATTGAACGTGACCATTCGTTATTCATCAAATTTTACGCCCAGCGGATACCTTTGGGTGCTCCGATAACCCTTTTTGAAGCGAAAGAAGAAGATTTAAAACATTACAAAGAGCATATTAATCTTTTGTTGGAAAGTCATATACCTGTTTATGTTACCGAAACGGGCTTAACTGGTTATCCGGAGCGTTTGAAATTTAATGAATTCATGCAGTCAAATTTTGAATTTGAACTGGTCGGCCAGCGTGATATAGAAGATTGGTACGGGGATGTTCTGATCCATTCGGTGATGGAAAATTCTCTTTATCGGCTGAAGAAAAAGCAAATCGAGCCGATTTAAACGATATTTAATACAAAATATGCGTGAAAAATCTGGTATGTTTGCCGTATTGCATTCAAAAATCATTATGTTATAATACGCCTTTATTAAGTCTAAATACAATATTAGAAGTAAATATATGTCTACCGATATTAAAGAACGAATGGCCTTTGTTGAAGATAAACTCCATAATCTTAGGGGGTATCTTTGATGTTTCCAACAAAGAAACATCCATAAAAAATATTCAAGATCAAATGAGCCAGCCCAATTTTTGGGATGATTCCGAGCAGTCCAATAAATTAATGAAGGAATTGAAATATATAAAAAGTTGCGTGGATCCGTTTAAGAATGGTCTGGAAAAATTGACTGAACTTAAGGAATTGCTGGACGTTTCGGAAGGCGATCAAGAGTTTTTAAAACAGATTGAAACGGAATTGACGACGCTGGAAAAAACCGTTGATGAACTTGAACTCAAGACAATTTTGTCGGGGCAGTTTGACCGTAATAATGCCATTTTGAGTATCAACGCGGGCGCGGGCGGTACAGAATCATGCGATTGGGCGAGTATGCTTTTGCGTATGTACACGCGTTACGCCGACGAGAAGGGTTTCACAGTTCGAACGATTGACATTTTATCCGGTGAAGAAGCGGGAATAAAAAATGTCACCTTACAAATTGAAGGTGATATGGCTTATGGTTATTTAAAGTGTGAAAAAGGCGTTCATCGATTGGTGCGGATTTCACCGTTTGATTCCAATAAACGCCGACATACATCATTTGCTTCAATTGACGTGATTCCTGAGATTGAAGACGATATTGATATACAAATCAGCCCTGACGAATTGCGGGTGGATATTTTCCGCTCATCCGGTCCTGGTGGGCAAAGTGTTAATACGACGGATTCCGCGGTGAGAATCACCCATTTACCGACGAATATTGTTGTGCAGTGTCAGAATGAACGTTCTCAGCAGCATAATCGTCAAACCGCGATGAGAATATTGCGCGCGCGTTTATACGAGTTGAGAAGTAAAGAAAAAGAAGAAAGCATGGCGGATGAGTACGGCGTTAAACAAAAAATCGAATGGGGTTCACAGATTCGATCCTACGTTATGCATCCTTATTCATTAGTTAAAGATCACCGTACCGACGTGGAAACAGGAAATGTCCATAAAGTGATGGACGGTGGTATTGATTTATTTATTGAAGCATTCTTACGCGAGAAAGCAAAAAAAACGTAAGTATTTTATTAACCCAAAGGTAATCAATTATGTTCAATTTTATACTCCAAAAAGTTGCGGCTAAATCGACCCAAAAGTTGATTGATCAGCAAAATCCCAAAGTTAATCTGCATGTTCCTGAAGATCTTCCGTTACCATCTATCCGTCGTCTTAAGAAAATGGTTCCGGTTGTCAGCCAGATCAATTCGCATGAAAATAAAATGAAGGAATTGACGGACGAACAGCTCAAAGATTATACGCGAGTTTTAAAAGACCGGTATAACAAAGGCATTGAACAGGATAGAAAAGAATATGATGCTCTTCGGGAAAAATATAATAGTTCTTTTAATAATGAAGAAAAAAGCGATTTAAATAATAAGATCGACGAGGCTGAAGAAAAATACCGAAAGATCAAACAAGATGTGTTAAGTGAACTTTTACCGGAAGCATTTGCTGTCGTCCGGGAAACATCTTGGCGAGTTCTTAAAATGCGGCATTTCGATGTGCAGATGGTCGGAGGAATTGTCCTGAACGGCGGAAATATCGCGGAAATGACGACGGGAGAAGGTAAAACTCTTTGCGCGACTTTGCCGGCCTATCTCAATGCATTGACGGGAGAAGGCGTTCATGTGGTCACGGTGAACGATTATCTTGCGAAACGGGATATGGAATGGATGGGGCCGATTTATAAATTTTTAGGTTTGACCGTCGGGGTTATTCTGCATGATATGGTTCCGGGCCAACGTCAGCAGGCATACGGTTGTGATATTACATACGGAACGAACAATGAATTCGGTTTTGATTATTTACGCGATAATATGGTGAGCTTTAAGGATCAAATGGTCCAGCGTCAGCATCATTTCGCCATCGTCGACGAGGTTGACAGTATTTTGGTTGACGAAGCGCGGACACCTTTAATCATTTCTGGTCCATCCGAAGTAGCTACGGATAAATATTATAAGGCATTTGAAATCAGTAAAATCCTCAAAGGCCGGCGGATTACGGAAGGCGATGAAATTGATGCCAAACATAAAGAAATTGATTTGACTGTAGGTTTTGACTATTTAGCCGACGAGAAGAATAAATCGATTGCAATGACCGAAGCCGGAGAAGAAAAGGCGGCCAAGACATTGGGCATAGCCAATCTGCATGATATGGAAACCATTGAACATCGGCATCATATCTTGGCGGCGCTTAAGGCCAAAGAATTTTTTCAGAAAGATGTGGATTACGTCGTTCAAGAAGGTGAAGTTATCATCGTCGATGAATTTACCGGGCGTATGATGCCCGGACGGCGCTGGTCCGACGGTTTACATCAAGCGGTAGAAGCTAAAGAAGGCATTAAAATTGAACGCGAATCACAGACCTTGTCGACGATCACATTCCAGAATTATTTCCGTTTGTACGAAAAATTATCCGGTATGACCGGTACGGCCTACACCGAAGCTACGGAATTTAAGCAAATTTACAAATTAGATTGTGTGGCTATTCCGACAAACAAGAAACTGCAAAGAATGAATTACGCAGACTCCATATATAAAACTCAAAAAGAAAAATATAATGCCGTCGTCACGGATATTGGTGAATGTCATAAAAGAGGCCAGCCAGTTCTCGTCGGTACGATATCGATTGAGAAATCCGAATTATTATCGACTTATCTAAAGCAAAAAGGAATTCCACATAACGTTCTTAATGCAAAATTTCATTTGCAGGAAGCGCATATTATCGCTCAAGCCGGACGGTTTGGTGCGGTGACCATCGCGACCAACATGGCCGGACGGGGAACGGATATTGTTCTCGGCGGTAATGCCGGATATTTGGCCGCTAATCTTGTCAGTCAAAAATTAAGAGAAGGAGCTGACGAGGCCGAACGAACGGAAATGACGCAGAAATTTATTAGTCAATTTAAAGAGCAGTGCCAGGTGGAACAGAAAAAAGTGCTTGAGCAAGGTGGACTATATGTTTTAGGAACGGAACGGCACGAATCCCGACGTATTGATAATCAGCTCCGTGGACGCCAAGGCCGTCAGGGTGATCCCGGCGCCTCCAAATTTTACGTTTCTTTGGAAGATGATTTGATGCGTTTATTTGCCTCGGACCGGATTATCGGTTTTATGGATAAATTGGGCATGGAAGAAGGCCAAGTGTTGGAACATCCGTGGCTCAATAAGGCCTTGGAAAATGCGCAGAAGAGAGTCGAAAATCATAATTTTGAAATCCGTAAACATTTGTTGGAATACGACGATGTCATGAATCGCCAGCGCGAAGTTGTATATGATTTACGGCGTCTTGTTCTCGAAAGTTCAGATATTAAATATCTTATTTTTGAAGCCATTCAGAATGTCATTTCTCCGATGGTTAATGAACATTTATTTACCGCTCGTGGCGACGAGAATGCGTGGAATTTTGACGGACTTAATACTTATCTTAAAACCGCGTTTCACTATGATATGTCGGCGCATAAAGATCAACTTGAAGGAAAGCCCCAGGAAGAAATTCTTCAGATCATTATGAATGATTTGAACAATTTTTATAGTCAGCGGGAAAAAGAATTCGGCGCTGAAGCGATGCGTTCGATGGAAAGAATGTTGATGCTGAACACGATCGATTCCAAATGGAAAGATCATCTTTACGCTATGGATTTGCTTAAAGAAGGTATTGGTTTGCGTTCCTACGGTCAGCGTGATCCTTTGGTCGAATATAAAAAAGAAGGATTTTTTATGTTCGAAACCATGCACGCGTCCATCAATCAGGAAGTTGCCGAATTAATTTTGAAATTGCAGCCCGTAAGTCCCGGTCATCGTATTAAAAGCGTGTTTGGATCTTTGCCCCAGAATTTAGTTCATGACGAGGCCCAAGATTTTAGGAAAATGACACGAACGGCTGCTTCTTCCTCGTCAGATAATCAGCTACGTCCCCCAGAAGTACAGAAGATTGCTCCCGCCCGCAATGAAGGGCCGAAAGTGGGACGCAATGATCTGTGTCCGTGCGGCAGCGGAAAAAAATATAAAAAATGCTGCGGGGAATAAGCGCACACATTCATCGGTCATCTTTATCGACGATGATGACATGTCTATTTTCTAACCAGCCCCGATTCGTATGAAAATTCCCATCCATTTAAAGAATTTTATTTATTGTTTCTTAACGGCCTTATTGACGACCATGGCCTTTCCTCGTCTTGAGATATCGATTTTGATTTGGATCGCTCTCATTCCTTTGATGATCGTTCTCGACGGGAAAACGCTGGGGCAAGGCTTTAGAATAGGGTTTCTGGCTGGATTTTTAACTTTTTTGGGAACACTGTATTGGCTGTTTCACGTGACGGCATGGTTTTCCGTCGTAGCTGCCGTCGGTGTCATTGTTTTGCTGTTATATTTAGCATTATATTACGCTTTATTCGGTATGGCCTATTGTTATTCTCAACTCATGTCGCCGTCTCGGCGATTATTATTTCTGCCGTCTGTTTGGGTTGTCCTGGAATTTATCCGCGCACATTTGTTCACCGGGTTTGATTGGATCAGTTTGGGACATTCACAATTCAGAAATCTCATCAGCATTCAGATCGCGGATTTTAGCGGCGTGTTTGGCGTGTCATTTGTGATTGTAATGACCAATATCTTTTTAAAGGAAATTTTTCAGCACCGCAAATCATCCGGGTCAGATTGGCTTTGGTTCCGCTGCATTTTTTTGATTGTATTTTTGGGCCATTTTTTTTATGGAGTTATTCGGTTACGAGAGTCATTGTCGTCGGAGAAATTGAGAGTTGGAATTGTCCAAGGCAATATTGATCAGGATATGAAGTGGAAACCCTTTGCCTGGCCAATGATAATGAATGCGCATAAAACATTGACGCGGCAAGTGGCATTAAAGGAGCCGGAATTAATTATTTGGCCGGAAACATCATTTCCAGGAATCAAAGGTGAAGATGATGCATTGTTTAGTGAAATTGAAGCGTTAGCCCGTGAAGTGAAACGGCCTATTTTATTAGGCGCGATTGAGCATAAAAATGAAGATTATTTCAACACGGTTATGCTGATGAATCCCGACGGGACTATTGCGCAGCAATATAATAAAATTCATTTGGTTCCTTTTGGAGAATTTCTTCCTGGAAGGAATATAATCGGCTCATTAGCGGAATGGGTTCCCATTTCTGATTTTACCCGGGGTAAGGATTTTACCGTCTTTAAAATAAATGGAAAGCCTTTTAGCGTGTTGATTTGTTTTGAAGATACAATTGCTGGTATGTCGCCGCCTTTTGTCCGCGCTGGGGCAAAGCTTTTGATCAATATGACGAATGATGCCTGGTTTAAAGACTCAAAGGCGCCGACTTTGCATTTAAGTTCATCCCTTTTTCGTACCGTCGAGAATCGCCGTAGTTTAATCCGTTCCGCCAATACCGGTTTGAGCAATGCTATTGACCCTTATGGCCGGATTTTAACTCAAATTAAGGATCAGCATGGAACGTCGGTGAATATTCAAGGACAAACGGTGGTCGATGTTCCGCTCAGTGAAACGTTAACGTTTTACACAAAATTCGGTAATGCGTTTGTATTTTTATGCCTCGGGTGTATACTATGGATATTATTTTCAAAAAGCAAAAATTAAACTTCTTTCTGTGTCATTCATATTTATAATATTTTTAGATGATTATTTTCATAACCGCTGAGTATAACACCGGAAAAATAAAAATTATAATGAGGAATAAATTATGGCGCTTTTAAAGAAAAGATACGAAGCAATCAAAACAATCGGATTATTTTTGGCGTTATTGTATGTGACTTCATTATCTTTATGTATTCTTTATTCGCGAAATGAGCATTTCTTTATTTATGGGACGGTATTGTCTTTCTTACTCGCGCTGTTATTTGTAGCGGCCCTGGGGGTTTGTCAGAAAAGCGAGATGGCCAGGAAGATAATAGTTGTGGGGAACATAATTTTAGGAATTTATTTGTTGATGCTTGTCTTTCGATTCCCGGATTTGATTTCCTTGACGTATATCTTAGGCGCGTTTATTTTTGCCGGCTATTTTAGTTTATCGGATGTTAAATTACATTTCCGTTCCAAGAATAGACAATGGCAAAGTATACTGGTCGTTGATGATGATGAAGTCTTAATCCGCACAATACGGCCTGTCTTGACCGCTCAAGGTTATTTGGTGTTGACGGCAAATAGGGGTGAGGATGGAATACACATAGCTAAGCATCAAAAACCGGATCTTATTTTATTGGATGTGATTCTTCCCGGTATTAAAGGACGGGACGTTTGTAAACGTTTAAAAGAAGATCCTGAAACGAAAAGCATTCCGGTCATTTTTCTCACATCGAAAAATTCTCAGGATGATATTGAAGCGGAGATGAAAGCCGGCGCGGAAGCGCATCTGACAAAACCCGTCAATGCCGAAACGTTAATTGTCACGATTCAAGGTATTTTAAATCGTTAGGCCAAGCACGATACCATACCCGATTTTAAAAATAACATGAGTAAGAACAAATACGTCAAAACGTTCCAGCGGGCCTTAGCTCGCCGGGGACTTTATTTTTTTTCATGGCTGCTGAAATACTTGCCGTACTGGATCGTGCGCGGATTAGCCGTCATTTTTATTACTATAGGCTACCCGTTTATTATACGGCATCGTCGTATTGCGGCTGAAAGTCTGATGACTGCTTTTGGGCAGGAAAAGACTGCCGATGAAATAAAGAGCATCACGAAAAAATGCTTTCGTAATTTAGGATTGGCGATGATTGAGATGTCTTATTATCTTGTTCATCCGGAAAATGTAACGCAAATGGTTTACATGGACGGTAAGGAACATCTCGACAATGCTTTGAAAAAAGGAAAAGGGGCGATTGTCGTTACCGCGCATTTTGGGAATTTTCCGTTGATGATGTTTTATTGTGCGCTTCGCGGTTATAAGATCAATTCGATTATCCGTCCTGCCCGTGATGAGAAGATGGAGGAATATCTGCTGGAAAAAAGAACAGCGGCGGGGTTAAACACCATTTATGCGGTTCCGCGCCAGCAATGTGTTTCCATGTCTTTAGAAGTGTTGCGCAAGAATGAAGTGTTGTTTGTCCCGCTTGATCAAAACTCCGGCAGCGCGGGTTGTGTTTTTGTTGATTTCTTCGGCCAGGAAGCGGCCACAGCGACGGGGCCGGTTATATTATCCAAGCGTACAGGCGCGCCGATTATTCTTATGTTTATTGTCCGTCAGGATAATGGAATGCACCGGATTATTATTGAACCTGAGACCACACTAATCGATAATCCTGACAATGAGCAGATGCTGCACGATAATGTTTACAGAATTACGCAGATTATAGAAAAGTACATACGCAAATATCCGCATGAGTGGGGTTGGATGCATCGACGGTGGAAATGCAGGCCCACGGTTCACAATACACGCAAACAAAGAAAGGCAGGATAATCATGGGAGAAGAATTCGAAAAATTTAAGGATAAGACGTATGTTAAGTTTTTGATTGGTTGTTTTGCGGTGCTGATTGGCGTCACATTTATTCTTTTATGGTTTGATGATTTGGCGGTGATTTTCCGAGGTTCGGTTGGATTTATTATTGCTTTGGGCGGATTATTAGTTCTTTATTCACTGAAAAAATAATCAGGTTTCAAAATGGAACGAAATGTTAAGTTAGTTATTTTTGATTTGGATGGAACTTTGGTCGACGCGTTTAAAGCGGTTTCGCAAAGTGTTAATCACGCATTGACTTACATGGGTTATGAAACGCTGGCCCATGAGGTGATTGCCAGCAGTGTGGGTTGGGGAGAGCGTGTTCTGATTTCGCGGTTTGTCCGTGAAGGTGATTTGGATAAAACGCTTTCTGTGTTTCGTCAACACCATCGTGTCTCCATAAAATCCGGGGTTAAATTTCTCCCCGGCGCGAAAGAATTGATCGTCGATCTAAAGAAAAAAGGTTATCTGATCGCCATCGCCAGTAACCGCCCGACGCGTTTTGCGCACATGATTTTAAAACAATTAAATATCAGAGATCAATTTGATTATATTTTATGCGGTGATAAGGTTGAGAATCCAAAGCCCGCTGGAGATCTGCTGGTCAACATTTTAAAAAAATTTTTATTATCGGCGGACCAAGCCATATATGTTGGAGACATGTCTATCGATGTTCAAGCTGGAAACAATGCGCGGGTGAAGACCATTGCGGTTACCACCGGTTCACATACGTATGA